>NZ_JBFSVK010000023.1:0-99197 GCF_041467855.1 Vibrio sp. 10N.247.311.51 | reverse complement strand
TAGGAGGGCAACTAAGGAGTGCCGAGATGCGAGTTCGGAAAAGAAAAGAAGTCCCTACTAAGCGGTAGGGAGAAAAACCACAATAACACACTTTCTAGACTTTTGTTGGTTATTATTAATACGCTTTCAACATCTATCCCTTTAAGACTTAACCCATACTCGACAATTGATTAGAGATTTAAGACTTATTGTTCAACGCTTCCATATCAACCTTTCAGATACTTTTTCTAATATCAATCGGTCGGATTAGAGCTTTTAATTTAACGCGTTTATGCCCAAAAGCTTCATAGACCCAGTATATGTCGCTACATTTCCACAGCGCCAAAGAAAAAGCCCTCATTGCAACGCAACGAGGGCTTAAATCAAATTCCAATAATCAAACCGCAGTTTAATTCACAGCGTAGTGTTTTCTTGCTGCCTCAAGGATCTTGTTGGCTTCCACATCATCGCCCCAGCCTTGCAGTTCCATGCCACCGTCTGGGCCTTTGTAGTTTTCAAACCAAAGGCCAACGATGTCTTGAACACCTGGGTAGGTATTGTTTAGCTCGTTTAGAGAAGAAACATCTTTAAATGGTGAATCGTTAGTGAGAACGGCCACGAGTTTGTCGTCTTGCTCGCCATCATCTAGCATTTTCATCACACCGATCAGACGTACAGGAACAACTTCACCACGTGGTACAGACTGACCAAGAACAATCACATCTAATGGGTCGCCATCACCACCAAACTCTTTTGGTAGTGCAGTACGTGGGATAGAGCCGTAGTTACCTGGGTAACCAAGGTAGTTAACCACGCGTGGAGCGCCTTTTTTGTGTTCCCAGATAACTTGCTTGTCATTGTCTTTGCTTAGTTCCCACTTAGCGGAAGTACCTGTTGGGATCTCTACAATAGCATTGACGATGCCATCAGCAGAAGCTGCTGGGTAATCATTAAAGCTTGAGTTTGCTTCAAGGGTAAATGAGTCTAATTGTTTTAGTGCAGGCGCTGACGCCGCTGCTAAGTCATAGCTTAAACCGTTGGCGGTCGATGTTGTTTTGTATCGCAGCATGTAGTCAACCTTGCCACGCTCTTTGAACAGTTTATCGAAGCCTTTTTGGTTGTATGCGCTAAACTGCCCCATCTGTTTAACCGAAAGATTTGAGCCACCAACGTTGTTCGTATCCATAGATAGGATATGGTTGCTGACCGCATTGACTGCCTTTGCGTAACCTTCGGTAGAATTCAGATCAAAGTCTGCTGCATTAATCGCTTTACGTACTTCTTTAGACCAGTAAAACTCTAAGAACGGGACTGGCTGACTTGGCTTGTTCCAGCCCACACCACGAGAAAAGTACATCAGTGAGCGGTATTGATCGTTAGCGAAGTTGGTTAGCCCAAGAGAGGTTGGAAGTTGTTGATAGCTAATCGCTTCACCGTTGTTATCAAACAGCCATGTATTGCCGTCTTTTGCCATTTGGTTCCAGAACGCGTCCATGTTTTTGAGGTTGCGGTAATCTTTATCAACCACCACATTCACATTGAACGATGCACCACCTTGCGGCATGCGGTAGAACACATTGAACGTATGGTGACCGTCTGTCAGGTAGTATTCACCGTTGGGTGCGATAACCACAGTCTTCATGTCTTTTTTACGTGCACCTGTTTCCATTTCACAGGTGAAAGTCGAAGGAATATTCGGGTGGGCTTGGTCTTTGATGCTCACTACGCCTTTTTGACCGTTGGCTTCACAGATTTCATCAAACATCTTTTCTTGGTCAAATTGGTAACGACCCAGCTTGTACATAATTTGATCATAACCCACAGATGGTTGAGTTGGTTTTAACTCATGGAGACCAAGATTAATAACATCGCCTTCAGAGACATTACTTGCGTGAGTTGGTAAAGCGAAGATAGCCAGAGCGCCAATCGTGGCAAAAATCCCAATTTTTTTCATAAGTCCTTCTATATACGGAATAAAAATTCATACGCTAAATTAATATGCTACCGTGACATTAATATTTCACTTTAATAAAGAAGATGTTGCACTCGTTCTGTGGCGGTTGAACGATGAGTTGCCGTGGCCTGCTAAATCCTTAAACCACTCACTTGGTTCTGCCATAGCCTGCTGTCTAAGCTCCAGCCGTGAATGAAGATCAGCGCCGTACCCCCGCTCCCACTTTTACCATACGAAATTTGCTCACCATCGTGAGATATCGCAATACCGTACTTAACCGTTGAATCATGAGCCATGGCACTCATGCTACCAAGTGTCATGAATACCAAGAATGTGATGTTTAGAATTAAACGTTTCATAGTGTCTCTCTGCTTACTTTGGAGGGACTACAGAAAGCGCCCCTCTATCAATGTAGTCACTATAAAGTGTGAAGTTATAGACAGGTCAAGACATCCAGCTTCAGTTGCTCAAATCGAAAGAGAGCTTATCAGAGAACGTCAAAGAGAAGGCTAAAAGCACGTAAAGCCAAAAGGAAAGAAACTAGGGAGGCCTACAAAGCCTCCCTGTTCAGGTTAAACAAATAATAAAGAAGCTATCAATAGCAGAAGCAGCCAAGAGCTATGCATATCTAGAGCGACTATAAACAAGCTTCACATGTACTAATTTGTACTAATCCAGAAGGGCTAGTAAAGATCCGCACCACCTCCTAGTTCTTCTAGTACCTTCATGAACTCATTGTGGCCTTTGAGGTACTTCGCTGGTTCACAGTCCATAAACTGCATACTGATCATAACTAAGCGTAGCTGGGATAATTCTGTAAAACTAATAAGGGTCTGGAATTGTCCCTTTCTGATGCTCTCATCGAAACCATTAGCATCAGTCAATCTGTCAGTGACCATTCTGACTATATTGTAGAAAATGCGAATCGTATTATGAATACGCTCATCTTTATCTATCTCATCCAAAGCCAGCTCAATATCTGAGTCTTGAGCGTTGTTATCTCGCATCAACTCAATCTGATCCTCTAACTCTTGAATAGCGCAGACTCCCTCAAGTTTTTTTTCCCCAAGGTGGGGGGGAAATTCTAATTTGAAGCTAGCAAAAGAAGCTTTTTGTGCTTCTATCAGCCCAAAGAAGTAAGTTTCAAACGATCGTAGCTGTTCGTTCTTTTGATTACGCTTTACCTCAGCTCTCAGGTCTATATTAGCTTGATTCTGTAGATTCAAGGAATGAATCAGCAACACCAAGGACATAAAGCTTAGTAGTGGACTGACAATCCCATTAAAGAAGTCACTAAAATCAACCCAATCAGAGGGCTGATCTGAGATCCCATATCCTAAATTGAAGTAAAATTGGATTACAAAAGAGGTAACAACCACAACCATCAAGACGACAGCTGTAATAAAATACCTATTAAGCATCTAGTATACCTTGTACGATATATTTAATTATTCGACCATTACTCGTAGTTTGAGTGCTGGCACGAAGCTTGAGCGTTTTCCATTTATCACGATCAGCTCCCAGCCCATTATTCACATGCAAGTTATCAGAGAATTTCTGCTTCAGTGCCTTATTCTGCTCTATAAACTTTACCTGCTGAGGAAAACCAAACGCTATAGTCTCATTAGCACCTTTTAACTGAAGCCTGCCATTTCCCGTATTGATGTTCAGACGAGTAATACTAGCTTCGATCTCAATTACCTTTGCATTCATACAGGTTTTCAAAGTCGAGCCAGTCCCTCTGTCTAGCTTAGCGAGCACTCTATGTTCAGTTCGGTTTTGACGATATCTTAACTTCACGTCTTTGTTGAAATGAGTGGCAACAGAATGTAAATGGCTAAGTGCAGAAACTCTCAACTCTTCGATCAACTCTTCAGCTAAATCATCTCCAAGGTTATCCAAAGCCTTAGAAGCCTTCTTAGATAACTCAGGGCTTTCTTTATACAGTGCTTCATGCACAAAATAACCCACCAGTTCAGTGAATGGGACTTTACCGATCTTTCTAAAGCGAGTTTGTAGTTCGGGGTCATCAAGCTCAAGAGTAAAGGTTTGGATAAATGAGCCTTTAAAGTTTTTTCTGAGTTTGGTTCTCACTTTACTATCGCTAGTAAGTTGCTTAGGTACTTTATCGGTCAAAAGTGTACCAGCGACTTTACGCGTAACTTCGGAAGCACCTCGAAATGTCTCCAAGCCCGCATTCATATCAACAGAGAAATCATCACCATCAATCCAAACATCAAAATTGACGCTCATACGCATCCTTAAACCAGTTATAAATACGCAGTCAGTATATATATGACAGCTATTATTACTAGGTATGATAGTAACTTACAGACAAATCTTTGATCTAACTAATCGTTCTTCGATAAAAATGCTCAGCGATATACTCTATGCAATACATATCTGTAAGCAATTCCCTTCTACCCCCTAAACTCTTCGATCGAAGTTTACTTTTGAGCTTCTGTTAGTTCAACTTTAGGATTTCGTAACAATGAATTATCCAATGATGATTGCGCATCCGATTCCTTACCCAACAAAAACAAAAAAGGCCTCGCAATGCGAGGCCTTTGATTTTTCTATCTATCAGAAAAGATTAGTCGCGAAGTGCTGCGCCAAATTTCTCTGAGATTGAAGCTACGATAGCATCTACTGAACCAGCGATGTCTGCATCTTCAAGTGTGCGCTCTACAGACTGTAGGCTAAGTGCGATTGCTAGGCTCTTCTTACCTTCTTCAACGCCTTGACCAACGTATACGTCGAACAGTTTAGCGCCTGTTAGGAATTCGCCACCAGCAGCGATACACGCTTCAACGATGTCGCCAGAAGCTACTGCTTCGTCAACAACAACGGCGATATCACGACGGTTTGCAGGGAACTTAGATACGGCTACTGCTTCTGGAAGCACGCGAGTGTTGATAGCTGCCCATTCGATTTCGAATACGATAGTGCGGCCGTTAAGACCAAACTTACGCTCTAGTTCTGGGTGAACAGTACCAATGATACCCACTTCTTTGCCGCCTACTACGATAGCCGCTGTTTGACCCGGGTGAAGCGCTGGGTGCTTAGCTGCTTTGAAGCTGTATGCGATTTCGTTTGCAGAAAGCTCAAGAACTGCTTCTAGGTCACCTTTAAGATCGAAGAAATCTACAGTGTTAGTTGCAATGTCCCAGTGCTCTTCGCCACGAGTACCAGAGATAACGCCCGCAAGCATCATTTCTTGGCGCATGCCGTTTTCAGCCGTTGCTTCAGGGATGAAACGTAGGCCTGATTCGAATAGACGAACGCGAGACTGTTGACGCTTCTGGTTGTGAACAACTGTGTTTAGAAGACCTTGGATTAGCCCAAGACGCATTGCTGACATGTCCGCAGAGATTGGGAATGGCAGGATTAGCGGCTCAACACCAGGTACAACAAGTTTTTGCTGTTCTGGTTCTACGAAGCTGTATGTGATTGCTTCGTGGTAGCCACGGTCTACAAGAAGGTCACGAACGCGCTTAAGCGGTTGGTCAGCTTCTTTGTGGTCATTCATTTTAAGTGCCGCTTTAGGCGCTTGGTTTGGAATGTTATCGTAACCGTAGATACGACCTACTTCTTCAATTAGGTCTTGTTCGATTGCGATATCAAAACGCCAAGATGGAGACGTTGCCGTCCAACCTGCGTCCGTAGTCTCAACTTCACAACCTAGGCGAGTAAGAATTTCCACTACGTCTGTAGATGGGATTTCGTGACCTAGTAGGCTGTCTAGCTTAGCGCGACGTAGAGCAACTACGTTTGCTTTAGGAAGATCAGCTTCAGATTCGCTGCCGTTTACTGGCGCTACTTCACCACCGCAGATTTCAACTAGAAGTTGTGTTGCACGCTCCATTGCTGCTGCTTGAAGTGTTGAATCAACACCACGTTCGAAACGTAGAGAAGAATCAGTGTGAAGGCCGTAAGCACGTGCGCGACCACGGATGTGATCCGGTGCGAAGAATGCTGCTTCAAGAAGAACGTCTGTCGTTTCAGTAGTAACACCTGAATCTTGACCGCCAAAGATACCAGCGATTGCTAGTGCTTTGTTGTGGTCAGCGATAACAAGTGTGTTGCTGTTTAGTTCAGCTTCGTTGCCATCTAGAAGTGTTAGTTTTTCGCCCTGCTCTGCTAGACGAACCACGATACCGCCTTCGATCTTAGCAAGATCAAATGCGTGCATTGGTTGGCCTTGCTCTAGCATCACGTAGTTTGTGATGTCTACAACTGGGTCGATTGAACGGATACCACAACGGCGCAGTTTTTCTTGCATCCAGATTGGAGATTCCGCTTTCACGTTTACGTTCTTAACCACACGGCCAAGGTAACGTGGACAAGCATCAGTTGCTTTGATTTCAACAGACACTGTGTCTTCAATGCTTGTTGCAACAGCTTCAACTGTTGGCTCTGTAACGTCTGCGCGGTTTAGTACGCCAACTTCACGAGCAAGGCCACGGATGCTGAAGCAGTCTGCGCGGTTTGCTGTTAGGTCTACGTCGATAGTTACGTCGTTAAGCTCAAGAAGCTCACGAACGTCCATACCTAGCGTTGTGCCTTCAGGCAGCTCAAGGATGCCGTCAGACTCTACGTCGATACCTAGCTCAGAGAAAGAACAAAGCATGCCGTGCGATGGAACGCCACGTAGTTTTGCTTTCTTGATTTTGAAGTCACCAGGAAGTACTGCACCAACTGTTGCTACTGCTACAGTTAGGCCAAGACGACAGTTAGATGCACCACATACGATGTCTAAAAGTTCTTCTTCGCCGATATCAATTTTTGTAACTTGTAGTTTGTCTGCGTCTGGGTGCTGACCGCACTCAACCACTTTACCTACTTTAACGCCGGTGAATTCACCAGCAACAGGTTCTACATCGTCAACTTCCAAACCAGCCATAGTGATTTGGTGAGCTAGCTCTTCGCTGTTAATTGCAGGTTTAACCCACTCGCGTAGCCAAGATTCACTGAATTTCATAGTTTTGACTGCCCCGGATTACTTGAATTGTTTAAGGAAACGAAGGTCGTTCTCGAAGAACGCACGAAGGTCATTTACACCGTAACGAAGCATCGTTAGACGCTCTACACCCATACCGAATGCAAAACCAGAGTATTTCTCAGGGTCGATGCCAACAGAGCGAAGTACGTTAGGGTGAACCATGCCACAACCTAGAACTTCTAGCCATTTGCCATCTTTACGTTTCACGTCAACTTCAGCTGAAGGCTCTGTGAACGGGAAGAATGAAGGACGGAAACGCACTTCAACTTCTTCTTCAAAGAAGTTACAAAGGAAATCGTTAAGAATGCCTTTAAGTTGTGCGAAGTTTACGTTCTCATCAACTAACATACCTTCCACTTGGTGGAACATTGGCGTGTGAGTTTGATCGTAGTCGTTACGGTAAACACGACCCGGAGCAATGAAGCGGAATGGCGGTTTGCCGTTTTCCATCGTACGGATTTGAACACCAGAAGTGTGCGTACGTAGCATTAGATCAGGGTTGAAGAAGAAAGTATCGTGATCAGTACGAGCTGGGTGATCGTCTGCGATGTTTAGTGCATCAAAGTTGTGGAATGCATCTTCGATCTCAGGGCCAGACTCAGTGCTAAAGCCAAGCTCACCAAAGAACTGTTCGATACGCTCAACTGTGCGTGTAACTGGGTGAAGACCACCGTTCTCAATGCGACGACCTGGTAGGCTCACATCGATAGTTTCTTCAGCTAGTTTCGCTTCAAGCTCTGCACGTTGTAGTGCGTCTTTGCGAGCTGCGATCGCTTGTTGAACAGCACCTTTCGCTTTGTTGATCTCTTGACCAGCAGTGCGACGCTCTTCAGGTGGAAGTTTACCTAGGCTTTGTAGTTGAAGAGTTAGTTCACCCTTCTTACCTAAATACTGAACTCGCACTTCATCAAGTGCGACTAACGAATCTGCTGTATCAATAGCAGTCGTTGCATTAGCAATGATCTCTTCTAGATGTTGCATCATTTCCTCATCTACCAGTTGGTAGTGTCCGTATCGGATGATTAGTTTTTTTAGATAGCTACACATAGTAATCAAACACGCATCCAATGCCAAATTGAATCGCTAAAAGAGCAAGTTATTGACTAAAAACACGGCAAATTTAACAGGATATTAATGAGGAGTAAGAGGAAGTGGCACAAATACGAGTGCCACTCCTTTGTTTGGAAGTGAGCGAGGCTCTAGATTTGCAGAGAGCTGAGTTCTAAATCTCTAGTGAACCGAGATCTAAAACTAAAGCGAACTTGGATCTGAACTTGAAATAAACCAGTTTTAAATCTGAATCGAACAAACACTGTTTTTGCCTGCGTTTTTCGCTAAATAGACGGACTCATCGGCGGCTTTTATTAACTCGTTCATTGAGCCGAATTCTTGGGTTATTTCAGCCACACCGACACTAATACTGCCAATCCAAACTTGATGACTGGTTTCAACCTCTAATTCAGACACTTTCTGTCGAGCCGTTTCCGCGATGTGTATGCCACCTTTGAGGCCGGTGTTAGGGCAAATAACCAAGAACTCATCGCCACCTAACCGGCAAACAATATCATCATTACGGAACGTATTTTTCAGTTCACGCGAGAGGGTTTGTAGCACCAAGTCACCTGCATCATGACCACTGGTGTCATTAATGCGCTTGAAGTTGTCGGCATCAATCATAATGCACACTAAAGGCATACCCAGTTCTTTGGAGTCTTGCCAATGTAGCGCTAACTGTTTAAAGGCACTGCGGCGGTTAGGCAAATGAGTGAGTGAGTCTGTTAACGACAGTTCTTCAAGCTTCTTACTCGCTCGTTTCAATTCTGCCGTCCGTTCCTCGACTTTGTCTTCGAGTAACTGATTGAAGCGTAACAACTGCTTGTTTCGTTCAGAGACT
Source organism: Vibrio sp. 10N.247.311.51 (assembly GCF_041467855.1). NCBI lineage: Bacteria > Pseudomonadati > Pseudomonadota > Gammaproteobacteria > Vibrionales > Vibrionaceae > Vibrio > Vibrio sp. 10N.247.311.51. Next base: position 90,368 of record NZ_JBFSVK010000023.1, on the reverse strand, counting down.
TGTTCAAACAGGCCGTTAAGGGCAGCCAACAGCGGGACAGTCGCAGAGTCTTGTTGTTTTTCTTCAGCTTCAAAGGCTTGTAGAGGTGTTGCGCCCTCTTCTATGGCGGTCATTTGTCGCGCCATGTTTTGGTCGATGCCGAGGATATGGTAAGCAAGCCAATGGATGAGGAAGTCCAATAACTGCCGTGCTGACACCTGATCTTCTTCCAAGATGAACGCTTGCATACTGTAGATATCTTGCATAAACACACGATGCACTTTGATGTGCTCTTCAATGTGTAACTGATGTACACCGCAATCTCTCATCAAAGATTCTTCTTCTTTAAAGTGAAATTCGGCATAGCGTGTGAGATCAAGTAAAGCGATGTTAATGTCGTCTATAGAGATAGTATTCTCTGACAAAAGATTTCCGTAGTGGTTGATAAAACCAACAAGGTATTGATGTTGTTCATCGACAACACCAATGCCTGTTTCAAAGTTTTGATCCCAATTAAATAAACTCATAGATCCCTTAGGGCCGATACCACCAGCACAATTCACATGCATATTCGGAGGTTATAGATACTCAAAAAATATAACCATCTTACCTGTGGGACTATTCGATTATTTGCTCTATTTTATAAAAAGAAGACGTTGAACATTATAAATACAGCGCGTCTTAAATCTGAGACACACCCTTTAACAAGAACGCCCCACCAAACTAACACTAGAAATAATATTCCAACGCTACCTCAACAAAATCATCCTTTCGAGCGAAGAACAACAAGTCTTCTGGGGTTTCGTTCTCAAACAACCAAGCGTTCAATCGCCACTTGAGGTTGTTATTGATGCGGCTTGATGCTTCGAGCTTTGCGCTGTAGACATCGCTGTTATCTAAGTCTTGAGTAATGCCTGTAAGCACTTCGGTGCCGTCTTCATCATTCAAGGCGAAACGCGCGCCAAGGAACACATCGTTTTGACCGATGGTTTGGGCATTGTTACCTCTGCTGTCATACAAGTATTCCGCGATGAAGCCGATGTCCCAATAGGATTCAAACGCCCCAACCCATGTGTATTCAAAGCCTGTCGCCACGCCTGTGTGGTTGTCGTAACTGTCGCGATAAATACTTTCCAGCTTCCATAACCAGTCACCGATAATACCTTGTACATCGAGTCCGAAATGTTGCATTTGCGCGTAATACGGCTTGAGTTGATTGCCTTCTACACGGTAGTAAGGGTCACGGTTCGTACCACCTAAATAACTTAAACCGACATCCCAATCGCCGTACATTTGGCTATAACGCAATGCCACATCGACGTGCTTTTCTTCTCTCGACGATTCGTAAAGCGCATCATCCGATACAGGTACAGTTGGCCTTAATCGACCATCTTCCCCTGCGAAGGTACGTTCACGAAAATACGGCAATAACATGGCATCAATGGTTCCCCAATCTTTGATCGAGGTGAAGTGCACCATAGGCTGACCCAATTTCGATTCACCATCGACCGATTCAATAGCATCGGTTTGGTTTACCACATCGACCAAGTGCGCCGATTCGGTGACGCCCCAAAACACCTTGCCTACACCGGCTCGCAGTTCGTAATCATCCCAATACGTGAGATACAGAGCTTCACGAACGTCTCCATGGGTTCGCTCATCGTCTTCGCTGTCTAGGCGGTAAAAGGGCGTGAAGGTAAAGCTGCCGTTGCCCTCTTGTTGTTCCCAATAAAACTCTGGTTGCAACACCAACGAGCTTTGCCCTTTATCTTGCCCTTGTAAGCCGTCGCTAAAAAACTGCCTGTGCTCAAGGTTAACCTGCCCTGCGAGCTGTGGGCTGACCTGTTCTACGAACTCAGAGCTAAATCCAGCCGCCACACATGGCAACGACACCTGCATAAGCCCTACTGTCGCTGCCAAGGTTAAAGATAACTGCGTTCCTGTTAACACAATCCTTTTCATATTCTTGCCTTACTTTGCACGTTTCAGTGTGTTTTTCTGGAAATCTTTGTCCTTAAGACCGGTTTGGAACGCTAAATCTGTCGTGGTTAAAACGGTGCTTTTGCCTGTTTGATGGTTTTGCATCGACATGGTGTGTGCGCGCCAGTATTGGTTTAGGTATTGTTTGTAGTCTTGGAACGAGAGGGTTTTCAGTAATGCGCCTTTACGGTCGTAAAACTCCACTTGAACGGGGCGGTAATATTGTTGGTCTAACCATACTTTCTGCATGGTGTAGCCAGAGTTTTTATCGGTCGGTACTTGCTCCAAGACAAAGGTATCGACGCCTTCGATTTTGGCGTCTTCAATGTAGTTGAAGGTGTACTTTTCTAGCTCAAACGAGCTTAAGTCTTCGTAAGCAAATTCACTGCCCATAAACGGGCCCGACTTGTTACGTGAAGAGATGCGTTTTACACGTTTCAGAGCCGGCAAATACAACCATTGGTCATCCGATTTAGAGATGTGTGAATGGTTTAAGAAAGCCGTGCCTTTTACGTCACGTGGCTCATCAAAAATGGTTAAACCTTTGTCGCCATCGTCATCGACTTCTAATGACTTCAATCGCATTAGACGTGTGCTGCTTTCGCCTTGTTTGTTGCGAAGTAGCATTTCCATGGTCGCAACAGAATCGCCCCACCCCATATCGACGGCTTTGCGTTGCTCGGCTATTTCTAGGCCTTTCGCTGGGTCTGCTAATGCTGGGAAAGCGGCGAATGAGCTCAGCGTGAATAATGTAGTAACGAGAGTTTGTTTAACGCTTTTCATAAATATCTCCTTGAGTCAGCCCACCGTAGCGGGCTGACGATTCCTATTTGGTCGAAGTAGACAGTTCGCCAGCTGGGTTAGCTTGCGCTGATTTAGATGGCTCTGTTTTAGATGATTGTGGTTCGTGCTGAGGTTTATCTGAGTAGTGCGTCTGCTTGTCGAAGATCATCAGTAAGCTCGGTAGCAAGATGAAGTCGACCACCAGCGCAATGAAAATCACAATCGCGCTGAGCAAGCCCATGTCAGAGTTGAGTCTGAAGCTCGACATCGCCAATACAGAGAAACCCGCCACAAGCACGACTGTGGTGATCCACAATGCCCGGCCGACTGTGTGGAAGGCGTATCGAACCGCTTCTTCCGCTGATTTCCCTTCTAATCGTGCACGTTGGTATTTACTTAAGAAATGCACCGCATCATCGACCACGATACCCAGTGTGAGCGTGACCACCACGGACAAACCTAGGTTGATTTCACCGGAGATGAGCGCCCATAAACCAAAGCCAATGATCGCTGGGGCAATGTTTGGCACTAGGCTGATCATGCCTAAGCGAACCGAGCGCAATGCAAAGATCATCAAGCCAGAGATAAGTACTAAGGTGATAGGCAGAGTCGATAACATGCTCGCCATGTTGGTTTCGCCAATGTGAGCAAACATCAGTGATGGACTCGACGCGACTACTTCATACTGAGGTGCATTGGCTGCAAACCATGAGTAAATGCGCTCTTCGAGTTCAACCAATTCCACACTGCCTAGGTTGTCGACCGTGAGTACCATTTTGATCGATGACTTATCGACGTTGATCTGGTTGTTCAAGTCCAAGCCGTACGGCAGAGACATCTCGTAAAGCAGTAGGTATTGAGCAGCAAGTTCACGGTTAAGTGGCAGCTGGTAGTAGCTGTCATCGTCGCCATGCATGTTCTTGTTCAAGCGCATGTAAACATCAGAAAGCGTGGCGACATGGTCGGTCTCAGGTTGAACGCGTAGCCACTCAGTAAAGTCACCAATTGCTTGCAAGAACACAGGATCAGCAATCGCTTGAGACTCGTTAGTTTTCACTGCGATACTGAGAGTCGTCATGCCGCTTACTGTCTCTTCCATGAAGTCGGCCGCTTGTCTGAATTCGCTTGAGGTATCGAAATACTTCACCGACTCATCGTTCACTTTGTTGAGTGGAATTAACGCGGCAGCACCAACAATCACTAGCGTAGAAATAGGCAGCAGTGCTTTGCGGTTAGCAACGACAAAATCACCGAGCTTATCCATGAAAGTGACTTTGTCTTCCGCCTTAGGATTGGCAGATAGGCGTTTAACTGGCAGCAGTTTTAACAATGCAGGCAGCATAGTTACAGATAGGAAGCACGCGATGAGTACGCCTAGTGCCGACAAGTTACCGAAATCACGCAGCACTGGAGAGTCCGACATGTTCATCATCAAGAAACCAATCGCAGTAGTCACTGAGGTGATCAGAATCGGCATCGCATTGAGCTTGATGCTGTATTGAATAGCTTGTGCTTTCTCCATCCCGCGTTGCATGGCTTGTCTCATGGTCACAATCACGTGAACACAATCGGCAACGGCAAGGGTTAATACCAAGGTTGGAACGTTGACCGTTGCTGTGCTGAGAAACATCCCTGCCCAGCCAGACAAGCCCATGGTTGCGACAATAGAGGAGATGATCACAATAAGCGTGGCCACCACACTAAAGAACGAGCGCAGCATAAAGGTCAGGAACACCAACACCACCAATAGCATTAATGGCACCAGCGTTGAGCTGTCTTCTTGAGCCGAGGTCATAAAGGCGTTATTCATGGCTATGATGCCCGCTTTATGGAATTCGACATTTGGGTACTGAGCTTGGTACTTGCCAATCATGGCGTTGATGGCCGCAATCACCTCTTGCACTTCCGCGGTTTTATCCACTTCTGGCAATTGCACGGTGACGTTCACAATGGTCACATCGCCAGAGGCTGATACTAGAGCATTCTTAAGCAGTGGTTCGTTTAGGGCGATCTGTTTGACTTTGGCGATTCGCTCAGGCGTGTGCTCGTACTCTTCATACAGCAGGTCTTCCACTAACAGGTCATCTTCAACGGCTTCGGTATGCTGATAATTGGCCAGCGAATCGACACGGCTTGAGTACGGGATCTGCCACGCATCGACCGTGAGGTTTTGAATTAAGGTGAGGGTTTCTGGGGTGAAGACATTGCCGCCTTCAGGTGCGACAACAATCGCGAGGTTATCGGTTTTCGCAAAGGTAGTTTGGATTTCATCGAACGCCATCAACTGTTTGTTGGTGCCTTCGAAGAAGATGTTGTAGTCCCCTCTAAAGTAGAGGTTCTTTGCCCCTAATGCAGAGAGAATGATGATTGAAAAAACCACCAGCAGAACGATAAACGAACGCTTGGTCGGTATTGAGTGCCAACTGTTATTTAGATCCCCGTTTACGCTATCGACGTTACGGTTATCTCGATTTTGGTGATCGAAAGCTGGCTTCTGGCTGTCATGTTCCATCACAGTCTCCATTTGTGACGATTCGTCATAGTTGTGTCTTAAAAAGCCAGCCGAAGCTGACAAAAACACAATTCTTAGTCATATACTCAAGAAAACCAAAACCACACTAGGCTAAACTTAAGTTTATGACGAATCGTCACTAATGGTTATTAATAAACCCACATGAGTGGGCTTAATGGAAGCTATCGACCTACAGATTCTAAGTAGGCAATCTCTTCACTGAACAGTTCTTGTTCTACTCGACGCCAAGTTTTGCGGTAGTCCCAATCAGTAGAAAGAGGCTGCCAGTTGAGGCCGTCTAGTAGCATGTTCGCGTTGTATAATACTGAATACGGGTCTTGTAACCGTTTAATACAATGACTGTTTGAAGCATTCTGTGACAAGGCATTTGAACCAAATGCAATTGACCAGTTTGCAAACACGATGGCGTCAGAACCCATACCGGAAGGGAACTTTAGGTCACCAGCATCAACTGCTTGGTTAACCATTAAATCGGCTTGTTCAATCACCAACTCTTCTAGTTCATTCATCTCGGCTACGCGTGCACTAGACGCTTTCTCTAGTACCCACGGGCTTTTTGCCATGATCGCACAGGTTGATAATACCGGCTCCATGCGAACATAGATTCGGTAAGCAACGTGTAATGCAACGACCTTTTCGCGTGTGTTGCCTTCAAACTCTCCAGAACGAGCAAACATTAATGCTTCGGCCTTTAAAGAGTGAATACACAAGGCTAAAACTACGTCTTCTTTGCTGCAAAAGTGATTGTATATTGTACCTTTTGAATAAGAGCTCGCTGCCGTTAGCTTATCCATCGTGAGGTTTCCGAACCCTTGTTCTCGAACCAGATCTTTTGCTAACAACATCAATTCTACTTCTCGGTCTGCGATAGACTGCTGCTTTTTAGACAACACGCCTTTGCAACCAAAGATACCTTGTTTATCGCCTTTACAACCAAAGCCAAACATAATTTCTCAGTCCGTATTTTAGCTTAGCTATCATCTAAGCTTCGCCAGTATTTAAAACACTCCTATCCAATATATTAACACGAATAGTAAATTCATGTAGTTAACCATTTTGTGACGCTTCGTCATTTCTGACTTATCGTCATAATAGCGCAAATATTGATCATATCAAGGTGTTTTATAAATTAAATACAATTTGTGAATAGGTAGTGAAATTATCAATAGTCAAAAGGTGTGATGATGATGTGAGCGTGCTACGAGAAAATTGGCGAGTCATGCTGCCTTTATGGGGCAGACGTCTCCTTATGGTCAATATTTGGCTTACTAATGCCGTTTTCTGTTAAGTTGCTATAAATTCAGTAAGGGGTGACTTACAATAGTGACAACGACTTACCTTTTTTGAGAACACGATATTGAGCGCCAAATATTCTTATTTAGCTTGGCAAGTGAATACTTCTAGCCCTGCAGAAAAGCTGGTTTTATTGATGCTTGCAGACGGTGCTGACGAATTCGGCTACACCAACGTGTGCCTACAAACAGCAGGTCAACTTTGTGCTCTCTCTACGTTTGGTTTAGCCGACTGTCTTAAGTGTTTAGTCGACCAAGGTTTTCTCGATAAGGTGAAAGTAGATTATCGAGATAAAAAAGAGATTCACGTTTTCAAAATGCTCATTGAGCAAGAGCAAGCTGGGGCGCACGTTGAGGTTCAACCGACCAATAGTATTCCGGTCTACTCTACTGCACCTGCACCTGCACCTGCACCTGCACCTGCACCTGCACCTGCACCTAAGTTTCAGCCTGCTCCGGCGCCAATGCAACACATGCAACAGGCCCCTCGCCCACAAGGCCGAGGCTCAATGAACAGCAACACCGTTTCAACGCATGATTTGGATGAAGAGATCATTCCAACATGGGCGGAACGTGCGTTTAAATTCTCCGGCCTTGCTGGTGACCATAGTTTAGTATGGAAAAAATTTGTCCTCTGGTATAAAGCCAAAGCCAATGAACTAATGCCAATATCACGCATCGAATCTAAGTTGCAGTACTGGTTAGTTAACGAGAAGCAAAATGAAAGACAACAACAGCAGAAGACCTCTCAATATTCAGGAAATGCAGGACAAGCTCAAGGAAATGGGTATAGACAAAAGCTTAGCCCATCTGAACGCTTCAGGCAGCAGCTCATTCAAAAAGGCAAAAAGCCAACCTTCTGAGCCAGCTCAACCTGTTGTACCTGACGCTACAGGTCCATTAGTACCTGAAGTGATTGAAGCGCAAAGTACCGAAGTGAAAGTAGCGGCTGCACAAGCTGCGGATTCTGGTGCGTCTCAACAAGTGCCTGTTGTTGATCAAGATCCTGCAGAATTAGAACTAACGGATTGGTGTATTCACGTGTTCGGCTCTTTCTTGAGCGTGTACGAAACACAGTGGGAATATCAGTACGGTAGTGAGCCAAGCGGTAAGTTCATTGAGTTTGCTAACTCTGTTGATTCAGACGGCCTTAACCGTGTGCTAATGCACTGTCACGAGCGTATTCAGCTTGGCAACAGTTGGCCGCCACAAATGGGTGAGCTTTGGATCCTGAAAGATTCTTTGACGGAAGAAGAACTGCTAGACAGCCGTATCCGTGTGTTGTCTCGCACTGCGGTGAACAAGATTGAAAAATGGTTAATCCAAAACAAACTGTACGACTTGAAGCGCACCGCTGAGAACAAGTTGGATGGTCTGTTTAAGAAGTACTACTTGGAAGCAAAGCGTTTGGATGAGAAAGGCATGCTAGAAACGGAGTTGCCGCAATTCCTGCTTGCCGCTAACTCAGTGAAGAACCTGAACGATTTAAAACGTGAAGAGTACGAAAGCCAACACGGCAAAGCGATTAACCCAAGAATCCAGCGTATTCTAAACAGTAAAAAGTAACCGTCCGCTCGCTACCTGTTATAAGAAAACAGAGTTGCAATTACCCGGTTAACAGATACAAAAATGCCAGCTATCAAGCTGGCATTTTTTATGAATTCTCACGAACCCTTTAACGACTATCCGACCGTTATCTACGATCGTTTTACTGTTTAATTACAGTAGGTGGATAGTTGCGTTTAGCGTGAATACGCCTGAGTCGTCATCTTTCATTTTGAAGTTTTGGTAGCTAGCGCCTACAGATAGTGGACCAAAGATGAAGTATTCTGCGCCTACACCGTACATTACATCTTCACCTGATTGCTTGAAGCCGTCAGATTTAAGATCGTAAGAGTGAAGACCAGCTTTCGCGTATACGTGAAGAGGACCGAAATCGATGCTTGGTTTGATCGCTAGGTAAGCAGTGCTTGCATCTAGGTTTGTTAGGTCACGGTTGCCGTACTTAATGCTGTCGAAAGAACCTAGATCCCAGTAACCCGCTTCAACACCGATTAGTGGAAGGATGCCTGTACCCACGTGGATACCCATCGCTGTTTCTTCTTTGTTGCCTAATGAGTTTTGACCACCCATTACACCGCCGTACAACCAAGAATCAGCCATTGCTGTTGAAGATGCACCTAGTAGTGCTAGTGCCAATAACGTTTTTTTCATATTCGACCTTTTTCGTCCTAGTGGCAGGCCTTGAGTGGTAATAAATTGCCACCAAGTCGCCCTGTATGTAATAACTATTCAATTAGTAATGCAATAAGCAAGATTTATACCCAAACCTTGCCATTGCGTCTAGCTTTATTCCTTTAGCAAGCATCAATCGCGTTTTTAACACGCTTATCTGATACTGGGTAAGGCGTACCGAGCTGCTGTGCGAAGAAGCTTACACGAAGCTCTTCTATCATCCAACGCACCTCTTTTACATTTTCTGGAACCGCGATCCCTTTTGGAATTTTATTCAGCAGTTCTTTGTAATCATTCATTACTGACTCAACTTTGATCATATGAAGACGATCTTTATTCGGGTCAATTGGCAGTTTTTCCATGCGGCGTTCAATCGCTCTCATATAGCGTAGAATATCCGGCAAGCGTTTCCACCCACATTCTGTGGCAAAACCCTTAAAAATCAAACCTTCTACTTGAGCTTTTATGTCAGAAAGTGCGAATGCCATAGAAAGATCCACGCGTCCTTTCAGCTTTTTACTGATGCTGAATGCCGTGGTTAGGATGGTTTCAACCTGTTGAGCAATCTCAACAACCGTATCACCCAGCTCTGCACGCACGTGTTCTTTCAGAGCTTCAAACTGCTCTGGTTCCCAAACCAAGCCGCCCTTCTCTTCAATCAGCTTATCAATACCACAAGCGATACAGTCATCGATAAGATCGAGTACCTGTCCGTATGGGTTGAAGTACAAGCCAAGTTTCGATTTGTTTGGCAGGTTCGAGTGCAAGTATTTGATCGGTGATGGCACGTTCAACAGGATTAAACGACGCTGACCCGACTTCATTGCTGAGATCTGCTCTTGCTCGGTTTCGAACAGTTTGATCTCTACGCTGTCTTTGGTATCCACCAGCGCAGGGAAGGCTTTAACATCGTAGCCGCCACGTTTCTGTTGGTAGACTTTTGGTAATTCACCAAAGCTCCACGTATGCAGGTTCTGCTGCTCGATGTCATCGTCTGCCACTTTAGAAAGCGTTTCTTGAACCTTGTCTTTCAGGCTTTCTTTCAGCTCATGCAGGTCTTTCTGTTCTTTCAGCTTACGCTTGCGATGATCGACAGCGCGGAATGTTACCTTTAAGTGTTCTGGAATCTGGTCTAACTTCCAGTCATCACGGACCACTTCTACACCCGTCATGCGACGTAGCTCTTTCTCAAGAGAATCCAATAACGGTACTTCAAGTGGTGTCACACGTGCCAAGAATGCATCAGCGTAGTTTGGCGCAGGCACAAAGTTACGGCGTAGCGTTTTAGGTAACGACTTAATCAGGCTAATCACTAGCTCTTGACGTAGACCCGGGATCTGCCAATCAAAACCGTTCTGGTCGATCTGGTTCAAGATAGGCAGCGGGATGTGTACCGTTACACCATCGTTGTCGTCGCCCGGCTCAAATTGGTAGCTCAGCTTCAGTTTGATACCATTTTGGTGCCAGAAGTTCGGGTAATCCAGATCGGTAACGTGGCTAGCATCGCCTCGGAACAGCATCGACTTTTCGAAGTTCAGCAGCTCAGGGGTTTTCTGACTGGTCTTCTTCCACCATGTATCAAAGTGACGGCCAGATACCGCCTCTTCACCAACACGCTGGTCATAGAAATCGAACAGTTCATCATCGTCGATCAAGATGTCACGACGACGCGATTTATGCTCTAGCTCTTCGACTTCTTGTAAAAGCTTACGGTTCTGCTTGAAGAAAGCATGTTTGGTTTCCCACTCACCTTCTACTAATGCACTGCGTACAAACAACTCACGGCTGACGGTTGCGTCAATCGCGCCGTAGTTCACAAGGCGCTTAGGTACGATTGGGATTCCGTAAAGCATCACTTTTTCGTGTGCCATTACCGCTGCTTGTTTCTTCGACCAATGTGGTTCGCTGTAGCTACGTTTAATCAAGTGTTTCGCTAGTGGTTCAATCCATTCAGGTTGAATCTTCGCGATAACACGCCCCCAAAGTTTCGAGGTTTCCACCAGCTCAGCAGACATGATCCACTTCGGTTGTTTCTTAAATAAGCCAGACGCAGGGAAGATATGGAAGCGCGCATTACGTGCACCTTGATACTCATTCTTCTCTTGGTCTTTCATACCGATGTGCGAAAGCAGACCTGATAGCAGTGACATGTGAATGCCATCATAGCTGCCCGGTTCTGTATTCAACTTAGTATCCAGTTCACGCATTGCTTGGTGAATTTGGAAGTACACATCTTGCCATTCACGGATACGTAAATAGTTGAGGTAATCTTGCTTACACTGTTTGCGGAACTGGTTACTCGACAGCGCTTTTTGCTGCTGCTTGATGTAATCCCACAAGTTCACAAACGTGATGAAGTCAGACTCTTTATCGAAGAAGCGCTTGTGCTTGTCATCAGACGATTGTTGCTTATCTGATGGACGCTCACGCGGATCTTGAATCGACAACGCAGACGCGATCACCATCACTTCGTGTAGGCATCGGTTACGTGGTGCTTCGATAACCATACGCGCTAAACGTGGATCGATAGGCAGCTTCGCCAGCTTACGACCAATTGCGGTTAGCTTCTTCTTGTCGTCGCCGTGGTTCTTGTTTTTGTTTGCAGCTGGTTCAGCTGTTGCGATCGCACCCAACTCTTCAAGCAGTCTTACACCATCTTGAATGTTGCGCTTATCGGGCGCTTCAACAAATGGGAACGCTTGAATGTCGCCTAGGCCTAGCGCTGTCATCTGAAGGATAACCGACGCTAGGTTAGTACGAAGAATTTCTGGGTCAGTAAACTCTGGACGTGACTCGAAATCTTCCTCAGAGTACAGACGAATACAGATACCTTCCGCAACACGACCACAACGACCCTTACGCTGGTTAGCACTCGCTTGAGATACTGGCTCAATCGGTAGGCGTTGTACTTTAGTACGGTAACTGTAGCGGCTGATACGCGCCGTACCCGGGTCGATAACATACTTGATGCCCGGAACGGTTAACGAGGTTTCTGCCACGTTGGTTGCCAGAACGATGCGTCGACCAGTATGAGACTGGAAGATTCGGTTCTGTTCACCCGCCGATAGACGCGCGTAAAGCGGGACAATTTCGGTATCACGAAGGTTGCGTTTACTTAATGCATCTGCGGTATCACGAATTTCTCGCTCACCGTTCATGAAGATCAAGATATCGCCAAGGCCTTCATCACACAGCTCATCAACGGCTTCAAAGATGCCTTCGATTTGATCGCGGTCTGAATCACTTTCATCACCACCTAATGGGCGGTAACGGGTATCAACTGGGTAAGTACGGCCAGACACTTCAATGATCGGTGCATTGTTAAAGTGCTTAGAGAAACGCTCTGGATCGATGGTTGCCGACGTGATGATCACTTTCAGATCAGGACGCTTTGGCAGTAACTCTTTCAGGTAACCCATGATGAAATCGATGTTCAGGCTACGTTCGTGCGCTTCATCGATGATGATGGTGTCGTACTGATTTAAGAATCGGTCGTGTTGAATTTCCGCCAGTAGAATACCGTCGGTCATCAATTTGATTTGTGTGTTGTCAGAAATTTGGTCGTTGAATCGAACCTTATAACCAACGAACTCACCCAGCTGCGTTTCCATCTCTTCAGCAATACGGTTCGCAACCGAACGCGCCGCAAGACGACGAGGTTGAGTGTGACCAATTAAGCCAAAGCGGCCGCGGCCAAGCTCAGAACAGATTTTTGGTAACTGAGTGGTTTTACCCGAACCCGTTTCACCCGCCACGATAACCACTTGGTTTTCAGCGATGGCTTTCGCGATGTCTTCGCGTTTTTGGCTAACCGGTAGAATTTCTGGGTATTCAATCGTTGGTTTCTGTGCCGCACGCTGAGTTGCCGTCATCATCGACTTAGCAATGTCTAACGCAATCTCATCAAAGACAGCATGCTTAGCTTGTTCGTTCTTAATTTTGCTCGCACCAGCAATTCGCTTACTCAAACGGAAGCGGTCGCGCATCATACATTCGTTGAGCGCTTTACGAAGAGAGGCTGGGCTATTCTGAGATGATTTGTTGTTTGTCGCTGATTGATCAGCTTTTTTGGTATTTGATTGTTCAGCATTTAATTGTTTAGCAGGTCGGTTCGATGCAGGCTTATTTGATTTCGCTTCGTTCTGTGAAGAACTTGGCTGTGCTGCATTCTTGTTGTTATCTGCTTTTTCCGGAGACGAAGTCAAAGCGTGTCCTATTCTTGTACTTATTAAACTCGCGCGATTATATCACAAGTCTCAAACAAAAAAGCCTGACAGCAAAGGGAAAACCTTTTGCTATCAGGCTGATTAATCTCGCTAACACTCGCAGGAGCTATGAAAGCGAGGTCAAATGTAAGTCGTACTTAGTCAACTACGGTTAAACGACATTTCAAAACTAACCTTAGAACTCGTACTGGAAGTAAACCGTGTTGTAGTTACTGCCGCCTTTGATTCGTCCGAACTGGGACGCGTTTTCAAAGATTGCAGAACGGTGATGCAATGAGTAACCGAACCACAAGTTGTTCAAGTCATTCTTACCTATCAAGTCGCCGACGTTGACATCAAATGAGAAGTCTAAGTAGTTCAACAAATGGCTTGCGGTGTAACCTTTACGGTCCATCTCAGAGCCTTCGATGTAGGTAATCGAATCAATATAAGACATGCCTTCTGCCACACCAACACGCCACTGAGTTGGCCAATCAAAGGTGTAGTACGCCTTGATTGCGATAATGTATTCGGTGCTGCTTGATTGAACGTCTGAACTCCAGTGATGCGCAATACCTGGGGTCAAATAGATGTCCAATGGGAAGCCAAAGATCTCATCGGTTAACGGGTGTCCATAGAAGAACGAAGTCAACTGGTTGTTGTATTCGTCTTTCTCTGTATTGAACTTCATGATGTCGCCAATATTGGATGGCGTTGCCCAGCCGTGTGCGACACGTAAATACGGCGCATTGCTCAGCTTAGGTTTCGGCGCTTTCTCTTTGTCGTTAAAGAAACCAAAGCCAAGATACAATTCACCTTGATAACGGTCTTCAACAATCGAAGAATCGTAAGCGTTGTCGTCCAATCGAGTCACACTGGTTGAACCCAATAAGTACAAGTTTGAAACCACATGGTAACGCGTTTCAACACCGACATTTAAGTCCACACCAGCACCAATGGTTTCATTAGACGCGGAGTAATACTCACTGTTGAAGTCAGCACTTTTATAACGAAGTGTCGCGCTCGGGTAAAACTCCCAATCTCCGGTTTCATACTTAGCTTTAGCACGTAAGTTACCGTGGAAGTTGTATTCACTGTCGCTCATTAATTCCGTCTCAACTGACCAAAAATCATCAAGTTGGTAGGTCAGTTGAGCACCGAAATCCGCCGTATCGCCTTCAATCGCGTTCTGCTCAGATGCCGGGATATCAATAAAGCGCATGCGAGAGATAGCATTGAAAGACCACTTCTCATCGTCAGTTTGATAGAGGTATGCCCCCATCTCGGTACCGTCAATGAACACATAATCGTTCTTAAAAAACAGCATCGGTACGAATGAGCTAACCGATTGGTCACCACCAGACGTGTCATAAGGGATGCTCGCTGTACGGAACATTGCTGCGATGCCCCACTCTTGCTCTTCAGCGGCCCACGCATTAGCACTTACGAAAATGCTACTTAAGAAAGCACTGCCTAGTAAAACCACCCCAGATGAAGGGAGAGTCGGTAAATATTTGAGCTTCATTCTTATCTAATTACTCTTTGTAATAAATATTGTGTTACTGAATAGACATTTATTAACCATGACGGCTAACTATTTTTAGGTTTGCTCGGCATTGGCCGTTACAATGTAGAATATTCTCGGTTAAATGAAAGTATTGTGAAAGTCTCCGAATTACAAAACATTATAGATCACTTACCCAAATATTCCGATCCAGATATTGTTATGGGTGAGGCGTGGTTGCCCGAGCGTTTGGTGGATACCAACCTAGACGGTGACATGCTATTTCTTGAATTCGATAATGCCCCTGAAGACAATCAAGGGGATGAAGAAGGCCGTGGCTTTGTTGAGCACGAAATCGCTATGATTCGAGAAAAGCTCGAACTGTTATTAGACGAGCCTTCCGATACCAAGACCAAAGCCGATGCCCTATTGGCAATATTTCTAATGGGCCATGAACTTTCTAGCTCGGAAGTTATCGAAATACTTGAATCAACGGAATCTGAAACGACAGAGCCTGAGATTGCAGAGCATAAACAACAGAATCTGACTCAGTAGAACTTGAAGCATCACAGCTTCAAACCACAAAGCCAGACACGAACAAGCTCGAAACAAAAGAACACCACGACGACTAACCACCAACGATTTTAGGTACCGTATTGAAACCCTCTACGACATCATCTCTTCCCCTGTTACTCGCCGGACCCATTTTAAGAAAAACCACCGCGACTGAAGTGGTACTTTGGTTAGCCACCAGCTCGCCTCTTACAGGCAGAGCTGAACTTCACATTCAAGAAACGGGCTTTTCGAACGAAAAAGAGCATTCTGAAGCAGAACAAGACCAGCCGTTTTATACCTCATCGCTTGAAGAGCATGATTCGATTCAAATCGGTACACATGCGTGGGTAACGCTAATTCGCTTACAAGGTGAATTTCCGACTGATACGCTGCTTGAATATGACATTCACACAGAGTCAGGTTCACTAAAAGAGCTCGCCCCTCACCTTGTTTACAACGGTAAATCTCGCGTTGAGTTTAAGATATCGACCTCGGCTAATTACATTCTGCATGGCTCTTGCCGTAATCCCCATCATCCAAGCAAGGACAGCCTAGTCGCAGCCGACAACAAGATGGCCGAGCAAACCGTCGCTGAAAGACCCGACATGCTGATGATGAGCGGCGATCAAATCTACGCCGACCATGTGGCAGGCCCAACACTTGATGCTATTCAACAAGTTATTCGACTGCTTGGCCTTGTAGGCGAGAGCTTACCGACTGACTCGCAAATTAAACAAATCAACAGCAGTGACGCTCTGTATAACAGTGAATATCACTTATATCAGCGTCATCACTATTTACCGCACCACACCGCTTCAGAATCGATGCTCGATAAGTTCTTCCCGAATCGTGGCGTGCCGATTTTTAGTTCTACCGATTGTGAAAACCACTTGGTCACGCTGTCTGAGTTTATCGCGATGTACTTGTTGGTTTGGACTCCGACACTGTGGCAATGCGTCAATCGAGAGCGTCTAATTGAGAATAACTTCACTCAAGGGGAACGCCAATTAACACCGACTGAGCAGCAACAGTGGCGTGATGAAAGCGTCATCATGGATGATTTCATTGCTGGCTTACCGCAAGTACAACGTCTATTCGCGCATATTCCAACGTACATGATCTTCGACGATCACGATGTGACTGATGATTGGAACCTTACCGTGGGCTGGGAACATGCCGTCGACCAAAACCAGTTCGCAACTCAAGTCATTGGCAACGGCCTCGCGGCTTACTGGATGTGTCAGGGTTGGGGTAACAAACCGGAGAGCTTCGACGAAACGTTTATCGAGCAAGCAAAACAGCTTTTTGTTGATCAACCGCGCATTACTAAACAAACTCATAATGAAACCGGCAATGCAGTGACTACTCACTCTGTTAGCAACATCGAGCCAGACAAGCATCAAGCCTTTATTGAGATGCTGAGTCGCTTTGAAGAGTGGCACTACACAATAGATACCTCACCCAAAGTCATTGTGTTGGATACTCGAACGCGTCGTTGGCGTTCAGAGTCTCGCATGAATAAGCCTTCAGGTTTAATGGACTGGGAAGCCTTGATTGAATTTCAACACCAGTTAATGAATCAAGATAAAGTGGTGATCGTTTCTGCTGCACCGATGTTTGGCGTGAAGTTTATTGAAACACTGCAAAAGATGGCGACCACAATCGGAAAGCCATTAGTGATTGACGCTGAAAACTGGATGGCACATCCGGGCAGTGCAAATACGCTGATCAGTATCTTTACCCATACCAAAACACCGACCAACTTCGTGGTACTTTCTGGTGACGTTCACTACTCCTTCGCTTATGACATCAAGCTTAGGTATCGTCGCAACAGCCCGAACATCTATCAAATCACCTGTAGTGGTATTAAAAATCAGTTCCCTGCTCCGCTGCTTAAATTCTGCGATGTATGGGACCGCCTGTTATACAGCCCTCGCTCAGTTTTGAACTACTTCACTAAGCGTAAACGCTTGAAGATCGAAAAGCGAAGCCCCGACAATCAAACCTTCTATCGCCTTTCAAACCGCAGTGCGATTGGAGAATTGAGGCTAGACACTGATGGGAAACCGCAATCAATCACCACCCTGAGCGGCGATGGTAAGGTTACGCGTTTTCCGGAACCGGACTAAGAAGTGCTCCTTATCGCTCGCGTATCCGTAATGTCAGTTTTTAGTAAAGACGCTTGCGATCACACTCTGTAGACCCAATAGTTATGTTTATAGTTGATAGCTATCAGCGTTACGGAACCCGATACAAATTTTAACTGGAGCTCGTTATGTTCAATTCTCTCACATCAATGTTTAAACAATTGATTGAAGGCCAGGACCTAAGCAAAAACCAAGGCACATCACCTAATATCGCCATCGCGAGTTTGTTGTGTGAAGTCGCGGGAGCCGACCATCAGATCAATGAATCAGAAAGAGTCGCTAAGCTTCAGCTTCTGCAACGTTTGCTGGATTTAGATGAAGAACAAGCAAAGGTTCTGCTCGCGCAAGCAGAACCAAAAGTAGAGCAATCAGTATCGCTGTATGACTTTACATCGCAACTCAGAGACCTATCTCAGCCAGTGAGAATCGACTTAATCAAAGCGATGTGGGAAGTGGCGCATGCCGACGGGGAAATTGACCCTATCGAAGACTCTGTGATCCGTAAAACAGCAGAACTGCTCTACGTTGGCCACAGTGACTTTATCAAAACTAAGCTGAACGTCCTCGGTAAAAGCTAACCAAAGGTTTTCTATTCGCGTTAAGCCTCTGTATTAACGTAATCGATCGCCATGCATGATGCCTTTAAGTTCTAATGGCGCGCCTTTTTTCGTTACATAAAGGCCGCGCTGATTCGATACCAACACACTGCGCTTACCTTGGGTTTGTTGAATATATAAGTGCTTGATATTGAATGTCTGTTTATCTTGGGCCTGCTCTTGGTCCAATTGATAAAGGTAGTAGTGATTCCCCCAGCGTAAGAACACACCAAACATTTGCTTGGTTTGAGCGACGTTTCCATCCATATCGTAACCAATGTACTGCATTTTAACTCGACCATTTTCCAATCGAAGTGAGATTTTCTCCCAGCCTATCATCGGGTATTCTGCGGTGAATTTATAAGTACTTTTGGTTGCGAGCCCAGAAATCAAGCCTACATTTAGAATCACAAAAAGCGTCAACAAGATAGGCATCCAAAACTTACGATTCATATCGGCTATCCTCGCTCATCGTCATTGTCGTCGTCACAAGAGAGCGACTTAAACTGATGGCTCATCTCTTTCCAGCGCCCGTTTATCAAAGCAACAGCTTGAATGTTCTGGCACCCAACACCAATGCGATGCAGGTAAAGTGACTCAACACCGAGTTCTGACACAGTATTCAACTCAGTTAAAAGCTCTTGATCAAAATTCAAACTGTCGTGATAAACATCCATGCCGTGATAACTCGTCTTATCCATAAAAAAAGCAAACTGATAAAACAGCATGAGAAGAAATCCGCTGGCTAATATTCCTGCGATGCGAGAGCGATGACGCGCGGCAAAATGCTGCACCTGACGCTGTTTATAGAAGTCTGGTTGCTTCGTTAAGGCTGGCTCATGTTCATTGTCACCACGTTCAGTACTCGAGCTCTTTGATGCTGAGGTTACGTTAAGCGCTTCAACTTTAGGCGCTTCATATTGAGGTACTTCAACTTGAATAGCCGAGGTGGGTGTAGATAGGTAGCCACCAAGCTGTTGAGGTCTATTAAAACTGTACCCTTCCTTTTGCACCGTTAAGATTTTGCAATCACACTTAAGTGAACCTAATGCTGTACGAATATTCTTAACTGCAACATTAAGCGAACTGCCCGTCACCACCCTGCCCGGCCAACAATGCTCAAGCAAGAAGTCGCGACCCACGGCTTTGGGGCTATTCTTCACTAGGAACTCAAGAATCAAGGCTTCTGAGGGAGACAAAGTCACCCGCTTGTCCAAGTTCGAATCAATGAGTGTGTTGTTAATCATCTCAATACCCGAAGCGTCTAAGATGATTTTTTCAGGGCTACTGGCGTTCATTCCGGCGAGGTGTTCATAAATAAAAAGGTCATCAAAAAGGTGTTTGTTTGGTCGAGCTAATGCCAAACCATACATAGAAAAGAATGGTGATAAGTTTAGCCAATAATTAAGCCAAATATAAGCTCAGCAGGTAACAAGATAAAATAACAACAAGGTGAGTGAGTCATGTAGACCCACTCACCTTAGTACAAAGCCTAGCCATTAGAACAACTAATGAGGTCTATAGAAAGAAAGCTACATCGATTGATTTTGATAATTCTCGTTTTCGATAGCTTTCATTTTCTTTAGTTCTTATCGTCTATAGAACTCATTTATTTATAGGTCTAGTTTAAAGCCCAGTTCACTAACCATGACCTCAGCAAAGCCTAGCTTTACTGCATTCAACTGACTGGCAACTTCGCGAGCTTGTTGTTCGTTTTTAGCCAATATTGCCATTGAGTAGATAGGTCTGATCATCGCTTTTTGGTTTGGCTTCTCTTGGGCTATTTGTTGATGTTTTAAGTAAGCAGACGTAATCACGCCTTGAGCGCTCCAATCGACAACCATTTGTAAATCTTGACTGATAATCTCATCGACAATGAATTGATTCTCAGGCTCTGTCCAAGCGAGTTCGACTGCGTAGTTTTTGAAAGCAACTTCGGTGTTTAACCACTTATTGCCGATGTCTCTGATTTCGGTAACCTCGACAAGCTCTTTAAATTGGAATGGTAAGTTACCAATCAACTCACGAACGTGCTGTTCACTGTCCGCTTCAATCACAAACTTGATGATCGGAAACTTCTTATCTCCGACAAAGCTTTCTGATACGAACATGTCGTGGACCAATCCTGCATCAACTAAGTTAGCAAAGGCTTTTTGCTGATGAGGCATTGCCTCAAATACCGCTTGAGCATCATCGGTTTTCCAAGCCACTGACACGCCGTATGCCGCAGCATGGCTATAACTAGAGAATAGAATCGCTGAAAATAGAAAGCTAAAAATAGCTAAAAAGGTTCCTCGAATTGTTTTCATTATGTGGTTTCCTAATTAGTCGCGAATAATTTCGTACAAGTTAGGGTCAGCAGAAACCCCTTCGATTTTTAAAGGAGGTAGCTCTTTTCTCATCACTTGTATTGCATCATGGAATTGCTTCTTACTTTCCCATTCAGCGACATTGATAAAGCGGTATGTCGCGTCCGAGCTTAAAGAGCGGTGCAATTTGGTAGAGATATATCCAGGTTGCTTCACCAAAACATCTCGCGCATCTTCCCAATACGTTAATGTCGCAGCTTCATGGGCTGGCTCGACCGAAAAAGTGTTTATCAATACAACGGGTTGTGCCGAAACCAACGCTCTTACGCTTAGCGCCCCCAGTGCCAATCCATACTTAATTATGTTCTTCATCCTATTCTCCTTGTTTTGGGTGAGCTAACGCTATCATCTAGCCCTGCCCAATCAAGGCTGCTACCTGCGATTTAATATTAATTAAAAAGCTAAATTCCAAACCAATATTATTCATTCGTAAAATAAGCGATGTAGCCATTCACTATTGATAAGCTACTCGCTGAAATGAGTTTTCTTTTGAAGGAAATTTTCCTTAAATTACAGGCACAAAAAAGCCACCTAATAGTAGGTGGCTCTTAATTTGAATAACTCACAAGAGTCTTGCTGGTTTGAGTTTTAACCAAGCGCCGTTTAATGCAAACGACTACAGCATCGTCAGCGTTAGCTTAGCCAAGTTATAAGCATCGACATAACCCGAGTGCTGACGACCTTCCCACTCAATGTTTTTCGCTTCTTGTGCGGCGCGGTGACCAATGCGTTTGTCTTTCAATCGATTCTGAACTCGATAAAGCGTGGCGATATTCAAGAATTCGCTGAACGGCGGTTCGATGCCTTTTTCAATACACTCTTTGTGTAAGATGAGGTCGTCACGTCCCCACGCTGCATAGATTTTTTTTGGACCGCCGAAGTTCTTAATCATCGACTTGATGACAGACTCTAATGGGCGACCCTGCTTTTCGATTTTACGAGGTGTAATGCCCGTTAACTCGGCACAGAATAGAGAGACTTCGTCTTTCTCTGGCTTAACGTAGTATTGCGCTCGCTTCACGATAGTGCCGGATGCTAGATCAATCTCAGCAAGACCAACTTCAATGATCTCCCCTGTTGTTCCCACACCGTCTTCGCTCCAACAGCACATTTCCAAATCGAAACACACCACTCGATTGTGATTCATACGTCGCCTAATTCTCTCGTCAAAAATTTCGTGAAATTGTACATGAGCCCAATACAGAACTCGACCCTAGTTGTATCAAGTGCTCATTTAGCCTGCAATTGTCACTCGATTTCGGCCATTCGACTTACTTTGATAGAGCATACTGTCTGTTTTTTGTAGAATCTCTTCCGTGTTTTCGTTGGCTCGAATGGCAGCACCAATACTCAAAGTACAACTGAGCTGTCGACCTTTATGCTCACAATGAGAGTGACTCACTGTACTTAGAATGCATTGTAGATACCTGTCTAGGGCTTCATGGTTTGTAATACTAGAAATGATACAGAACTCATCTCCACCTATACGAAACAGGTTATCACCCTCTTTCAGGCTCACTGAAATCAGCTTGATGACATGAATGAGTAAAGCATCCCCTGCAGGGTGGCCGAATTGGTCATTAATGCCTTTGAACTTATCGACATCAAATCCGATAAGACTAAAGGGTTCATTTCGCTGTATCGCTTTATCTAACATCTTATTGAAAGCACGTCGGTTATAAACTTCCGTAAGACTGTCATGGTTGGCTAGAAAGCGAAGCTCTTCTGTTCTTTTATCAAGCATTTGATACAAACGCTCTTTCTCTCGGATTTGCATGTTAACGATATACGCCAACAACAATGAGATGGTTGTCCCCACCAAAACAATTCCGGTTAAGACCAAATAGCCATAGAAAGAGATGCATGAATCTATTTTATAATCGACCTTCCAATCACGGTTAGTCAATTCAATCGTCTTTGTTATATGGTGGCCAGAAACAGCTTCATAACCCTCAGTTTCAAATAGGATTGGGGAGTCTTCTGCTTCGAAGCCCGTATCGGTAACACGAATATAGACATCCATGTCACCCACTGCCGAAGCCAGTAGATTTTCAAAGTAATAAGTCGTGCGAACCACACCAATTACAACACCGAGCAGGTTGTCGCTTTCACCCTCAAATACAGGGTGATAAACCAGCATACCTGTCTTTGGTGTGTCTTGATCTAAGCCGTCTTGAAGCAAGCGAACTTTGTCTGAAATATTCGCTTTACGCGTCTGTCTGATGTTATCTAAAACCAGCTTGAAGCGCTCACGAGAAGAGTAAAAACCAAGAACGTTGTCGTTTGCTTGTGTATTGGGATACAGGTCACTAGCAATGAACGCCGGCTCGCCATCTAAGATGTAACCAAAGGCTTTTGCTTCGTGTTTTGGAATCGTGAACAGTTCGTAAGACGGGTATTTTTCTTTCATCTTAGCGGTATGCTCGGCAATCTCGTCTGCCGGCACTTTTTGCATCCACTGTAAGCCGATTAAGCTTTTTGAGTCATTAATCGTTTGCTGAGCAAAACGGTCAAATTTATCCCAGTTTTCAGGTTCGTTAGAATAGAAAAAATTAGCTCCTGAACCGATATAAGCCACATCATTGGCGATAAACGCTTCCAAGCTCAATGTCTGGTGAGTAGCAAAGCTATCCAGATTCATATTTAGCGCGCGGTTTTGGTTTAGCGCGACTAATATAAAACACAACACAGTAATCAAAAAACTGACCGAAAATACGACCAATGGGAGAGTTCGTCTCTTCAACCCTGTTAGTGGGTCGGTGGTGTGGGGCATGTGGCTTCCAAATAGGCTCTAATGAGTTAAAAGTATATAACGGAAGGGAATGATGCTCCATTTAAGTTTGGTTTTAAAAATGACATAAAATGGGCATTGTTTACCTCGCTCTTACATCGGCGACCAATATTCGACCGAATCTCGACTAAATTTCAAGCTAACACACCAAAAACCCACTTGATTAAAAACATTAAATACCACTCTTAAGCCTTGAATATGCTAGTATCCATCCATATTTATAGCTTGAAAGTGACCGTTTCGGCCTAGTGCCAATGAGTTTCTTTCCAACCTGTATATTCCTTTGAACCGACGAATATACCGTTAAATCAATTTTAAAGAGAAATCACTATGATCGTTGATTTGAACCTAATCCCACAGACGTTTGATATGCTTCACGCAGGCCTAACTGCATCAAGCGTTTTACTGCTGCTAATTGCCGTTTCTCGTAAAACCAAAGTGGTTGAGAAAGTCGTAGAAAAACCAGTAGAAAAGATCGTTGAAGTTGAAAAGCCAGTTGAGAAAATTGTCGAAGTAGAGAAAGTTGTTGAAGTTGAACGTGTGATCGAAAAAGTAGTCGAAGTTGAATCTAAGCTTGCTACAGCACCAACAGACTCTGCAATGCAGCTACTGTCTATCATGCAGCAAGAAGCGCGTCTTATCGACTTCCTAAAAGAAGACCTAACGTCATTCTCTGATGAAGAAGTTGGCGCAGCAGCTCGTGTTATTCACACTGGCGGTCAAAAAGTATTAGCTGATTACGTAACGCTGTCTCACATCCGCACTGAAGATGAAGAAACACGTATCACTATCGCTGAAGGTTTCAACCCTCAAGAAATTCGCCTAACTGGCAACGTAACGGGTAATGCGCCATTCAACGGCACACTGGTTCACAAAGGTTGGAAAGCAACTGACATGAACCTGCCTAAGCTTGCTGAAAACTACGATGCATCTGTAATTGCACCGGCAGAGGTGGAGCTATAATGGAACACCAAAGTCATTCAGCTCAAGAGCTATCTTCTCAAGAGCAACATCAAGCGCCTAAGTTCAGTGTTGGTATCGATTTAGGTACTACACACTGCGTTTTGTCTTACATCGACACAAGCAATGAAGACGCTCGCGTAGAGGTGATGCAAATCCCTCAACTGACGGCGCCAGGTACAGTAGAAACTCGCAGCCAACTTGGCTCGTTCCTATACCAACCGCACGAACATGAAATGAATGCGGGCTCTCGCGTTCTTCCTTGGTCTTCAGAGCCGAAAGCGCTAGTGGGTGCAATTGCTCGTAACCTTGGCTCTAAAACCCCTATCCGTTTGGTAGCCAGCGCAAAATCTTGGTTATGCCACGGTGGTGTTAACCGTCGCGATGCTTTCCTTCCTGCAGGTAGCCCTGAAGAAGTTGAAAAAGTATCTCCGCTTAAGACAACTGAATTGTACCTTGAGCACCTTAAAGACGCATGGAACCACGCAAACCCAGAACACAAACTGGCAGACCAAGACGTAACGATCACGGTTCCTGCTTCGTTTGATCCTGCGGCTCGTGACCTAACAGCAGAAGCTGCACGTAATGTTGGTTTCACTCACCTAACGCTTCTTGAAGAGCCACAAGCTGCTCTTTACAGCTGGATTGATAACAGCAACGACACATGGCGTGATGAAGTAAACGTTGGTGACATCGTTCTTGTTGTCGATATCGGTGGTGGTACAACCGACCTTTCGTTAGTTGAAGTAACACAAGATGACGGCAACCTAAGCCTGAACCGTATCGCAGTAGGTGAACATATCCTACTTGGCGGCGACAACATGGACTTAGCACTGGCTTACCGCCTGAAAATGAAACTGGCTCAAGAAGGCAAAGAACTGGCTCCTTGGCAGGTTCAAGCGATGACTCACGCATGTCGTGATGCGAAAGAAGCACTGCTAAACGATGCTGAACTGCAATCTGTACCTATCGTTGTTCCAAGCCGTGGTTCTAAACTACTTGGCGCAACACTGAAAACAGAACTGACTCAGCAAGAAGTACAACAAACATTGGTTGATGGCTTCTTCCCGAAAGTAGCTGTGACTGAGCACCCAGTACAAAAGACGCGTGGCGCACTGACTCAAATGGGTCTGCCTTACGCTCAAGACGCAGGTATTACTCGTCACATTGCCGCATTCCTTTCTAAGCAAGCGAACGCGCTTTCTGGAAATAGCGAAACGGCTCAGCAAGATTTCAACCCGTTTGCAAACATGCCAGGTATGCCAGGTGCAGAAGCGCCAGCGGCAGACTTCATCAAACCAACAGCAATCCTGTTCAATGGTGGTGTTCTAAAATCGAACCTACTTGCTGATCGTCTTTCAGATACTATCAACGAATGGTTGATTAATGCAGACGAAGAGTTCGCTAAACAACTTTCAGGTTTAGATTTAGACCTAGCGGTTGCAAGCGGCGCTTCATACTACGGCGCAGTTCGTCGTGGCCAAGGCGTTCGTATCCGTGGCGGTATCGCTTCTTCTTACTACGTAGGAATTGAAAGCGCGATGCCAGCAATCCCAGGTATGGCTCCACCAATGGAAGCACTGTGTGTTGCCCCATTTGGTATGGAAGAAGGTTCAAGCGTTCAAGTACCTAGCCAAGAGTTCGGTCTAGTGATAGGTCAGCCAGTACACTTCCAGTTCTTCGGTTCAACCATTCGCCGTGAAGATGAAGCGGGTACGCACCTTGATCACTGGGCGCCAGAAGAGCTTGATGAGCTTCCTGAAATTCAAGTGACACTGCCGGTATCTGAAGGCCGTCGCGAAGGTGAAGTCGTTCCAGTAACTTTGGCTTCTCGCGTTACTGAGCTAGGTACCTTATACCTAGAAGCGATTGCTACTGACAACGGTCAGAAATGGCACGTTGAGTTCGACGTTCGTGAAGACTCGAATAACGACTCAAACGAACAAGCATAATGAATCAACGGCACCTTAGCGGGTGCCGTTTCTTTATCAATACGGTTCTCAATCTAGTCCTGCCTGTTTCTCAGGAATGGCGTTTACGAATAACAACAATAAGACCAAAGCTATCAAAAAACTGGTCATCACTCTGGAAGAATAAGGTTTTGTATGGCAACTCCTCGTTTTTTAGTCGGCATTGACTTAGGCACAACCAATACGGTTGTCGCTTACTGTGAAATCAACGACGACCTACAACATGCTCCCGTTTCTCTTTTCGATATTGACCAACTCATCGGCCCCGGTGAAGTGGTTCGCAAGCCCCTACTCCCATCCTTTCGTTACCACCCAGCACAAGGTCAAATCTCCCCTTCTGACCTGACGATGCCGTGGGAACCAAGCCCCGTTGAAGGCGATATTAAGAACGTTATCGTCGGTGAATGGGCTCGTGAATTAGGCGCTAAGGTTGAAGGCCGCCAAGTATCGAGTGCTAAGAGTTGGCTATCACACCAAGCGGTTGATCGTAACTCCGACATTCTGCCTTGGGCTGGCGCAGCTGATGTCGATAAAGTCTCGCCAGTTGTCGCAAGTGCAAGCTACCTCAACCACATTCGCCAAGCATGGAACTACCGTAACCCGAGCAACAAGCTTGAAGATCAAGATGTTGTGGTTACCGTTCCTGCTTCCTTCGATGAGACAGCACGTAAGCTGACACTCGAAGCCGCATCACTGGCGGGCTTAGGTAAGATTCTATTACTCGAAGAGCCGCAGGCCGTTTGTTATGACTGGTATGCCCGTCACCAACAAACCGCAGCAGATGAACTTCAACAAATCCCCCTTATTCTAGTGTGTGATGTTGGTGGTGGTACTACTGACTTGAGCTTAATTGAAGCCAAATTCGATGCGAACAGCGACGGCAATAACGAACTCGCACTCGACCGTATCGGCGTTGGTGAACACTTGATGCTTGGTGGTGATAACCTCGATTTAGCACTTGCTCACCTTGCAGAGCAACGCTTCAATCAAAACAAAAAGCTGAATGCCTCTAGCCTAACCAAGCTAATTCAACAAACTCGCGCCGCAAAAGAGAGCCTACTTTCTGCCAATGCACCCGATGATGTGAAGATCACCATGCTAGGCAGCGGTTCTAAACTGCTTGGCGGTACTAAGAGTATTGGCTTAACCAAACAAGAAGTTCATCAAATCGCATTGGAAGGTTTCTTCCCGCTTTCTGAGTTTACTGAAACACCCGACAAGCGCCGCAGTGCTGTGGTTGAGTTTGGCCTACCTTACGTGGCTGACCCTGCAGTGAGTAAGCACGTTGCCGAATTCCTGGCAACACACCAACAAGTGTCTAAAGCCGCATTAGTAAACTCAGACTCTATTGAGTTCGATGACACCAAACCTGCAATTCCAGTTGGCGTGCTGCTCAATGGTGGTGTGTTTAACAGTGAATTGGTCACTGAGCGAATCACACAGCTAATTGGCAACTGGAACGGTTCTCCGATCACAGTGCTTGATAACCCTCATCCAGATTGGTCTGTTGCCCTTGGCGCGGTTGCCTTTGGTAAAGCCCGCCGTGGTGCACAACTGAAAATCGGTGGCGGTGCCGCTCGTTCTTACTTCTTGCATCTACAAGAGAAGAACAAGATGGGCAAAGCACTTTGTCTGCTTGCCAAGGGGACTGAGGAAGGACAAGAGATACGCTTAAGCAGCCGTCGTTTCTCGCTGACTTTAGGTGAGCCAGTACGATTTAATCTACTGACTTCAACACACGATCAAATTGCTCATGACACCGCCATTCAAAACGGTGTGATGGTCAATGTGGATGCCGACTTGTTCTCCCCTCTTCCACCGTATATTTCTACCTTGGAAGGCTCAGGTGCTGCAGAACTTCAAGCCAACCAAAAAGAGCGTGTTGAAGTACTGCTCGCTTGTCAGTTAACCGAAGTCGGCACACTGAAAATGGAGTGCGTGAGTACAGAAGATGACTCTAAGCGTTGGTTGCTTGAGTTTGAAGTAAGAAACAAACAAGGCGATGAATCTGATACCTCCGCGCTTCACCCAAGATTAGAAGAGTGTAAGGAGTTGATTTCTCGCCTGTATAGCGGCAACAAAAAGAGCGCTGAATCGAAAGAGATCAAAACGCTATCGAAAGATCTTGAGAAACGACTAGGTAAACGCGATGAATGGGACTTCACGACCCTTCGTCACCTGTTTGACACCTTCTCATTAGGTCGCAAGCGTCGTCGCCGCTCAGAAGCACACGAAAAGAACTGGCTGCGTTTGGCGGGTTACTCGCTACGTCCTGGCTTTGGCGATCCGACTGACTCCTGGCGTATCGAACAAATTTGGGGCCTTTACCAACAGAACATTCAGTTCAAGAACCACCAAGGCTGGACAGACTGGTGGGTATTCTGGCGTCGTGTCGCTGGTGGACTAAACCAAGAGCAGCAAGAGAGTATCTTGGCGGACATCGCTAAATACCTTCACCCAGGTGCAATGAAAAACCCTAAGACAGCCAAAGATGCGCAAGACAATGGTTATGAAGCCATGGTTCGTTTAGCGGCGTCACTTGAGCAACTTGAGGTTGAAGACAAAGTACTGCTGGCAAGTTGGTTCTTAAGCAAAGCGATTAACCATAATCAGTTTGAGCAAGCGCACTGGTGGGCGCTAGGTCGATTGGCTTCAAGAACGCCTTTGTATGGTAGCCAACACAGCGTGATTCCTAGAGAACAAGCTGAACAATGGTTACCGAAACTGCTTGAGCAGAACTGGCATAAAGAGCAGATGATCGCCTTTGCCGCGGTGATGATTTGTCGTAAAACCGGTGACCGTCAGTTTGATATCTCTGATGACTATCGCAATCAGGTGATTGAGAAGCTTAAGCAAAGCAAGGTACCTGACTCATGGTTAACACTAGTGAGTGAAGTGACTGAACTTTCTGAGAGCGAATCTAAGCGTGTATTTGGTGATGCGTTACCAAGCGGATTAAGCCTGATAAACAACTAGGTTTAAAAACGATTAGCTTTCGTTACTAATGGTAAAGAAGCTAGCAAGAAAAGAAAAAGCCACTTTCGATTCGTTGAAAGTGGCTTTTTTATTGGTGGCTTAAGGCTGGTATGTGTAATCGACTTATAGCTTTTTGGTTAAGAGCCTTAGCCGTGTTGCAGTTCATCATTGTTAATGTTTGGTTCCAGTTGGGTTGATAGGAAAATCCGTATTTTCATAAATGTCAGATAGTTTTTTCGGTTTTTTCTCTTTTGCTCCTTTGTTTGATTGATTATGAGTTTCGCTTAAAAGCCATTCCTCATGCATTTTTGCTGAATCCAAAAACTCTGGATCCTCCATTGCTTCCTTGCGAAGTTTATTTACACGTTCGAGAGTATCCCAAATCATAATACTTCACCTCCACTAAGGCAGTAATATAAAGATAGCTCAACCCCATAAAACTTCAACTAACCCAATGAGATAGCGATCTCAATTTCGTAATTTACCCGCATTGAACGAATGGAAATGGTCACCTTTGTCAGCGCTCAAATAGTGGGTACTTTTCCATGATCTTCGAAGATCATCAGGCACAAAAAAAGCGAGCTCAATGCTCGCTTTTTGTTTATCTATCTGTTTCTCGAATCACCAACACCTGCTCGATTAAATCACACCGAGGTTAAGCACGGTTACCGATTTTCACCTTGCCATTGGTAGCAAACCAAAGGGCTTCTGAACGACGACGACCGATTAGAATCGGGCCATCATCGTAGAACAAAAAGTTCTTCCAATGCTTCTTGAAAATCGCCCATTTGGTTTCAAGAACATTGTATTTTTCGTAACAAAAATAAACAGTTACGTCATCTTGCCAATCGATAAAGTTAAGAATCTCTTCTGGCATTTCAGGCTCATCCGCTTCCCAATGCGCCATCCAGCTGATCTCTTCATTCCAGTTCGATGCCTTGCTTGGCCAGTCTTGCGAGCTTAGTCGTTCTGCGTCTGGGCTTTGAGGGCTCACGTTCTCTTTCCAGAACTGAGATGCTCTCGCCTGTGTCATTGGCTTAATCTTTTCCAAGTCCTCTGCCGGCAGCGGCATTGACTGGTGTGTGAAAATCCATTTTCTTTGGTATTCGTCCAAAGTTGTGTATGACATCAAAATTCCTCAAATATCTTCTCAGGCTGATGTATTTACCATGCCTATCTGTTCTTTTTGATGCAGTGACGGTTTCATTTTATCTATGTCGTCACTGCCTCTAAATCTGTATTTACGTTTAATTGATACTTACGCCTAATGACTATTGCTCTCTATACAGCGCGCCTATCTTCCCAGTTTGGGTTAACTAATGCCGTCAGTATATGGTCTTCCCATTTACCGTTAATCTGTAGGTAGTCTTTAGCAAAACCTTCTCGTACAAAACCAAGATGTTCTAATACACCAGCACTGCGTTCGTTGTGAGGCATGTAGCCCGCCATTAAGCGGTGCATGTTCTGCACATCAAACATATAGTCTTTAGCCATGCTCAAGCCTCTGCGCATGTAACCGTGGCCCTGTGCACTTTGCGCTAATGAGTAACCGACATTACAAGCGTAGAACGGGAAACGCGACAAATTACTGAACGATATGGTGCCTAACATTTCATTAGAGTCAGCGTTAATCAGTAGACAGTAATAGCCTAGCCCCATTTTATGAAGCTCATTTAACTTGATCAGTCGCTGCGCCCAACTCGCTCTATCAAAGAACGCGTCTTCGCGAATCGGTTCCCAAGGTTTCAGGTACTCTCTGTTAACCTGAAAGTACTCGCTGATCATGCCAGCGTCATCAATTTCAGCCGTGCGTAGAATCAGATTACCATCATGCTTATAAATGCGCTCTGGTGTACTCAAATCTTCCATAATCTTGTTCTTATTCGATCAGTTCTTTCTGATACCGTAATCACGAAGCTTATTCGCAATTGAGGTATGAGATACATTCAAACGTTTTGCTAGCTTACGGCTTGATGGGAAAGACTGATAAAGCTTCTCTAGAATCTGAGATTCATAGTCTTTCATGATTTCATCGAGCGAGCCGTCTAAGCTCAGGTTCGCCATTCCAGCCGTCATTGTTTCAAGCTGTGGCAAATGGAATTGCTCAACCGTTAGTGTGTCTGAATCTAGCTCTGTTAGTGCACGTAGAACCATGTTGTCTAACTGGCGAATGTTGCCCGGCCATTGGTAATTACCAAGCTGGTCGACTAACTCTTGAGTCAATTTTGGTTTTAACATACCTAACTGCTGCGCGTACTTTGCAACGAACAGTTCCAACAGCGGTGCTACGTCGTTTGAGCGTTCACGCAATGCAGGGATAGACAGAGTCAGTACATTCAAGCGGTAAAACAAATCTTCACGGAACGAACCCGAGTCGGCTAATTCAGAAAGACGGTGGCGCGTTGATGCAATAATACGAACATCAGCGTGCATCTCTTCTTCTTCACCAACACGACGGAATGAACCATCTTGTAAGAAACGCAGTAATTTGATTTGTAGATGCGGGCTCATCTCGCCAATTTCATCTAAAAATACGGTACCGCCATTCGCTTGTTCGAAAATACCTTTATGACCTTGCTCATGGTTGAATGAACCCGGCGCATGACCAAACAATTCCGTTTCCGCTACGTCATCAGGCATCGATGCACAGCTTAGAATCAAGAATGGGAAAGACGATCGATTTGAACGGTTATGACACGCTTTCGCCAACATCTCTTTACCTGTACCCGTATCGCCTTCAATTAATAGAGGCTGATCCAGCATAGCCAATTTCTTAGCTTGGCTGATCAAGGCTTTATGGCGATTAGAGACACCAACAAAGTGTTCGAAACCTAGGTTGTTCTGTTCTGGGATTGAATCTGGCGAGTTCATCTCTTGATTACAAGAGCGAATCGTCATTACTGCGCTTGCCAGTACCGCTTCGTTGACATCACCACCAAGGTAAATCGGCAGGATCTCAATAGAGAAATCTAAACCATCCAACACGACAACTTCACGATGACGCGTTACATCGCCTTCGATCCAGCGAGCAAAGTTAAAGCTAGGAACAAACGTCGCTAGCGGTTCACCGATGACTTCATCTTCTTGTTTGTTGAAGAGGTTCAATGCAGCGTGGTTAGCCATATCGACTGAGCCTTTAAGGTCAATCGCAATCACAGGATCAGGTAGGTTTGCCAACAGAGCAATCAGCTCTGTGTTATGCCTTTCGCTTGGCATAAATTGGATTTTACGTACATCCTTCACACCTGAAATTCGGCGAATTTCAGCCATAAGTTCACTAAAAGCATCAAAATCGATATCAGGGCAGTTTAGGTAAATAATGCCTTTAACATCAATTTCGATTCCTCTTAAATCAATGCTTTTTGAGGCCAAGATATCGAGCAACTCACGCGTTAAGCCGAGTCTGTCTTCACACAATACTTCAAGACGCACAAATAGTCCTATTATAGGTGTCAGGATAAGTTGACAGTAGTGTGGATTAAGCTCTGAGTTCAGTCAAGAAGAAGAGTAAACATATGTTTACTCTTCTTCTCAAACTATTGAGCTTCAAATGCTTTATTTGAGAGTGATACGCTTTATTTCAGAAAGGACGGCTTTGCGAAGATCTGATATTTTTACTTTTCGCTCATTATGCCAAGGCATAGGACGCAGCAATGTCATGGCTTTTAAACCCAGTCTCGCAGTGAGAATACCGACACCGAGCCCCTGCCCTGCTCGAGCTGAAACCTTGCCTGCAAGATCCATCGAGACGAGATCCATACTTGCATCAATCGCGAGCTCACTGGCTCCCGCTGCTGCCATGTTGATTAACACCAATTTAAATAGCTTAATCCGAGACCAGTAGCCAAGCTCAATGCCATACACATCAGCAAGCTTGTCTATCATGGTGAAGTTTCGCCACGCCACCAGCAACATATCCGCAGCCGCCAAAGGACTCACAGCAACCAAAGCTGCCGATTCGGTCGAAAACTTAGTGACGATTTGAGTCGCTACTTTGTCTTGTTGACTCACGACTAACGCATCGTACATATCCAACACTTCTGCATCACTGTGTGCTGGGTTAATGCTGTTTCGCCACTTATCGTACGAAGGCGATTCAGCGACAATACCGCCCTGCTTCGCAATGTGTTCACAGAACGATTTGCCTTTACCGACACTTTGGCTTTGGAGTAGTTCTTCACTCTGCTCTTGCACACTAAAGTGATCTTTAAGCGAGCGCAGTTTCCACAGCTCTTTGCCTATTGCGCCTAAACCCAATGAAGCAATGGCAGCAATAAAGCCAGCCCAACCTAACGCAAGCCAGTCAGCCGTTTGAATCGCGGTAATCACCGAATCAATTGCCTGCCATCCAACTAGGCCAGAGAAAGCGACCAATAAACCCGTTCCAAACCATTTCTTCTTTTTGCTCGGTCGAATCACTTGTTCCAATTGCTGCTCAGCTTCGCCATCAAGTTCGGCTTCCACTTTCGGTGCAACAGGGACAAATTTCTCTTGTTCTGTGAACAGTTGTTGAGCGTCTAAATCCGGGCCAACTTCGCTCTTATCTTGCTCATCAAAAGAGGTCTTCAACGGCTCATTAAAGACCTGCTTTGTTTTTAATTCACTCATTTTGATTGCCTCAATTACTTCAACTTGTCGCCAATGAGATACTCTAAAACCTTGTCGACTCTTAGATGTTGGCAAGGTTCATCGGAATGTTGCTCCATCGGTCTAAAGCTCGTGAAATCAAACTGGTTGGTTTCCCAATACTGTTTGTTGGGCAACTTACGCGGCACCTCTCCCGGATACATGGTTTGAGGGACATTATCCAAAGTCACACCTTGCAACGCCGGAACATTGTCTGAGCCAGACGAGATATAACCTGCGCTGGTCGCTTGAATAGACGCGATGCTCATACAACTCATGTCTATGTGTTCAAACGCCGCCTGTTGCCAAGCCGGATGCACCATCTGTTGTAACAGTGACACCAAGTTCGGATGTTGATCCGGTGTCACGTGGTCAGCCTTGGTGGCTGCAAACAAGATCTTGTCGATCTTCGGCGCGAATAAACGTCTTAAGATATTGCTTCGACCGTACTTAAAGCTCTTAAGTAACTGTTCTAACGCGCCACGCATATCCATGAAAGAGTCATAGCCCGCATTAAGTGGTTGTAAGCAATCCACCAACACGATTTGTCTGTCGAACGTCGCGAAGTGATTCTTGTAGAACGCTTTCACGACCTTCTGTTGATACTCTTCATAACGCGCTTTCAGTACCGCATAGTTACTTGTTTTGGAGAACTTACCTTCAGGCGCGATACACGGAAAGAATTGCAACACAGGCGCGCCTTCAAGCTCACCGGGTAATACAAATCGACCCGGCTGCACCCAATGCAGTCCGTTACTTTTACAAGTATGAAGGTACTGAGCGTAGCTATCGGCAATCGCGACCAGTTTCTTTTCGTCCGCTTCTGCTAGCAAATCGATATCACCACGCATTGCGTTCCACTGTTGGGAGTAAGTTTCTCTGTCGCCTTTCAATGCGGCAAACTGAGATTGGCTCCAGGTATCGAAGTCCATATCCAGTAACGGCAAATCAAGCAGCCACTCTCCTGGATAATCGACAATATCGAGATAAAGCGTACTGTTTTTGCTCAGTAGCTTTTTCGCGCCCTTCGCAGGCTTATATTTAATGGCTAGACGAATCTCACTGACATCACGCGTTGGCACTGGCCATTCTGGTGGCTGTGCATTCAACGACTCCATCGCTTCATCATAAGAGAAGCGTGGAATCATCATGTTGTGTTGCGGGATGCGCTTTGCGCCAATAATTCTTCCATCTCTCGCTGATGCAAGTAGCGGTAGATTTTTGTGGGTAGACGTATGAAGAAGCTGATTAACCAGCGAAGTAATGAATGCTGTCTTACCCGCACGAGAGAGCCCCGTGACCGCTACTCGAATATGAGAATCCGTTCCTCTGCTTATAAAGTCACTCATTTCTTGAGTTAGGTGTTTCATTTGAACGACTCCGTGATAGTTAGGCTAGCTGGTTATGATAATAGAGAGGCAAGCCTATGTTCTTTCCCAGTTGGGATAGTTTGTATGCTTTTGTTTGTTCTTTTGCTAATAGTGGTGAGTATGCAATATCCATTCTTAATGCTAGATGAATAAAAGCCCCTGACTACATTCATAATCAGGGGCTTTAGAATTTTTGCACGATATCCGACGTTTAATCGTCTTCAATCAACTTGTAGATAACAAACAGTGCAATCTCTGCAATTAGCCAAAGCGCACATGTAATCGTCACGTATTTATTATCAAAGATACTGATCCCTTTCAAGATCAGGTCGTAGCCAACAAAAGCACCAATCACCACTGCCAAGATAATTTGTAGGATCTGAATAAAACGAGGCATTCCTCTCTCCTATGTTCTTATATCAAACTATGTGTTTATCACTATATCATTGATAATATGACAAAAGTGCAGATAATGCTGCACTTTTGTCTTTAACTTTCTGTCAAAAATTGCAATTCAAACACTGAAGTTAACGACAATTACAATTTTTTGGCGTCGGTTAATTACGCTTTCTCAGCTTCAGCAATCTTCACTTTCCAAGTGTCAGGGCCGATCTGGTGTGCGTTCACGCCGTTAGAGTCAACGGCTACCGTTACTGGCATATCTTCAACTTCAAACTCGTAAATCGCTTCCATACCGAGA
This sequence comes from Vibrio sp. 10N.247.311.51, assembly GCF_041467855.1. Taxonomy (NCBI): domain Bacteria; kingdom Pseudomonadati; phylum Pseudomonadota; class Gammaproteobacteria; order Vibrionales; family Vibrionaceae; genus Vibrio; species Vibrio sp. 10N.247.311.51. The sequence continues at coordinate 54,797 of NZ_JBFSVK010000023.1, read as the reverse complement.
TCTTCAAACGCAACTACGCGTGCTTTTTTAATTGCTTTCGCGACTAAATAAGCTGCACCGCCAACCGCCATTAGGTAAACCGCTTTGTGCTCTTTGATTGATTCAACCGTTGCAGGGCCACGTTCCGCTTTACCGATCATGCCCATAATGCCAGTTTCGTTCAGCATCATGTCAGTGAACTTATCCATACGTGTTGAAGTTGTTGGACCTGCAGGACCTACCGCTTCATCACCTACAGCATCAACAGGACCCACGTAGTAAATGAACTTACCTTTGAAATCAACGCCAGCTGGTAAGCCTTCGCCGCTTTCTAGCATGCCTTGAATACGTTTATGAGCAGCATCACGACCGGTTAAGATCTTACCTGACAGAAGAACCGTTTCGCCGGTCTTCCACTCTTGTACGTCTTCTTTAGTCACTTCATCAAGGTTAACACGGCGTGTGTTTGCGCCCGCTTCCCAAGTGATGTCTGGCCACTCTTCTAGCTTAGGTGGCGTTAGCTCTGCTGGGCCGCTGCCGTCTAGTGTGAAGTGAACGTGACGCGTTGCTGCACAGTTCGGGATTAGGCAAACTGGCTTAGATGCTGCGTGTGTTGGTGCTGTTTTGATTTTCACGTCAACCACAGTCGTTAGACCGCCAAGACCTTGTGCGCCAATACCCAGCTTGTTTACACGGTTGAAGATATCTAGACGAAGCTCTTCTTCTGCGTTCTCTGGACCTTTCTCGATAAGCTCTTGGATATCGATGTGTTCCATCAAAGATTCTTTCGCTAGAACTGCTGCTTTCTCAGCCGTACCGCCGATGCCTATACCTAGCATACCCGGTGGACACCAGCCCGCCCCCATAGTTGGTAACGTCTTCTCTACCCACTCTGCAATATCATCAGAAGGGTTCAGCATAACCATCTTGGTTTTGTTCTCAGAACCGCCGCCCTTCGCCGCGATTTGAATTTCAACTTTGTTGCCTGGAACCATATTAATGTGGACAACCGCTGGTGTGTTGTCTTTGGTATTAATACGCTTACCTGCAGGGTCCATTAGGACAGATGCACGCAGTGGGTTATCTGGGTTGTTGTAAGCTTGACGAACGCCTTCATCAACCATCTGTTGTACTGTTTGATCCGTTTCCCACCTAACATCCATACCGATGTTCACGAAACAAGTAACAATACCCGTATCCTGACAAATTGGACGATGACCTTCCGCAGACATACGCGAGTTGATAAGAATCTGAGCAATTGCATCTTTAGCTGCTTGGCTCTCTTCTTTCTCGTACGCTTTTTCTAGGGCTTGGACAAAGTCTAAGGGGTGATAATAAGAAATGTACTGAAGTGCGTCAGCGACACTGCTGATCACATCTTGCTTACGAATAACCGTCATTGCATGCCTCTTTATTGTTCTGGTTCCATGTGGGTTCACAGTTTGGCTATCTATGCCAAATCGAATTAGGTGGTTTAGCTTTTTATTGTGTTGAGCTGTATTTAGTTGCTTTAGCAATCGCTTGCATAGCTTTAAACTAAACCACTTGGATTACTCCGTTCTAATCAAGAACCCATTTTATTTTCAATTTATGATACTCTTGCTTCCTCTCACACGCCATGCAGTGATCGAACTCTTTGTCACAAATTAAACAAATGAATAACAACGAATTTCGCTCTATCCAAATCAAGCCGCTTGAATATCAATCAACTTTAGCTAAACAGCTGTTTTCCCATATTGAAAACCTGCCGTGGGCAATGCTATTACGCTCCGCTTCAGAAAGCCACGTTGATAGTCGATACGATATTTTAGTTGCTCAACCCATCGCCACCTTCGAAACAATCGGTGCAAAAACCACCGTTAATGTTAATGAGACGTGCGAGGTTTCAGACTCCGATCCTTTCGAACTACTCGACCAATATCAGCAGCAATTATTGCCTGCGACTAAAGAGCACACTGAGTTGCCATTCGTTGGCGGCGCTTTAGGCTATTTTAGTTATGATTTAGGGCGCAGAGTCGAGACACTTCCATCACTCGCAACGCGTGATATTGAAGCACCTGATATGGCGGTTGGCTTGTATGAATGGGCAGTTATCGTAGACCACCAATTGAAAACGGCGTGTATTGTCGGTAACAATATCGATGAACATCATGATTGGCTGATGCAGCAAATGGCTCAATCACACCTAACACATGCGCCCTTTGGATTAACCACACCGTGGCAATCCAATATGAGCGAAGCGAGCTACGCCACCAAGTTCGATAGCGTTCAAGAGTACCTGTTATCCGGCGACTGTTATCAGATTAACTTAGCTCAGCGCTTTAATGCCCAATACCAAGGCAGTGAATGGCTGGCTTATGACAAGTTAGAACAGTACAACTCAGCGCCCTTTTCTGGTTTTATCCGTTTGGCCGACTGCGCAATCATCAGTGTTTCGCCAGAGCGTTTCTTAGAACTCAAAGACAATGTGATTGAAACCAAGCCAATCAAAGGCACACGCCCTCGTTCTGAGGACCAGGTGATTGATGATGCTAACGCGCAAGACCTAGCAAGCGCCGATAAAGATCAGGCGGAGAACCTAATGATCGTCGACCTGCTTCGTAATGACATTGGCCGAGTGGCAAAACCGGGCACAGTGCATGTACCAAAGTTGTTCGATATTGAGAGCTTCCCTGCCGTGCACCACTTAGTAAGCACGATACGAGCAGACCTTGATGATCAATATTCTGCGACTGACCTTCTGAGAGCGTGTTTCCCTGGAGGGTCGATTACTGGCGCGCCAAAAGTTCGCGCGATGCAGATCATTGAAGAGTTAGAACCGCATCGACGTTCAGCGTACTGCGGAAGTATTGGCTACATCAGCCGAAATGGCAGAATGGATACCAGCATTACCATTCGTACATTAGTCGCCGAGAACAATACGCTTTATGCATGGGCCGGCGGTGGTGTGGTGTTTGATAGTGATTGTGCTTCTGAATACCAAGAAACACTGGATAAGCTGAGTCGAATTCTACCGGTACTTGAAGATTGCTAAACCTAATGTCATTAGCTGCGAGTTCCGCGATTTAATGACGAGTTCCGCTGCTTAGCGCTCAGCAAAAGCTCTATATAAGAAGAAACCGAAGGATCATAAGATCACTTCGGTTTTTTAGTCTTTGAACTAGAGCGCATGATTCATAACGCATTATTAGCATGTTTAAGCGACCTTCACCGCAGAGACACCCCACTTCTTAAGCATCTCTTTGAGATCATTGGCGGTGTAAGGCTTACTCAAAATGTCATCCATTCCACATTGAATACAACGTTCGCGTTCTTCAAGTGTCGTTCCGGCGGTCAGTGCCACAATAGATTTAACGTAACCTTTCTCTCTTAGCTTCTCTGTTGCTTCAAACCCGTCCATAACAGGCATTCTGCAATCCATGAATACAATGTCGTATTCATTGTCTGACGCGAGCTCAAACCCTTCGACACCATTACTTGCAATAGCAGGTTCAATCTCATGTTTACGGAGCATCTGTTGGATGATGATCTGGTTCATCTTAATATCATCAACCACCAGCACTTTAAGTAGTGACAATTCAGCCTCAGACTCAAAGCCTTTAGTGACACTATCACTCTCAGCCGGAACATCGACAACTTGAAGAGGAATCGAGATGGTAAAGGTCGTGCCTGAGCCAACAACACTGGTCACCCCAATATCGCCATTCATCAGAGCCACCAATTTGCGACAAATCGCTAACCCAAGCCCGGTGCCCTCATAGTTCCGGCTACTTGAGTTATCTGCCTGCGTAAAAGGTTCAAATAGCGTCTTATGTGCTGATTCAGCAATTCCGACTCCGGTATCTTCTACAGAGAAAACAAATTGGTTTTTGTCCCACTCAATATCAACATTCACATGCCCCTCTTCTGTAAATTTAATCGCATTACCGATTAAGTTCACAAACAGCTGTGTGATGCGCTCTAAATCGCCTTGGAAATGGGAGGGAACATTTGACGCAACACTGATATTGAATTCAAGCTGCTTCTCGATTGCTCGATTGACGAAGATACTATCAATCGTATTTCGCAAGTCATTCAGGGCAAATTTCTTTGGAATCAGCTCTAACATCCCTGCGTTAATTTTGCTGAAATCCAGCAAGTCATTAATGATGGTTCTGAGAAACTCTCCAGACTGGCTCAGGTTGTTCACTATTTCACGTTGAGAGCTGTTGAGTTCGGTATCACTGATCAACTCGGCACTACCTAACAAGCCATTAAGCGGAGTTCTTAACTCATGGTTAATCATGGCCACAAAGTCACGCGTTGCCCTTTCAGACTCTTCCGCTCGTTTACGTGATTCAATATTTCGGTTGATTGCTAGTTGATGGGTTAAGGCACTGCAGATAAGGTCCGTGACCAACAACAGTTGGCTTTGTATAAACTCGTAGTCTTGGTCTAACAACCTGACTCTGACGATTAACGCGCCAACTATGACTTTTTCAACCTCTAAGGGCACGGTCAGTAGGTTGTCTTGCCAATGAGGTTCTTGAATGTCTTGCTCTAACACCTCGACAGTCTCATCGCCATAATCATAGGTCTGTAACTGAGGGATGAGCTTGGGAGGTAGAATTAAACGGCTGGCTTCGATTAAGTAACTGTTAGTCACGTTGGTCGTTAGTTCAGATAGCATGACATCATCGAGATCATTTCTTAGAAACGCGCGCCCAAAATCAATCAACAGGTTGTCGATTTGTTCTTGGAATTCAATGCGGCGTATATTCGCGTTGGAGCGCTTTTCTAACTGACGCAAAGCAAGCTCAAGTTGTTGGTTAGCCTCGAACAGTTCGAGGCTCTTCTGTTCCAACAATCCTTCAGCCGCTTTCCTTGCCGCGATTTGACGCTTAAGCTTCTTCTCTAGGGCAGATGCCAGATCCATATTACTTTTCTACTTTGAGATTAAACCTAACCACGCTTTGGTCATCATTTTGTGGCGTCATCTCGACCGCGATAGATTCACCGTGGTATTCAGCGCATCCTTCTATAAGTCCTAAGCAAACATGAGACATACACCTTGCGCTTTTGTAGTCAAAAACAAGTTGTGCTTCGGTCGTGGTGATAAAACTGAATTCAGGTGGCTCAGCATCTGGATAGAGCTTCTTCACTTCAACGTGAATGTAGCGCTCTACGTGCTGAATAAATTGAAAGGTGGTATTGCTGTGAGCAAGGCTCGCTTTATTCGGTAATGAGGCCAGTAAGTTCTTAAATACAGACTGCCCAAACACGCGTTGCAAGCTTGCCGCATCAATATCGGTTTTCTTACTCAAGTTGATAATCAACCTGACAAGGTCTTTGTGGTCGTAACTGCCGACCGACGTATAGATCCCTTCATCTTCTGACATTTCTAGAACTTCTTCCAAAAGCTCTAGCCCAAACTTGTCTTCAACAAGCTCTAAAAATTCGGTGAATATGATTCCTTTCATCTCATACCTTTTCTTCTATTTCTTTTTAGAATGGTCCACTAAGTTATTGTTATCAAATTCTTAAACAAAAAATCTACGTTTCGTCACCCAATTTTATGACATCGATAACGCTTACTCGCCTGTATGCACATATTGAATATAGCAAAAATCGTCATTTTGAGGAGATTCAGTGGTAAAAAGCCCCTCATGGCCTCCAATTGATAACTAAAAGAGGGAAAGTAAATGAAGAAAAACTCAATATTGGTAATCAACCCACGGTTATGTCTATACTTAAAATCATAATAATCAATATATTGGCTTGATATGAATAAAGAAAACTTCCTTCAGCAATTCCAACTTAACCCTACCGTTGGCTATCACCCAGAGTCAGTAGAGCGTGTTTCGCACATCAGTGGCGAGCAATTACGTAAAGCGGCAGTGGTGGTAGGTTTAGTGGAAAGGGAAGATGGTTTACATGTCATTTTTACTAAAAGAGCGGCTCATTTAAAGCATCACCCCGGCCAAGTCAGCTTTCCTGGTGGTAAACACGAACTTTCTGACCCTTCTATGCAATTCACTGCACTCAGAGAGCTCCATGAAGAGGTGGGAATTCGATCGGATCAAGTTAAAATTGTTGGGCAATTACCTGCATTGAGTACTATTAGTAAATTTTCTGTGACACCGATTGTTGCCATGGTCGATCCTGACTATGAAGCCATCATCGATGAGAACGAAGTTGCCTCAATTTTTGAGGTGCCCGCTACCTATGTTTTAGACCAAGCCAAGTTACACAGCCACACTGTTAACTTTAAACAAATCAAGCATCGTGTTTTTGCGATGCCCTTCCAAGAGCACCTAATTTGGGGCGTTACGGCGCAAATCATCCAATCACTGCAGCAACATGTAGTGCAACAAGTCACATATCAACTACGTTTTGTTTAATCTCTGTTAACAAAATCCAGACTTTCTATGGAACAGATTTATTAATGCAATTTTACGCAAACGTTTCCCTGGTATAAATCTATACAACCCCGCCTTTCGCATAAATAAAACTAATACCAAGCATAAACATAAATCACCTGTGGCACGCTATTTTCGTGATCAAAAATCCGTTTTTCGCATATCATGTGACACGCCGTTTCATTACATGATTTAGATCTATTTTTTGCAGAAGAAAATTCTGCAGAATTAGCCCCGACTTATTTCCTGTTCCCAAAAAATGAGTAATTTAACATGAACACAACAACTTCTTCGGCAAATGCCGTTAAAGATTCAAGCAAGTTTAACTATAAAGATTTTACCTGGTGTTTATCACTATTCGGTACAGCAGTTGGTGCTGGCGTACTATTCCTTCCAATCAAAGCTGGTGCGGGTGGTTTTTGGCCATTAGTTATCCTAGCTCTAATTGCGGCACCAATGACTTGGTTCGCACACAAATCTCTAGCTCGTTTCGTACTGTCTGCTAAAAACCCTGAAGCTGATATTACAGACACAGTTGAAGAGCACTTCGGTAAGACTGGCGCAAACATTATTACTTTTGCTTACTTCTTCGCTATCTACCCGATCGTTCTTATCTACGGTGTTGGTATCACAAACACGGTTGACTCTTTCCTAGTAAACCAAATGGGTATGGAATCTATTCCACGTCCTCTTCTTTCTGGTGCACTTATCCTTGCTATGACAGCAGGTGTTGTATTCGGTAAAGAGCTAATGCTTAAAGCAACTTCAGCAATGGTTTACCCACTAGTATTCATCCTACTAGCGCTATCTTTCTACCTAGTTCCTGATTGGAACACTTCAATGATGGACGTAAGCCCAGAATGGTCAACAATGCCTTCTATTATCTGGCTTGCTATTCCAATCATCGTGTTCTCTTTCAACCACAGCCCAATCATTTCACAGTTCTCTAAAGAGCAACGTCGTGTATACGGTGATGACGCAGTTAAGAAAACTGACGCGATCACTGGTGGCGCAGCAATGATGCTGATGGGTTTTGTAATGTTCTTCGTATTCTCTGTAGTGCTTTCTCTATCTCCAGAGCAACTAGCAACAGCGCAAGCACAGAACATCTCTGTTCTTTCTTACCTAGCTAACGTTCACGAGTCTCCACTTATCTCTTACATGGGTCCTCTTGTAGCATTCGCAGCGATTACATCTAGCTACTTCGGTCACTTCCTAGGTGCTCACGAAGGTCTTGTTGGTCTAATCAAGTCTCGCTCTGGTTCTTCAATCTCTAAGATTGAGAAAGCATCTCTAGCGTTCATCGTTGTTACAACTTGGATTGTTGCGGTAGTTAACCCAAGCATCCTAGGTATGATTGAAACAATGGGTGCTCCAATGATTGCAGCTATCCTGTTCCTAATGCCTGTATTCGCGATGCAGAAAGTACCAGCTATGGCTAAGTACAAAACTTCAGCACCTGTACAAATCTTTACAGCTTTATGTGGTCTAGCGGCTATTAGTTCTGTAATCTACGGCGCTCTTTAATCTCAAGTCCTTTTTATAAGATGGCATCCATCTTATATCGCGAGATTAGACAAAAAATATAATGATAATAAATGAGCCTCCCTACTCCCCTTGGGAGGCTCTCTTTTTGAGGTAATCGCTATGATTAGTGTATTTGATATCTATAAAATCGGTGTTGGTCCATCGAGCTCACACACAGTTGGACCAATGAAAGCGGGTAAAGAATTTATTGATGACCTACGCTCAATGGGAAAATTGCGCGACATCACTAAAATCACCGTGGACGTATATGGATCACTATCACTGACAGGGAAAGGTCACCACACAGATATCGCAATCATCATGGGTCTTGCTGGCAATACTCCTGAGCGTGTTGATATCGATTCTATTGCTGGCTTCATTGCTCGCGTAGAAGAAACTGAGCGCCTTCCTGTTGGCATGCACTGTCATACAGTATCGTTCCCACGCGATGGCGGTATGAACTTCCACACTAGCAACCTTTCTCTACACGAGAACGGCATGAGCATTCATGCGTGGGTTGGTGACGAAGTTGCATACTCAAAAACGTACTACTCAATTGGTGGCGGTTTCATCGTTGACGAAGAGAACTTCGGCAAAGAAGAAGAAAACCCAATCAAAGCACCTTACGAATTCACAACAGCTGAAGAGCTGGTTAATCAGTGTAAAGAAAGCGGTCTTTCTATCAGTACACTGGTTATGAAAAACCAAGCAGCATTCCACTCAGACGAAGAGTCTCGCACTTACTTCGCTAACATCTGGAAAACGATGCGTGAGTGTATGGATCGCGGTATGAATACTGAAGGTATCCTGCCTGGTCCACTGCGTGTGCCTCGTCGTGCAGCAGCACTTCGCCAACAGCTGATTACTTCAGAAAAAACAACCAATGATCCTATGACGGTTGTTGACTGGGTAAACATGTTTGCTTTCGCAGTAAACGAAGAAAACGCAGCTGGCGGTCGTGTAGTAACGGCACCAACAAACGGCGCATGTGGCATCATCCCTGCTGTATTGGCTTACTACGATAAGTTCATCCAAACAGTGACAGAGAAAGACTACATCCGTTACTTCGCAGCTTCTGGCGCGATCGGTGGTCTTTACAAGCGTAATGCTTCTATCTCTGGCGCTGAAGTTGGCTGTCAGGGTGAAGTTGGTGTGGCATGTTCTATGGCTGCTGCTGGTCTTGCTGAGCTTATGGGTGGTAGCCCGGAGCAAGTATGTATGGCTGCAGAAATCGGCATGGAGCACAACCTAGGTCTAACATGTGACCCAGTTGCTGGCCAAGTACAAGTACCATGTATCGAGCGTAACGGTATTGCTGCAGTTAAAGCAATCAACTCAACTCGTATGGCACTTCGTCGTTCTTCTGCTCCTACTGTTTCTCTAGATAAGGTTATCGAAACAATGCTAGAAACAGGTAAAGACATGAACGCTAAATACCGTGAGACGTCTCAAGGTGGTTTGGCTGTTAAGGTAGTTTGTTAATTAGCATTAGTTTGCTAATAGCCTCTAACACCGCTTGCTTGGTAACGAGCAAATAATAAAAAAGGAACGCATATGCGTTCCTTTTTTTGTGTCTGAATTCCGGTCACTTATATCTAAGATGCTCGATTCGCATCTTAGATAATGGACCAAAGAGCTAGATCACTTGTGAGATAAGCAGGAAACAACCAAACAGCAGTGAGAACAACATCATTGCACTGCCACCTTCTGCTCGGTATCGGTCATCAGCAACTTTCATGAAGCGCTGCTTGTGAACCATCACCAAAGGAACGAACACCGCTAGGAACACCAAGATGATACCTGCGTAATTCAGCACTTGTAGGAACTTGTCTGCAGCAAGCAGTGAACCCGCCAACGGCAAGATAAAGCTAATACAGTACGTTACTGCCGTATTTTGGTTGAACATGTCTTTGTTCTGGTTGAACAACGCCATCGCCACACCAAAGAAAGAAGTCAACAACGCCAAGCCCGTGAAGGTAGACAGAACGTTACCCACCCAAGGAGACTGAGCCTCAAACGCCGCCATCAAATCTGATACGTTCTCAAAGCTTCTGAATTGCTCTTCACTCAAGTTACCCACTACCGCAAACAACCAACACAAGTAACACACTAATGGGATCAGAGAACCGATAATCACCATGTTACGCAACTGTTTGTCTGTCGCTTCGTGGTTGTAAGAAACCAAGGTTGGAATCACCACCATAAAGCCAAAGCTCGTAAACAGGATGGCACTGGTTTTGATTAGATCAACGTGATCATGGCTGGTTACCTGCATCAAGTTTTCTTGAGTCATGCTCGGCGCTAAGAAGGCCATGGTTGCAAACAAGCTAGCAAGCATCACGAAGAACAATGCTCGGTTGAGCTTATCAATCACACCAGTACCACTTGCGACTACAGCACCAGCAAGCAAGGTAAACACGGTTTGGCTGGTAGTCGCGGTGATTTCAACGCCAAAGTTAGACAGTAACTTACTCAGCAAGTCACCTGCGCCCAGAATGTAAGCCATTAATAGGCAAATCAACAACGCGTATAGCAAGCCGTTGGTAAGCAACTGACCTTGTTTACCCAAGGTTTTTCGGGCAATAGAGTTTAATCCTAGACCGCCACCCGCTTTGATGGTCGCTTCTAGAAGTAGTAATGCTGCGTAAGTCGTACCGAAACAGATCAGTACCATAAGCAGTGTGCCGTAAAGCAATCCGAATTGAGCTAATACCATTGGGATCGCAAGCATACCAGCACCGAGAGCGGTACCAGCGATAATTAGGGAGCTACCCATCATTTTAATATTCATTGTTTTTAACTTATTTGTTTAGTTTTTATAGATGTGAGTCTTCGTTCATCGAGCGGATGACAAAGGAGTTCAGATAGAAATAAAGTTATAAAACGAATAACAATAGGAGCGATAAGCGGTAAAGAAGCGTGCAGAGACGTTGTCGAACAGGGCGTTCAAAGGGGAGCTTGTCTTAAAAGAGGTAAAACGAGAAGCGTGAGTAAGCATTAACTGATGTGGTGAACCTTCCGTAGGTTCAATAATCGGCGATGTAATCTTGAATTTCATGTATGTGTCCAATAAGTCACATTCCATAGCATTTGAAGCAGCGTATCCGTTGCTGCCCTACCTCTATCATAGAGGTCTTTTCATCTTATCGAATGAGCCTCGAAACACAACGCTATAACCACAATTTTTGCTATTAAATTGAACAAAACAGCCATTTGGATATAAATTGACCACTAAGTCGTCTAAAACAATAGTCTTTATCGATAAAAGACAAGCGGACAAATACATCGAGCTAATTAACAACCTAGGCTTTTCTAACTATCAGCAAACTCACAACCCGATGCTGCACTTCAATTTTCCCAAAACAACAGTCTGTTTCAATAACAGCTGTATGTTTTACAACACGATGTTGTAGGAACAACACGTGTTTAAGAACAGCGACTAGCTTGAAGCGCGTTCCAATTCAACATCAGACACAACACAAACTCGCTACATCACAGAAACATAACCACAACCGGAGTGTGGTCACACAATTCGTCATAGCCCATAGGTGGTAGGAATTCTTGCTAGTACAGTATTTGCGTCATTATAATTAATAAAAACAACCACCTTATGCGCTCAACAATCACCTTCAAAATCCTAGTGGCCCTCACCATCGTGTTCACTTTTTTGCTGGCAATATCGACCTATTTCCAATACTCGCAGCAAAAACAACTGGTTAACTCGGTGTTGAGTGAACAGCTACACGACAAAGCAAGTAACTACTTCGATAGTCTCAACATGATGATGCTCACCGGCACCATGGCACAGAAAGAGACCCTTCGTCAGAAAGCACTGGCTCAAGAAGGCATCGAAGACGTTCGTGTTTTGCGCGCCGACGCTGTCAGTAAGTTATACGGCTCAGGTAATGACAACCAAACACCGGTTGACGATATTGATAAACGAGCGCTAGCGGGCGAGACCGTTATCGAACCTTTTTCTGCTGATTGGGGCAAAGGCTTGGTTATTGCTCTGCCAATGAAGTCGAGTGAAGATTACCGAGGAACCAATTGTGTCGCCTGTCATATGGCAGCAGAAGGTGAAGTGTTGGGTGCGATTCGTCTCGAATATAACCTCAACCATGTTAACTCGCTGATTAACACTCAAACCATGGCTGCTATTGGCATTATGGCGGTGATCTCGTTTGCCGGATTTGTGCTTACGATGGGATTAATTCGTAAGATTATCGTACGCCCTCTGCAACAGACTTCTCGCTTTATGACTCAAGTCAGCAACGATAAAAACCTATCCACTCGTCTGCCGGAACAAAGCAAGGATGAGATTGGCACGCTGGCTAACTCCATCAACTCGTTCATGGGAACCGTATCTGACAGCTTAGAAAAGGTACAAAACACCTCGCACAAGTTGAATGCCTCAGCAAACCAACTGACTAGCGTCGCGCAAATTACCGAGCAAGCCGCCAGCGACCAGCAAAGCGAAACCGCTGAAGTGCAACACAATGTTGAAGGGATACAGGCACAGCAAGTCAACGTAGAACAAGCGACTTTAACGGCTTCAGAGCTTATCAACCACACCGCCGATGTGGCGTGTAAGAGTGCCAACCAAGCACACGACGCAAGCAGTGAGATAAAGAACCTCGTCAGTAGCATAGAAGAAGTGAAACACAAAATACTGACACTCAATGAGCAAACCGGAGAGGTCTCTTCAATATTGAGTGTGATTCGTGGCATTGCCGACCAAACCAATCTTCTGGCCTTGAATGCAGCGATTGAAGCAGCTCGTGCGGGAGAGCAAGGTCGTGGGTTTGCGGTTGTGGCAGATGAAGTTCGCCATCTTGCATCGCGAACCGCTGAAGCAACAGGCAGTATTGAGTCAATCATTCATCAATTCCAACAAGGCAGTGAAGAGTCGCTGACTTCTGCCGATCGCGTTTGCGAACAAGCCCATCAAAGCTCAACCGATATCGACGCACTTTCAATTGAAATGAATGGTGTGGGCGAAGAGATGAAACAGGTGCTGGCTCACGCACAGAATATTCAGCAGCAAACGCAATCCACCACACAAGCAACTCAGGATGTTCAACAAAAGGTTGAGACCATCACCTCTCACGCCAACAACACGTCGCAATCCGCGGCTGAAACTCGAAACATCAGCAATGACTTAGAAGAACTGTCTGATCACCTTGAATCACTGATTAATCAGTTTACTTTGTCGAGTACAAAGAAGAAGTCATAGTTCGCCAACAAAAAAGCGCTCAACAATGAGCGCTTTATCTTCATAACAATGTCTAGTTCAGGCTTTCAAAGTACCTTAAACCAAGATTAGTGCGTAATAGAAACCGCGGTTAAGTCTTTATGCTTGTGATACATCGCGTGTTTGACTATCAGATTCGCACTCACGCTATCCATTCCTGACACTTCAACGTAAGCCCCTTTTTTACGGAACTTGAACACAACCTTATCAAGCGCCTCGACCGAGGTATTATCTAAGAATGACGCATCCGATATATCGATGGTCACTAAAGAGGTCGCGTTGTCATAATCAAATAAGTCGACAAACGCATCTGACGAAGCAAAGAAGACATGGCCTTTTACTCGGTGAATGGTGTGCATTTCGTTGGTCACGACTTCATCGGATATAAACACCATAGATTTGCTGGCATGTGCGTAAAACAGAGCCGACAACACCACGCCAACCGCAACACCTATTGCTAAGTTATGAGTAAACACCACCACCGCCACGGTTGCTAGCATGGTTACATTGGTTGGCAGTGTGTGATCTTTAAGCTCAACAATGGAACGCCATGAGAATGTGCCGATAGAGACCATGATCATCACAGATACTAAAGCCGCCATCGGTATCAGCTTCAACCAATCAGAAACAAACACCACCATTAGCAACAAAACCACTCCAGCGATCATGCTGGATAATCGGGTTAAGCCACCTGATTTGATGTTAATGATCGACTGACCGATCATCGCACAACCCGCCATGCCACCAAAAAGGGAAGCCACGATGTTCGCAACGCCCTGCCCTTTACACTCATTGTTTTTATTGCTTTCAGTATCTGTCAGATCATCGACTATGGTCGCTGTCATCAAGGATTCCAGCAAGCCAACCAGAGATAGAGCAATCGAATATGGCAGGATGGTCGCAAGCGTATCAAACGTGAATGGAATATTAGGGATCAAAAACACAGGCAGTGAATCGGGAAGCTTGCCCATATCGCCAATCGTTCTCACATCTAAGCCGAACAGCAAACTAATGATTGTCAGGGTAACAATCGCGACCAGTGGAGAAGGTATTGCGCGACCAAACTTGGGAAAATAAGGAAGCAGATAAATGATCGCCAAACCCAAAACGACTAACACGTAAACGCTTGATGGGACGTTGATTAATTCAGGAAGTTGGGCCATGAAAATTAGAATGGCGAGCGCGTTAACAAATCCAGTAATAACCGATTTGGAAACGAAATTCATCAGATTACCAAGCTTTAGGTATCCAGCCGCGATTTGAATGACGCCAGCTAGAAATGAAGCGGCGAGTAGATATTCTAATCCGTGCTCTCTCACTAAGGTGACCATTAATAGCGCCATAGCACCTGTTGCCCCAGAGATCATTCCCGGACGACTGCCAACCAAAGCAGTGACGACACAAATACAGAACGAGGCATAGAGCCCTACTTTAGGGTCAACGCCTGCAATAATTGAAAATGCGATGGCTTCAGGGATCAATGCGAGTGCAACCACAATCCCAGATAATGAATCTCCTTTAACGTTTGATAACCAGTGTTTTTTTAAATAATTAAGCATGTAATTCTCTTTTACTTGTACAGCCAGTCCTGCCTTGTTGAGACATAATTTGATCGACTGTTTTTCTTGAATGAGCGAGCGCTCGAAAAGTGCGGGGGTAGAGAGAATGCAGGGGTTAAGGCGGCGTAATTAACACGTAGATATTAAACTCCTCTTGTTGCTTTATTGGGGAAATAAGAAGGTGATCAAGTCCAATATGACTGAATCCGCGCCAATATAGAGTGAGTCTCAACACAATCACACTCCCATTATTGAAAACAAAGGTTTCGATTACGCCATGCTCGTTCAACAGCTCACATAGGGTCAAAGGTAAGGCTGACGCTAAGATCGAACAAAAAACACACCCTCAAACCTATTTATCGTCAGTAGACACAATATTTCTTTCACCAAGCAAGAATAAAGGTTGAAGCTGTCGGTATGACAGGTAATATGTTCAATCGATTTAAAAAGTTTATACAACTTAATGTTTCGGCTAATTATTGTGCAAATGTATGTTTATTTGCATCAATGCCAGAGACTTTGAGTTGAATTTGTCCCTCAATGGAGAATGAAATCAACATGACTTACGCGCCTGTAACAGACGTACTTGGCGGCAAGCTAGCGGTAGACAGTGAAGTAACTGTTCGCGGCTGGATCCGTTCACGTCGTGATTCCAAAGCTGGAATCTCTTTCCTTGCCATTTATGACGGCTCTTGTTTCGACCCGATTCAGGCCGTGGTTCCTAATAATCTTAATAATTACGAAAACGAAGTATTAAAGCTAACAACTGGCTGCTCTGTTGAAGTAACGGGTAAGATTGTTGAGTCTCCTGCGAAAGGTCAAGACTTCGAACTAGCAGCAACTGACGTTAAAGTTGTAGGCTGGGTTGAAGACGCTGACACTTACCCAATGGCTAAGACACGTCACTCTATCGAATACCTTCGTGAAGTTGCTCACCTACGTCCACGTACAAACGTGATTGGCGCAGTAGCACGTGTACGTAACTGTCTATCTCAAGCGATTCACCGTTTCTACCACGAGCAAGGCTTCTTCTGGACTTCTGCTCCGCTTATCACTGCATCTGATGCAGAAGGCGCTGGTGAAATGTTCCGTGTTTCTACGCTAGACATGGAAAACCTACCACGCACTGAAAAAGGCGACGTAGACTTCAACGAAGATTTCTTCGGCAAAGAGACGTTCCTAACAGTATCTGGCCAACTTAATGCTGAAGCTTACGCTTGTGCACTAAGCAAGGTTTACACGTTCGGTCCTACGTTCCGTGCTGAAAACTCAAACACAAGCCGCCACCTAGCTGAATTCTGGATGGTTGAGCCTGAAGTTGCGTTTGCAGACCTTAACGATGTAGCGAAACTGGCTGAAGACATGCTTAAGTACGTTTTCGCTGCTGTTCTTGAAGAGCGCCGCGACGACCTTGAGTTCTTCGCTTCTCGCATCGACAAGCAAGCAATTACTCGTCTTGAGCAATTCGTTGACGCTGACTTTGCACAAGTTGACTACACTGACGCAATCCAAATCCTACTAGACTCTGGTAAGAAATTTGAGTTTGACGTTGAGTGGGGCATCGACATGTCTTCTGAGCATGAGCGTTACCTAGCTGAAGAGCACTTCAAAGCACCTGTTATCGTTAAGAACTACCCGAAAGACATCAAAGCTTTCTACATGCGCTTAAACGACGACGGCAAAACAGTTGCAGCAATGGACGTACTTGCACCAGGCATCGGTGAAATCATCGGTGGTGCACAACGTGAAGAGCGTTTAGACATTCTAGACGAGCGTATGATTGCTATGGGTATCGACCCTGAGCACATGAGCTGGTACCGCGACCTACGTAAATACGGCACAGTGCCACACGCTGGTTTCGGTCTTGGTTTCGAGCGTCTAGTATCTTACGTAACAGGTATGGGCAACGTTCGTGACGTGATTCCATTCCCACGTACACCACGCTCTGCAAACTTCTAATTCGAAACCTATTCGATATTAAAAGTTAAGAACAAATAAAAACCTCCGCACTTGCGGAGGTTTTTTTATGTTCGGAATAAAACGAGACGACGGCTGTTTCAGCATGCCACCATCTAAGACTCGTTATTCAAAAGCTAATCCACATCTTGGTCGATAGCGTATTTTATTGCGAGACCGCAGATTGCCATCATAACGAATGGGATCGCGGCAGTGGTGTATTCCGCCCACGCCATATCAGCGAATGCTTTTGCCAGCAGTACGTGGCCGAGAATAAGCAGAAGCGCACACACAATCGCGACAATAATCAGCTTAACTTCATTTCCCATAGTCATTTTCAACATAACGGTATCTCCAATATTTGGTCTACCGTTATTGAATCATAACTCTCTTGCCAATTAGGCGTACAGTTACGCCACAAACAACCCGTACAGTTGGAATGATTGTCTTTTTTATGAGGGACTTAAGGTTTTACGAGTTAGTGAGTTGATATGCAAGTTTACCAAGCAAGATAAGCGCTTGTTCTTTCTCTTCTGTCAGTTCATAAGAGAAGTTCAATCGTATCGCGTTATCCACTCTGCCCTGCTCACTGAACAGATCGCCAGATGCGACGCTAATACCTTGCTCAATAGCCAGTTGATAAAATTGTTGGCTGTCGAATTTTTCAGAGAAACGAATCCATATAAAGTAGCCACCAGCTGGTTCTTCAATCTCGATTGAATGTGGGAAGTACTGCTTAATGACGTCTATAAATCGCTCTTTCCTGACTAGCAGGTTTTTACGTAGTTTACGAAGGTGATTGTCGTAGCTTTCATGCGTTAAAAAATGGGTGACACCAAGTTGAACGGGAGCGCTACTCGATAACGTAGAAAGAAGCTGCAACTTTTGAATCGCATCGTTAAAACGCGTGTTCACAACCCAACCTACTCGATAGCCCGGACATAAGCTTTTTGAATACGACCCACACAGCAAAACAGAATCTGTCTTATCGAAAGCCTTTAGTGGTTTCGGTTTATGACCTTCGTAATAAAGGTCGCCATACACGTCATCTTCAATAACGTAGGTTTCGTGTTGTTCTGCAATCTCTACCACACGGCGCTTCGCCTGTTCCGACAAACTGGTTCCCGTCGGGTTCTGAAAAGTCGTCATCAGCCAACACGCTTTGACATTGTGGTTTTGTAGTGCGTTTTCAAACTGCTCTATATTCAACCCATTAATTGGGCAAACATCCACTTCGATAGGGTTAAGCCCTAGCCTCTCTACGGCCTGTAGAGCACCATAGAATGCGGGAGATTCTATCACTACGTTATCACCCGGCTTAGTGACCGTTTGCAGGCTCAAGTTAAGCGCTTCCATTGCACCTGACGTAATCACGATGTCTTGATGATTAACTGTAATGCCTTGCTGCAGGTAACGCTGTGCGATTTGCCTTCTTAAAGACTCACTTCCAGGAGGCAGATTGTTAATCACACTGGCACCCGTCATCTTCCTGCCGGCACTGGCTAAATTTCGAGTCAAGATAGGTAATGGGAAAAGATCGGGATCTGGAAATGCAGAACCGAAAGGAATCACCCCCTCGGCTGAACTCGACTTCAAAAAATCAAATAAGCGGTCATTAATGGCTTTCTTTTCACGAACGAATGGCTCTACGTAATCAACGCCGTCCAGTCTCGGCGCGACAAAGTAGCCCGACTGAGGTTTAGCGATGATCCACCCTTCGCTTTCTAGCAACTGGTAGGCTTGTAAGACAGTACTATTGCTGACGTTGTAATTTCGACAACTCATGCGTACCGAAGGGATCTTCTCTCCGGGTCGCCACGTATTGTTGGCTATCTGAGTTCGAATATCCTTTGCAAGCTCTTCATAACGCGCCATCTAATTGTACTACCTAGAGAAATTCTGTGAGCCGGTGATTTTATCACTTACGCTAACAACTATTGCTGCTATCCATATGATCGCACCTAATTTCCACAATAGTGTGAATTAGTTCACAGATAACTTTGTAAGCTTTGCTAAGTTTGTACCCAAGGTAGGAGCTAAGTTGGCTTTCTACCTCAATAATTTGATGTAACCCAAAAACATGCGAGATAACAATGAAAAAAATAGAAGCAGACCAATTAAGTTATAAAGGAGAGTCAAACGGTGTTCACAGTTGGACAGCACCGAGCGGCCAGCCATATTACTGGCACCCCGATTGGCTCCATATTGCTGAAGATGCGACAGGCTCACATCCAAAGCAAAAGATCGATGTCGAACAAGACCAAGCACCAACGGAAAAACACGCGGTGTCTGCTATTCTGAAACACATCAACCAATGGGCTGCAGACAAACTAGCGTCTCACCCTGAGATTGAAACCGGCTCAATCGAAGCTGAAATCAATCTCAAAAAGTAACGGGTAAAGTAGATAGCGAACTCAATCACTCGCGATTCTAACCCAGTACACAGACTGAATAGCCTCGACCCTCGACCGGGGCTATTCAAGTATTTTCATAAAAATGCTGCAATAACCCCCACCTAGCTAACAAATCTCTAACACAAACCAGTTTCTTGTATCAATCCACGAAAGCTATCGATAGAATTTCCGGTCTTATTCACGTCAGTTATGCTAATCATTCGCAATTCTAAAGTCGTGAATCAATGAATGCGTAAATCTAATAAGAATGAGAACAAAGGCTTATCGATGGATACTTCAAATTACAATCAATCGCTAACGACTAAGTTATACGTCATTGCTGGCGTGCTGTTTGGTACCTATGGCAGTCGGGTGTGTCCTATGCTCGAGAGCTTAACGACGTTAGAGATTTTCACACAAGTCAGTATTGTATTTGTCTTATTATGGCTCGCGCGTCGTTACCTATTGGCGCAACATACCTTGGTCAAGCAAGGCCGATTCGCGCAACTCGATACCCTGCTATTTTTTGCTGCAAGTGTACCTTTCGCACTCTACTACAACTTAAGCTATGAATTTACCATAGACAGTAATTTGAAGGTGCTGTTTGGCATGAGTCTATTCGGCTTCTTTACCGGAACCATTCTTCAATTGAACGCCAAGCTCAGCCAAATGGATAAAATGGAGACGACTGGGCAATTTGACTTCCAACTGGTTGGTGAAAGAAGTTCACTGGTCAAGCAGATGATAGGCTTGGTTATCGTGCTTCTGGTAACACTGACGACTATGTTGACGATGATTGCCGTCAAAGACATCTTCTGGCTAGAACATAACCCTGACCGCTTATTAGATGGCACCGGCAAGATCAGCGTGATCAAAGAGTTTATTTATTTGGCTGTGGTACTGGGTGGCTACGCGATAACCATCATGACGCTTTGGAGCAAGCTAATTAAGCGCATTCTCTTAAGCCAAGAGCACGCATTAAACAAAGTCACCAATGGCGAGCAAGGCGTTCGCTTACCCATTTTCGGTTACAACGAGCTTGGCTCAATGGCATCTATGACCAATACCATGCTTGATAGCCTCGAAACCGCGCAAAACGAAGTCAAAACCACACGTGACGTTGCCATTGTGAGCTTATCGGCATTGGCTGAATCTCGAGACAATGAAACAGGCGCTCATATCCTAAGAACTCAAGAGTACGTCAAGGTACTCGCACAAGAACTCAGCAAATCAGAAACCCACTCAAGCTTGTTAACACCAAACTACATCGAGTTGCTTTACAAATCTGCACCTTTGCACGACGTAGGCAAAGTCGGTGTACCTGATAGCGTGTTATTGAAACCGGGTAAATTGACGGACGAAGAGTTTGAGATAATGAAAGGTCACCCCGCGATCGGTGCTGAAGCGTTATCTATTGCAGAAAAGCAACTAGGAAGCAGCTCTTTCTTAAGAGTCGCAAAGGAGATATCTCTGACTCACCACGAGAAATGGAATGGCAGTGGTTATCCTAATCAGTTGTCTGGTGAAGATATCCCGTTATCTGGCCGTTTGATGGCATTAGCCGATGTATATGATGCGCTAATATCGAAACGCGTTTACAAGCCAGCCTTTACTCACGAACAAGCTAAACAGATTATTTTAGAGGGCAATGGGACGCATTTTGATCCGCAAGTTGTCCAAGCTTTTCTAGCGGTTGAACAAGCGTTTGTTTCAATTGCCGCGACCTACAAAGATGGCAAAAATGTAGCCAGTGAACTCGAGCGCGAAAGCTTTATTGCTCAACCTGCCTAATCTATTCAAAAACCACTAACTTCTTGCACCCTATAGGTTAATCCGTAGGGTGTTTTGTTATCAAATACCCTCTTTAGTCAATAAATCTGATTGAAATGGATTTTTTTTAGCCTTTCTGTTCACTTCGTATTGTCTTAAAAATTCCATACAGGTATAACTACCCATAGATACTATCCCCTCTCAATTGACATGGATGAAGATTATGTTTGAAAAAGTGTTAGCTGCTCCCGCCGATCCTATCCTCGGCCTTACTGAAGAGTTTAAAAAAGACTCTCGTGCAGAGAAAATCAACCTTGGTGTTGGCATCTACAAAAATGAAGATGGTCAAACGCCTGTACTTAAAACAGTAAAGAAAGCAGAAGCTGCACTTCTTGAAAACGAAAAAACCAAATCTTACCTAACGATTGAAGGTACGGCTGAATACGGTCTAGCGGTTCAGAAACTTCTTTTCGGTTCAGACGCTGAGATCGTTGCATCTCAACGTGCGAAAACTGCACAAGCTCCAGGTGGTACAGGTGCACTTCGCGTAGCGGGTGAATTCATCAAGCGCCAACTGGGCGATGTAAAAATCTGGATCAGTAACCCAACTTGGGCTAACCACAACGGCGTTTTCGCAGCTGCGGGTATCGAAACTGCTCAATACAGCTACTACAACGCTGAAACTAAAGACAAAGACTTCGCAGGCATGGTTGCTGACCTAGAGAAAGCTTCTGAAGGCGATATCGTTCTTCTTCACGGCTGCTGTCACAACCCAACAGGTATCGACCCAACAACTGAAGAGTGGGAAGTTCTTGCTAAACTGGTTGCTGAGAAGAAACTGCTTCCTCTATTCGATTTCGCTTACCAAGGTTTTGCAAAAGGCGTTGAAGAAGATGCTGCTGGCCTACGTATTTTTGCTCAACACAACAAAGAGATCCTTGTTGCTAGCTCGTTCTCTAAGAACTTCGGCTTGTACAACGAGCGTGTTGGTGCATTCACTCTGGTTGCAGAATCTGCAGACGTAGCAACAACAGCGTTCTCTCAAGTTAAGAGCATTATCCGCTCTATCTACTCTAACCCACCAGCGCACGGCAGTGCTGTAGTAACTCACATCCTTGGTGATGCTGATCTACGTGCTGAATGGGAAGCAGAAGTAGCAGAAATGCGCGACCGTATCCAAGAGATGCGCGAGCTATTCGTAACAACACTGAAATCTGAAGGTGTTGATGCAGACTTCACATTCATCGAACGTCAAAACGGCATGTTCTCTTTCTCTGGTCTAAGCAAAGAGCAAGTAACTCGCCTAAAAGATGAATTCGCAATCTACATTGTTGGTTCTGGCCGTATCAGTGTTGCTGGTATGACTAAGTCAAACATGGGTCCTCTATGTAAAGGTATCGCTGCGGTTCTTTAATCGTAAAGTGAAACCTGCACTTGCAGACCAATAGATATGCAAAAGCCAGCAATTAAGCTGGCTTTTTTGTGTCTGTCCCTTTGTATATAAGAGCTATTAGGGCTCGTAGCCTTTTCGTTACTGGCTAATACTCTAGGAAAAATTCCACTCCTAGCTCGTTAGTACGCTCGCTACGAATTTTACCTTCACCATCTCGATGTTGATATGACCCACCAATCGCAAACTTATTGGTCACTAGATAACGTAAACCTAAGTGATAGATCTCTTCATCAAACAGGTCACTTCGATTCACTTGCACACTCCCGTTAGCTATCCAACGTTTCGCAAATCCATAGTTAAGCTCAGCTTTTACCCCTTGGATGAACTCAGTGTCTGAAGATTCAGTTCGGTTGGTGTCATTATCTTCAACCTTACCTTTAGTGATACCAAGCAGGTAGTAAGCCACTATATCTAAATCTTTCTTAATGCTGTAACGGTAACCAACACCTGGCATTAGCGTATCAATTCGAGTTGTGGTGTCATCAGGGTGAATAAAGCGTGCGCTGTAGTCTCCCAGCAACAACCAATCATCCGTCATCGCGTAACTGACGCCTAATCCATACGACGAGGCATTGTTATTACTGCCTGCATCTTCATTTAAACTGCCCGAATGCGCCGTGGCATAAATATGGTCGTAATCTAAAATATCCACCGCGTTAGTGTCCGCCCACAAACTTGGAGAAAACATAAAAACCGCAGATACAAAACTAAGCTTCCACTTCGACATTCCTATCATCCTTAAACTGTCACTCCATTAATTGAAAGGTTAGTCTATCCATAAGACTTTAAAAAGGTTTTAGCTCACAGATTGATTTGTGACGGCAAAATATTATCAAATGTTGTACCATGAAATCATACAAACCAATGGATGATCATTATGGATGCTGAGTTATTAGAGATTCAAAACTTTCTGGCACAATACCCCCCTTTCACAGAACTCCCTGAGGAGATGTTGGCGAAAGTGACCAGTAGCGTGGAAATTTCTTATTACCGCCAAGATACCCCTATCATTCACTTTGGTGATCAAATTCATGACTTATACATAGTTCGAAGTGGCGAAGTCGAAGTCTACCGTCGTAAAGGCGAGCTCTATAACCGCCTGGATGAAGGCCACTTGTTCGGTCAAATGGGCCTACTGACTAACAACAAGGTGCGTTTCCCAGTTAAAGCGACGGAAGACACCCTACTCTACTGCATTCCTGAGCCTATCTTCCAAGAGCTCTACGACAACTACGACTCCTTTGCCGACTTCGTAGAAGTAGAAGATAACGCGCGACTGCGCCAAGCCAACTCCGACAGCAACGACGCTAACGACCTAACAACATCCAAGGTTAAAACGCTACTGACCAGCGAAGCGCCAATGATCGAAAAAACGCGCACCATTCAGCAAGCTGCAACCATGATGGCACAAGATAATGTTTCGTCCTTGCTGATCATCGACCCAGACATTGTGGAAGATGATGAAGATGACTCAACACCCGTGATTGGCATTATCACCGACCGAGATTTGTGTACGCGTGTCCTCGCCGAAGGTCTCGACCCATCGGATGAAGTATCTAGCGTGATGACACCCGAGGTTATCTCACTCGACCACAACGCCTATGTATACGAAGCCATGATGACCATGCTTCGCTACAACGTGCACCATTTGCCAGTACTTAAAGATAAGAAGCCGATTGGTATTATCGAAGCGACCGATATTGTTCGTTACGAATCTCAAAACTCGCTGTTATTGGTAAGTAGTATCTTCCAACAACAAAGTATCGAAGATCTGAAGGTACTTTCCGAGCAAGTGAAAGACAGCTTTGTGCGCTTGGTTAACGAAGATGCCAACGCCCACATGGTGGGTACTGCAATGTCGGTAATTGGTCGTAGCTTTAAGCAGCGAATTATCGAACTGGGTGAAGAGAAATTGGGCAAGGCGCCTATTCCTTACTGTTTCCTCGCACTCGGCTCTATGGGGCGTGATGAGCAGTTGCTGGTTACAGACCAAGATAACGCAATCATTCTTGATGATACCTACGACGAGAAAAAGCACGGTAAATACTTTGAGGAGCTATCGACCTTCATTTGTGATGGCTTAGACCAATGTGGTTATGTGTATTGTACTGGCGACATCATGGCGACTAACCCAACGTGGCGTATGACTCGTCGACAATGGGAAGAGTGCTTTGCCGATTGGATTGATGATCCAAACCCGAAAGCCCTATTGAATGCTTCAATCTTCTTCGACTTAGATGGCGTTTATGGTCGTCTGAAATGGGCTGAGCAATTGAACAGCTTTATTGTTCGACGCGCACGTAAGAACAACCGCTTCTTAGCGTGTCTTGCACGTAACGCACTCAACCGTACACCTCCGCTCGGCTTCTTCAAAGATTTCGTGATGGAGAAAGATGGCCGCCACAACAACTCAATCAACCTTAAGCGTCGTGGTACTGCGCCACTGGCCGATTTGATTCGTGTTCACTCACTGGCGGTAGCGTCTCGCTCTAAAAACTCATTCGAACGTTTAGATGACATTATCGACGCAGGTATTCTGCCAAAAGGTCGAGCTCAAGATTTGAAAGATGCGATGGAGTTTATCTCTCTGGTTCGTATTCGCCACCAAGCTCACGATGTCGACAACAACATCGAGCCTGATAACAACATCGAGCCAGAGAACCTGTCTGACTTCGAACGACGTAACCTAAAGGATGCATTCCAAATATTAAGTAATGCGCAAAACTTCCTTAAGTTCCGTTATCAAGCCAGCAATAAGTTTAAGTAGGGCCTATGAACAAACTATTCAGATCACCTGCAGTCGATTGGCCATTTAAGTTTGCTCAGAAGCTAGAACGAGCGAGAGACGAGCGCTTAAAGCACTTTTACAGCCAGCCTCTTCCTGCGCCTGATACGCCACTTTCAGAAGTGATGTTCTTGGCTGTCGACTTTGAAACGACGGGTTTAAACCCAAACAAAGACGGTATCATTACTATTGGTTTAGTGCCATTTACGCTCAATCGCATCTACTTGCGACAAGCCAAACACTGGACGCTAAGACCAAAACAGAAGTTAGAAGAAGAGTCTGTCGTGATTCATGGCATCACGCACAATGACATCATTGATGCGCCAGACCTTAGTGAAGTGTTGGGCGAGATCTTAGAGTCAATGGCGGGACATATCCCAGTGGTTCACTATCGTCGTATCGAACGTGACTTTTTGGACAATGCATTGAAAGTGCGACTCGGTGAAGGCATTGAGTTCCCAGTCCTCGACACACTGGAGATTGAATCTCAGATCCAAAATAAACTGGCTGGTGGCTTGTGGAATAAGCTAAAAGGTAAGAAGCCAGCTTCAGTGAGACTGGGTCAGAGTCGTCGTCGATACCACCTGCCCGACTACACGCCGCATCATGCATTAACTGACGCTATTGCGACCGCTGAGCTCCTTCAAGCGCAGATTGCTCATCACTTTGACGCTGAGATGCCTTTGAAGAGTTTCTGGCTCTAGCTGGCGTTGAACAGAGCGCACATGTAAAGCCCACTACTTCCCATAAGTGGGCTTTGTCATTTTTATCGTCCGTGTTTATACGGCAGTAGGCCCAACTAAGCGCATCTCCCAATCTTCAACTTCGCCCGTTTCGAGACGACGCCCAACCAGTTTCCCCCAAGACTCGACCAAAGGAAGTTCAGCCATCTGACTCAGTTCTTCTCTATCTAGGCTTCCGGTAAAGACAGCGCCCATAATGCGCGCGAGCGACCAATCAGGGTATGGTCTTTCATACAGAGTAATCTCATCACCTGCGCCAATATCGCCCTCTTCCAATACTCGGAAGTACCAGCCTGTTCGAAGTGTGTCTTGCAGTCTTCTCGCCATATCGTTTTGCTCGAATCGCACATTGAGCTTCCAACAAGGCATGCGCCCTTGCGAAACTTCCAACAATGTTGAACCAATCCGAATCTTATCGCTTAAACAAATAGACGCTTCAGTCACTCCACTTGAGCTTAGATTCTCGCCAAATGCGCCTGCAGATTGGAAGATGGCTTTGCTGCCCAAGTCCTTTTCCCAAACTGGGTAATGTTCGCTTGGGTAAATATGAAGGGCTTTTTGAATGCCACCATGAAAACGAGGGTCACCTTGTTCGTCATTGGTAAAACCAAGCTCTGTGGCGTGTTGACGTTCCGACAAAACCTGTTTGTTGATGGCACTCTGTGTACCGTGAGCAAAGGCAACGGTTTTACCTACCAATACGCTGTTGATTACACCTAACTTCTTCATATCCCTTCCTTATTAATGGAAACTTTCTTACTGAAAACATATTTGCTGAACTGTATGAGGTAAGACGGCATCACACTCGACTTCATTCACTATGCCGAGCATGATAGCCTAACAAGCCAATGTCAGAGTAGAGATGTAAGGACAATTAACAATGCCAACCCGCCAAATAGATTCTCACTCCGATGTCATGACTTCCAACGAGATGATGACTGCCAACCCCAACTCACCAGCGCTAGTAAAGACCATCGACATGCCTAAAGGTTTCATCGATGCAATGCACCAACATACTTGGCATCAAGTGATCTTTCCAATCAGAGGTTTATTGCAAACTAAGACTGATCACTACCAGCATCTTGTTCCGCACACTTCTGCGCTGTTGGTACCTGCGGGTATTCAACATGAATCTATCGCATTGAGCCATACGACGTTTGTCGGCATCTACCTTAACCCTGCGTTTGGCAATGAATATGAACGTGAAGTGCGAACCATTACCCTCACGCCGTTTCTAAATGAACTATTGCAAGAGATCCGAAGTCAGTGCGAAGGGTTGGTGAGTGATGATGAGGTATCGCGTTTACTTGCAGTACTGCACGACCAAATAATGAAAGATAATGTGCAGACCTTTCAATTATTGTTACCTGAAGACCGGCGCTTAAAGCTGATATTCGAAGCGCTGACAGACACACCAAGATTAGATTATTCGCTAAAAGATTGGGGAGAAAAAGTCGGCGCATCGGAGCGAACGTTATCTCGCTTGTTCTCAAAAGAGTTCAACACGTCATTTCAGTTGTGGAGACAACAAATCCGACTGATTTATTCGTTATCTTTGCTTGATGAAGAGCTCGCGATCCAACGTATTGCTGACCAAGTTGGCTATCAAAACGACTCATCGTACATCAAAGCCTTTAAAGCATATTTTAATCTCACACCGCAGCAGTTTCGCTCTAATGGGCGTCGAAAATCGTGATCGCTATTTGTCAGCGTGATTAGCGTTATTTCCCCACCATAGACAACGTTTGATAATAACGACGCTTTTGCTGATACATATTCTCATCAGCGACTGAGAACAATTGCTCAACGTCTGTTGAATCACTTGAGGCTGTACCAATCGAGAATCTGACAGGAATAGAGATACCCGCTTTAGTCTCGATTGCCTGTTGCTCCTGAGCAATGTACAACTGCTCAGCCATCTCTGCGACATTGAGCGAATTCGACTCACCAGACGTTAAGGTAAGCACCGCAAATTCATCTCCACCCAAACGATATAGATTACTGGCAGGTGTCAACCCGTGGCTGATTACGTCTACGCAGCGTTGTATCAACTCATCCCCGACTTCATGTCCATGAACATCATTCGTGGTTTTCAAGCCATTGATATCAATAATGATCAAAGAAATCTTATTTTGATTGTCGTTAATGCTGCGTTTACTAAATTCGAGATCTTCATTAAAAGCTTTACGATTCAAACAGCCAGTCGGCATGTTAATCCGTGTAATATTTTCGAGCTCTAGCCAACCTGCTAACTGTTTTTGGTACATGTCAAAAATCAGAAGATCTTCTTCACTGAGTAGATCAAATGAACGTGAACAAAAATACCCGATTGCCGTCCCCTGTGAGTCACAGAGTCTCAAGTCAGCCTCGCCAGCACGGTTAAAATGAAACTGAATTGAATGTTGATCAAGTAATGTCTTTAACTCTTGATCGACCATTTGAGGAATCAGCCGATATTCAGCTGCCTGTCTCGATGATGCAAACTGCACGATCTTCAAAATACGATGCTTCTGGGATTCTTCACGCGCGAGCGAATACGTTAACTTGCTGGTTTTCTCTTCAACTAAGTCCTCTAGCTGAACATTAAATCTTTCGAGTTTATCGTTGCTTTCGGTAAGCTCACGGACTTGGTACTGTATGCGACCCCACATGGTTTCCAATAAACGACTTAGCGTGACGAACTCTGTAAAACGATGTTCATCCACACTATGAGTCGGTGACTGGTTATGCGAATACGACGTAACAGATTCAGCCAACAGGTTTAACTGCCCTGAGAACCAGCGGCTTAGGAACAGAGCAAACACTATCGCGATGGCAAGCGTCGCCACCAATATTCTGACAAAGACCACCTGAGCTTGTTGCATCTCTAATAAGCGCGCACTGTCGGAAATATGATGTTTGACGTTCAGCACCAATTTGTCGGTAAAGAATTTACTGTCGATAGAGATAATGTTCGCACTTTGTTCAGAAGATTGAGCATCCGTTGAATCAACATAGTTAAACTCAACCGACTCATTTTGATACAGGAAAGGCGTCACTTTAGTGTTGAGCCTGTCATACCCCATAAGAACCACAAGATAACCCTGCGGCGTGTATGTAGAACCTTCAATCAAACGATAAGGTAAAATCGGCGCGACAAAAGCAATACCGGCAGTGGCATTATCCGCCACTTCCGTTTCGGTAAACTCGGTGTGGAACAATTTCCCTTGCCCATAAACCGATTGAGGACGCTTCAAGCTTTCTAATAACTGGCTCTGCTCAAAATGGTACAAGCTGCCTTTGCTGTCATAAATGGGCTTCCAGTTTTGGTCAAGAATATAAGTCGCGGACACACTCTCCGCTAGCGCATTGAAGCTATCCATCTTGTCCCAAACCACACTCGAGAAAAAGATATTACCACCCGCTTTAATCAGTGATCGGTCTTGCGAATACCATTGGGTTAGGCTCGCCGTCAGCTTAATTTGCTCTTGTACGGTTTGACGAATACCGGTCGTAGAGTTGTCCAGCTTGGTTTCTTTTTGCTCTAAAGAACTTTGGTTTTGTTTATTGAGAATCAACTGTCCCGCTAGGTAAACAGGGAGCATTGAGCAAGCCAGCAACACCAAGCCCATGGTGTATTTTAATGATAGCTTCAATCTCTTACCCTCATATTCGCCGAGTAATATTGAACAAAATCATTGTAAAACTTATGCAGTTCACTCTTTGGCATCCCTGACTTGTAACGTTGATACGCCCGAGCCGATGCCTCCCAAACGATCGCCATCTTGTAGTCACTCGACATCATTTGCGATGCTTGAAACTCATCGTACATATTTGAAAATGTCTGGTTACCTTCCTCAACGCGGCGTTGATTAACCTCATAAAACGGCGAAACCATGGCACTCGAGTGAGCTAAATAGGTGAAACTGTTTGATTGCAGGTATTGAACGACTTCTTTCAAAGCCAATTTCTTATCTGGGTCTTGCATGCCTTTTTCCGTGACAGCAAATATCTTTGCGCCACTAAATGAAGACATACTTTCACCACGGTAGGTCGGCAACGAATTGATGTACAAATCTCGACCAAAAGCGGCATCGAGTTCGCTGAACGCCCAATCACCGTCAATCAAAAACTCGACTTCCCCATTGATGAATCTCTGCCTCGCGCAAATATCACTGCACGATGATTCGATGACTTTTTTCTGCTGCAACAAATCGATGAAATCAAAAATGGCAACTAACCCTTCACCGTTAACATTCTTCGACGACAATAAGTCTTCAGAAAAAAGCTGATAGAAAGCTAGATAGAAGTACATGTTTGGATTGGGAAAAAGCACACTCACTTGATCGGACTGAGCAGAGCGTTCAATTAGGCTCTCCCATGTCACGACTTGCGCTTGAGGCTTGCTCGAATACAGAACGACCTGGTTTCCAATACCAACCGGTAACGCCTTAAGCTCACCATTGATGACCACCGCATCGAGCGCTTTTTTCTCATAACGTTGGGTATCTACCCAGGCCTCAGGAAGTGTCGCTAAATCGATATATTCAGTTAGACCTAAGAAATCAGAAGGAACCCAAATAGCGTCGGGAAAGGTATTGTCTCTAGGATCAGCGACAAGAAGTTCAGAACGAATACTGTTGACGTCAAACGAACGAATTTCTACACGATGATCCGTCATCGCTTCGATATGTTCTTTTACATAATCGGCCGTTTCATAATTAATACCAGCCCATATTTCAAGTGTGGACGAACAAGCAACGGCTGGAAATAGCATCGCAAATAGACTCAATAACCTCACACTTGATTCCTTGTGGTAAAAATTAGACGTTGGATTTTAATTGCCCACCAATAAACCGGGCGATGCGGCTTATTGCTCGCAGCTCATGATTAGATATTCAGTTTTGGGCGACACGTTATATAGTAAAAAGTGTCTAAAAAACAGTTGGTACTCTCGCTTTAAGAGAAAGGTCTGCTCATTCCGATACATCCGTCATATCTCTGGATGACTGTTCTTACAATAAATCAACATACCATACCCTTTATTATTAACGACAAAAAAAATGCCGCAAAAGCGGCATTTATCTCGTTCGGTGCATTCGACACAATAAAAATCAAATAAGCAATTTATCGGTCAAAGCCCTGTCATCGATTAAGCGTACTTCTCTTCGAAATCTTTCATGAAGCTAACCAGCGCTTGAACGCCTTCCAGAGACATTGCGTTGTAAAGTGAAGCTCTCATTCCACCTACTGCTCTATGGCCTTTCAGTGATTTCAGACCTGCAGCATCAGCCAACTCTAGGAACTTGCCATCTAACTCAGGTTTCGCCAGTTGGAACGGCACGTTCATTCTAGAACGGTTTGCAGTGTGAACATCGTTTTTGTAGAAAGCTGAGCTATCGATTGCATCGTAAAGCAGCGCTGCTTTCTCTTTGTTCACCAACTCCATCGCCTCAACGCCACCTTGAGCTTTCAGCCACTTGAACACAAGGCCTGATAGGTACCAAGCGTACGTTGGTGGTGTGTTGAACATTGAGTCTTTTTCAGCAAGCACTTTGTAGTTCAGAATACTCGGCAACACGTCGTTTGCGAGTTCGAGTAGATCATCACGTACGATTGCAATGCAGATACCCGCTGGGCCAATATTCTTTTGTGCGCCCGCGTAGATAACACCGTACTGAGACACATCAATCTTACGAGACAGAATGTTAGATGACATATCTGCTACGATTGGCTTATCCGTTTGAGGAAGCTCGCTGATTTCAATACCATCGATGGTTTCATTTGGACAGAAATGTACATACGCCGCTTCCGGGTCGATTTTCCAATCTTTAGCTGGAACAACCGCTGCTTTGCCATCAATTGACGTCTTCGCGTTGAATACATCGATTTCGCAATATTTGCTCGCTTCAGTCACTGCACTTTCTGCCCAGTAACCCGCATCAATGTAAGTCGCTTTGGTCGCGTCACCTAAAAGGTTTAGAGGAACAGCAGCGAATTGAGCACGAGCGCCCCCCTGACAGAAAAGAACTTTGTAGTTGTCTGGGATGTTCAGAAGATCACGCAGGTCCTGTTCGGACTCGTCAGCAACTTGAATAAATTCCTTGCTGCGATGGCTGATTTCCATCACGGAAGTCCCTAAACCATTCCAATCAATAAAGTCCGCTTGCGCTTGTTTCATTACCGGTTTAGGCAGTGCAGCTGGGCCAGCACTGAAGTTGAATACGTTATCTAATGTAAGTTCCATGGGGATGATTGCTCCTGCTAAATAATAACTATGCAAGTAATACCATGTTTTACCCAACATAAAAACAACAAAAGAGGTCTTAAGACCTCTTTTGTTTTGTACCGTATAAAATGTTTAAGCTTAACCTGCTAAATCACCCTATCAGTATTCAAGCCTGCTCTGTTTATTGAACAAAAACCGGCATAAGTAGAGCGATTAATGGAATTTCTTGTCCATTTTCGAACACTAGGTTTCCATTTTCTAAGTCAGCGCTGATTTCATAACCACTTTCTGTTTCCTTGATCATTTCCATCACAAGCAATTCATCGATACCTTCACGGATGAATGGGTACTCTTCAACAAGTTCATTTGAAAAGCTAGAGTGAACGTTACCCGTTAATGCAGGCATGATCATCGAAGGGTTGCTGCTGATGTTTTCTGTCCCTTCCGGTACGCTCACCAACCACTTAGATTCGAACTGCCCTTTACCTAGCTCTAGTGACATGTTGTTCATTGAAAGGTCGAAACCTTTAGCAAACAAGATATCGATAAATGGAATGATCTCTGCAACGTCTTCTTGCGTCATCACAGGATTAGATTGGTAAATCTCAAAGATTTTCTCAAACGACTCGCTATCCAACTTCGACATTTCAAAATCGACGTTTAGGTTGTTCAACTGGCCTTCACTGGTCTCGATGTTTGCGATATCCAGCTTGAGGTTGCTGCGCAGACGCTTAGTTGCTTCATCTAGATGTGATTCAAAATCGTACTTAGAGTTTTCAATGGTCATGAAAGGCTGCATTGCAGAGTCTGAAACCAAGAAGCTATCGATAGTAAAATTCTGAGTACCTAACCAGTAGCCTTTCGCTTGCTGGCCTGAACCCACACCTTTCAGATTAGACAGCGTTACCTCTTCACCGGTTTCAAAATCAATTTGAACTGAAGGGATTGAAAGCTCGTAATCAACTTGACCTAAAACAGTCGCATGGCCAGAAAGATTCGATTTAGTGATCGATACCGACGTACCATTCTCATCAGAACCTTGATGATTGAACTGGCTTAACTCGAAGTTAAAGTCAGTGTTGCCGTTTAGCTCAGTGCTGGTAGTCAGAGTTAAAGGCAGAATATCGGTATTCTCAAACGTCGACAGTGCATTTAAGCTCACCAAACCGTGGCTAACCGCACTGTTGATGACAAACTCACTCAGCAGCCCATCAATCGCAAGTTGCTCTTTCAGGTTTTCATCCGTCACAGTTAGACGTGTGGTTACGTTGGAAGACAAGTAACCTCTATCGTATTCCACGATCTCAGCTTGAATGCTTGAATTGTTAAGCTTTGCAACGCCATCGGTAATTGCATTTTGTCCAATTTGGCCAACCGCTAGTGGCCAACAAAGTGCCAATGAGATTGCGCCGCCAATTGCACCAATTTTTCTTAACTGTTCCATGAGTTCTCTTTCTACACGTGTCTGTTTTTTTTAGTCTAACCCATCAGTAGCAAACAAGAAACATTGAGTTAAATCAGTCTATTGCTCGATACTTCGATTGCCTCAATAAATTAACGGCTAGCTCTCATCCTTATTAGGCGGTTCTTGCTAGGCTAGAGACGTCGCTACTATTAAGGTTGAGCTGTGAATCAATACGCTGTTATCTGTTTGGACAATAATCCGGTTAGCATTGAAAGAATACGTTCGGAGCTGGCTCCGTTGGCTTCTGTATTCGATATTTATACTGCCGAGAACATAGAAGATGCTCATCACGCATTAGAAGATATTCATGATCACAACCAAACCGTAGCCTTGGTGATCACTCATCATCATTCTGAATTTAATGGCGTGCAATTTCTGATTGAACTTGAACAGCTGCCCCATAGTAATACCGCAAGAACGATATTAGTCAGCGCTTCGTCAGACATTCAATCCATTCTAACCGCTGTAAATGAAGGCAGGCTCAACCACTGTCTAACCAAACCGGTTCAAGATCAGGTTCTATTCAAATCAGCACAAAAAGAGCTTACTTCTTTTGTTATCCAATACGACTCAGAAAACCTGCTCTCTTACAGCGATGCATTGGATCAACAGCGCTTACTCAGAGCGCACATTGAGCAAAAGATTCACTCTTTCCAATCGGGTTTCATTCACGACTACCACCAGCTTTCTGATAATGCCCTTGCAGAGCGTGTCGTCAGTGCCTTACAAGATGTGTTTTCAAAAGATGACAAAACCAAAGCCATTCGTGATTACTCGCCCGAACATCTGCTCACTGTGGAAGGCGAAGACAATCGCTTTTTATGGCTGATCATTGAAGGTGAAGCGGCTCTATATAAGAAAGATGAACTCGGGCAACAGCGGGAAGTGGTACGTCACTCCAAGGGGAATATTGTCGGAGGGATGTCATTTGTGACAGGCGAGCCTTCGTTTTCTACCGCGATCACCCTAACGCAAACACGTGTAATCAAGCTGGATAAAGATAGCTTTGCTCAGGTGATGCACTCAAACAATACCCTGCTGCCTTTATTTACCAATCTATTGCTCCGTCATTTTAATCGACGTTTGCAACGCAGCATCACCAATAAGATCAAACTGCAACAAACACTAGAATCATTAGAGTCTGCACATCAACAACTGATCGAAAAAGAGAAAATGGCGATGCTCGGGCAGCTAGTCGCGGGAGTCGCACATGAGCTAAATAACCCGATTGCAGCCATATTAAGAAGCATCGAAACTCTGTCAGAACATCTCGACCAGATATTGGCAAACCTATCCGTTCCAGAGTCCAATAAAGGGACTGACGTACTGGCACATTCAAAGTTAGCTAAGCCACTATCGACGGCTCAAGAAAGACAGCTCGTAAAGCATCTTACGTCGACGATTGATGACCGTGCTTTAGCAAAAAAAGCCGTGAGACTAAACCTAAGCCAAGACTCTACGGTTCTAAACACATTAAAAGAGTCCCCTGTCGCAGGCAAAGAGCTGCTCAATGACTTAGAGCATTACCATTATGTTGGAAACTCTATCCGCTCAATTCAAGTGTGCAGCAAGCGTATTGCCGATATGGTCAAAAGCCTAAAAAGCTATGCTAGAGAAGATGAAGAAGTTCGCCACTACACAGATATCCACGAAGGGCTTGAAGATACCTTAGTGATCTTTGAAAACAGGCTCAAACATCACCAATTAGAGAAGCATTACGACACCGACTTACCGCCTTTATTGTGCCAGTCGCTATCACTGCAACAAGTGTGGACCAACCTTATCTCCAACGCGCTCGATGCCCTTTCTGAACGAGGAAAAGTGTCCATCACCACTTCTCAACAGACAAAAGGCGACGACACGTTTCTTGTGGTGCAAATCTCCGATACTGGCCACGGCATTGCCAAAGAAGACATCAACACCATTTTCAACCCAAATTTCACGACCAAAAAAGAAGGCAACTTTGGTTTAGGGATTGGGTTATCCATTTCTCAACAAATCGTTTCGGCTCATCAAGGGTTTATTTTGGTGGAGTCAGAGGTAGGCAGTCATACAAACATGCAAGTGTGGCTTCCATTCAAACAAGAAGGAGTACCTCATGAATAAGTACCTAATTTTATGTGTCGATGATGAACCTGAAGTTCTCAATAGTGTCCTTCAGGACTTGGCAATATTTGAAGAGAACTTTCTGGTTGAAGGTGCTGAGTCTGTCGATGAAGCCAAGCAAGTCATCAAAGAAATGGGACAAGATGGTATTAAGCTCGCGTTAATCTTGTGCGACCACATCATGCCAGAAGAGACCGGCATCGATTTTCTGATCGAACTCAACCAACACGACGCGACTAAACCAACGCGTAAGCTGTTGCTCACAGGGCAAGCTGGGCTAGAAGATACCGTCACGGCCATTAACAACGCAGCACTTGATTTCTATATTTCAAAACCTTGGCAAGGCGACCAACTGAGAGGCACGATTACTCAACAATTGACTGACTATGTCATTGCCAACGACAAGCAATTGCTTAACTGGACTTCCATCTTAGATACCGAGCGCATACTGACTTCAATGGCGGATAAACGCACCAGTTTTGGTGAATAGCACTGATTGGTTAATGGATACGGAGAAAAGCGGCATCCGATATAAGAACCGTTCGAACACATACAAATTTTGGATAATTCGCTCGTCTATTTTTCTCATTCGCCCTAAAACATGAGATCTCCGTTACATACTGATCCTTAATTTGCTTGTTTTTTAACTAAATGAGTAAGGTTTTACATTTTAAAGGATTACTTTTCCGTGAGTTAGATTAAACTGTCTCAATGTTTATGGTTTGCCGATTTGTCTCAAACCAAAGGAATTAACACTAATATAGGTTTACGGTCGTTATGCGCAAAATTCTACTTACTACCGCTATGCTATTGGCTTCTGGTCAAGCACTAGCTGTTGATGAACAACCACAGGTAATGAGCAACTTTAACTACGATTACTTTGAAGCACGTATCGGTGCTAGCCCAGTAACATTTGGTGGTGCGTTCAGTAAGTCCATTCACCCGAACGCTCACGCTATAGCACGTATCGATTCAGAATTTGAAGGCGATTACGACTCAGCTGTAGGTCTTGGTTTCCACGCTCCATTAAACAACTGGTCAGACCTAACAGGTGAAATGCTAGCTCGTATCGTTCAACCTGAGAACTCAAGCTCTACTGATATCGGTATGGAAATCAACGTTGGTGTTCGCCAATGGCTTGGTCCACAACTAGAAGTTGGTGGTAAAGGTGGTTACGTTTCTATCGATGACAACGATGATTGGACAGGTTCTGTTTACGCGCGTTTCCACTCTACAGAGCTTTTCTCTCTAGGCGCTGAAGCTCGTATTAACGACTTCTACGGTGACCAACTTATGTTCACTGCTCGCTTCAAGTACTAATACTTAAAGCCAAGCTAGCTCTTAACGAGCACTTAGCCTTTTGATACTTAGTCTTTTAAGAAATCCGGCTAAGACAGAAACAAAAAAACCGAGGACATTCCTCGGTTTTTATTTATTAACAGTAATCTTAAGCATATAAGGCAAACTTCTTTAGTGGCAGCTCTTTAGTAATTGCTGCTTACGTGGCTCTTGTAATAGTTTCCAATGAATACCATCAATTGCACCCGCAAATTTCCAAAGTAGTTTTAGGTCAACATCGTTTCCGTACGCTTCGCGAACCTTATTAAACACTTCAGGCGCGCCCAACTGCATAAACATTGAAACATCATCCACACCCGCCTTTTTAACCATGCGCTCTAACGTAAGCTGCATGTTTGGTAGATCTCTTAATCTACGGCTAGCTGATGATTTCTTGAAGCTACGCTGCTGAATTGAATTATCGATTGAAGTACGAATAATACTATCCAATTCAGGATGTTCACAGGTAAACAGATCCGTAATGTCGTAATAGTTTACGGTTGCTGTTGTCTGCTTCTTTACATGACGATACTTTTCACAATCAAGATCGGTCAGTTTTTTATCTAATGATTTTCCACCTCTAATGAATAAACAACCTTCACTCAATAAAGCGAACATAGCGTCATTTTGAAAGAGGCCAATACCTCCGAACATAGAACGTTTTTGATGCTCACCAAATTGATTCACGTAATTAATAAATGCTGTCTCGGTCATATCCGTTGATCCTTAATCAAATTACCCCGATTAGGTTGATCACCAGACAAGCAGCTTGTTATGCGAAAAATTTTAAATCTATTTTATTATTCTATAGGTGAATATTATGGTTTCGTTTTTCACCTTTAAATAAATCATACTTCGAAAAGAAAAATAAGTCTGGACTTAGTTCACATCAATCAATTGAGTATTCTGGTTTTTCATGATTGACGTCACAGTAAACTATCAAACCATGCTTGAATTTGGACACCTAGTGATACACCGGTTCAAATTATTAAAGGTTATGTGGACGGATGAGTATTGCCTCGCAGCATCGCGGCTTGTAAAATGGCAAGACATACATGTTTTTACTTTTTATATGAATCATTTATCGTTTTTCTGGCTACCTCAAAATAAGGCTCTTCTCTTAAAGGGTCTAGAATCAGAGTTTGCCCAACTTGTTGGACATTCTATCTCAGCGGGAAAAATAACACTTCCTCCTATCCCTAACGTTGTACTGAAGATTCAATCGCTTTGTACCCTTGAATCAACTGGGATTGCTGAAGTTGCCGAGTGCTTACTCGAAGACCCAGGCCTCGCTGCTATTGTCATTCGTGTGGCTAACTCTGTCGTCTTTAACCGACGCAATATTACTTGTGTTGATATCATGACGGCTGTGTCGCGCCTTGGCATATTAAGAGTACGTGACATCGTGACGGCTCAGGCTATTGAGCAGCTCAAACACTCAGTCAACCTCAGTAAAGAGTGTAATAAGTTATTGGTTCAGAGCGCTTCTGTATCAAAAGAGCTAGGCGCTACTATGGTGCTTGTTACCAACAGCTTCAAAGAGCTCTCCCCTACTGAATACCGTTACCTTGAACATGAAAAATCTCTGCTTGTTGGATTACTGGCTGACATTGGTTTGTTCTGTTTGGTTAGCGAATACCACCTCTACCTCGAAAATGGCAATTACCTAGATCACGACATCGCTCTACAAATCTTCCAAGGCCAATGTTCTGCTACCAGTAAATTAGTACTTAACCGTTGGGGCTTCGACAGCGACTTCATTGATGTGTGCAGCAATACCATCAATAACCACGAACAGCGTGAAGTGTCTTACTTGGATATCGCTCGAATCGCTAACCACCTGCTGATGTTCAGAAACAAGGATGAGAACATCGATGATCACGAAGTTGAACTGAACGTGACAGGTGCAGAGGTGCTTTATAAATTAAGCAACTTGAGCAAGCATGATTTTAATGCAAAGCTAAGCGACGTGATCAATACTAGCGGCTTCTAAGTCACTGTTAAATTACAAGTAAGTGTAATATGAAGTAAATGCAATGGGGAAAGCATGTTTACAGGGATGATCTTTATATTTGCGCCACTCGTCGTGGGGTATCTTTTTGCAATTTCGAACGCTCAGACATTAGAATTTATCAACCGCTCAACATCGCGGTTGATCTACGTGATTCTGGCGTTGATGGGACTAAGCTTAGCCGCCCTCGATAACCTAGGCAGTAATCTGCAGACAATCCTTCTATATACCGTCACTTTCTTTGTCTGCTTAAGCGTTTGTAACCTAATGGCACTGCCCGCTATTGATAAGTTATTGCCACTCAAAACCGACAGTACCAAGAAGAAGCTTCCCCTCTCTTCTATGGCGATGGAATCTGCCAAACTCATCCTAGTGGTAGGTTCAGGGCTAATCGCTGGCTTAGTGCTGCCTATTAGCCTTGATTGGGTTGATACCGCAAGCGAATGGATTCTGTTTGTTCTTCTGTTCTTTATCGGCATTCAGCTGCGTAATAGCGGACTCACACTTCGTCAGATCTTACTCAACAAGCACGGCATGGTTATCGCAATCACCATTATCATCACCTCAATGTTAGGTGGTGTCATCGCGGCTTACATCCTAGATATCCCTCTGTTCAAAGCCTTGGCAATGTCTTCTGGATTTGGTTGGTATTCTCTGGCTGGTATCTTAATGGGTGACGCCTTTGGCCCTGTCTATGGCGGCGCTTCTTTCATGCTTGAGCTGTTAAGAGAGTTAGTTGCCTTGGTACTGATTCCAGTGCTGATTCGCAGCTACCCATGTACTTCCATTGGTTATGCTGGTGCGACTGCAATGGACTTCACCCTACCGGTCATTCAAACAACAGGCGGCGTTCGATGTGTGCCTATCGCTATCGTCAGTGGCTTTATCTTAAGCTTGCTTGTTCCGATATTGATGTTGTTCTTTGTATCTCTTGCTAACTAGATCGCAGGAATAGCGTTTGTTTTAGATTAGAATGCAACTCGAATACCAATGCCCAAGACACCGATACAGTTACCGAAATAAAAAGACACTAAGTGTCATTGCTCAACAAATAACGATCACGGTAACCTGTAACGACAAAGTTATAAAAAGAATAAACTTACAAAAGGAACCACTATGAAACGCCTTTGCGTCGCATTACTGCTAGCTTCAACTTCTACTTTCTCTTTTGCAGCAGATTCAATGTCTGAGACAAACCAGTGCCAAGCAAAAAAATATGATGCGTACATCGACGCTTCTTTGAATTGGTATGCCGACCTTGCTGCATTAACCTCTGAGCAATATCCAGAGCTAACAGAAGTGAGTGAGTGGTTCCTAGAAGGCCGTAAGCACCACTTTGAGCTTAACCGTGCTGCGGTTAACTACTACCTTGTGAACGATTCAAGCAAAGTGGCAACAGAGCAACCTGTAGAAGGTTGGTTGCAACTTGAGCAACACGACATTAAAACGCTATCAACACGTGATGATGAGCTTGGTAAAATCGCGAAAACAACGTTCGATGACCGCCAATCAACGCCTCACGCTCAAAACTACGAGCTACGTTCTGCCTTTGCAGAGCTGCTTAGCCACCCTAAGCAAATCGACTCAGCGCTGCAGCGTTACAACCAGTCGATCAGTAAACTTGAAGCGATTAAGTGTAAATAACCCCGCATTTAATATGCTTTTTTGAGAAGTTGGATTTCATAATTAAGACGGGACATTGTTCCCGTTTTCGTTTAGATTGTCCCGCTCGCGTCAATATTAGAAAAATAACTCGCTTGCTATGGTTACGGAACAAAAAACAGCAGATGTTAGCTTCGACAGTCTTCTACGTATCTTCACGGTACCTGAAGGCCCAGAT
Organism: Vibrio sp. 10N.247.311.51; assembly: GCF_041467855.1. Classification (NCBI taxonomy): domain Bacteria; kingdom Pseudomonadati; phylum Pseudomonadota; class Gammaproteobacteria; order Vibrionales; family Vibrionaceae; genus Vibrio; species Vibrio sp. 10N.247.311.51. The sequence continues at coordinate 14,015 of NZ_JBFSVK010000023.1, read as the reverse complement.
TCAACACTCACTCAAATTGAAGACAAACTTTCACGAAACCTGAATCAATTCTTACGTGAACATATTGTGGCTGAAGAAAAGCCGCTGCGTGAAATTGAGAAAGATTTTTCAAATGCTCATATCCCAGAGCAGCCTGAGTTTGTTTCTGAACATACTGAGCATCTCCTCGATTCTCTTGTGTCTCATTCGGTTCACACGTCTTCGCCAAGTTTTATTGGCCACATGACCTCTGCGTTGCCGTACTTCCTGATGCCGCTTTCAAAAATCATGATTGCGTTGAATCAGAATCTAGTAAAAATCGAGACCTCAAAAGCTTTCACTCCCCTAGAACGTCAAGTTCTGGGCATGTTACATCGCCTGATTTATCAAGATAGCGACCAGTTTTATTCTCGTTGGATGCACAGCGCAAACCACTCTTTAGGTGCGTTTTGTTCTGGCGGTACCATCGCGAACATTACGGCGCTTTGGGTTGCACGTAACAACGCACTAAAAGCGCAAGGTTCGTTCAAAGGTGTAGAAAAAGAAGGCCTATTTAAAGCCATGAAGCACTACGACTACGAAGGCCTTGCCATCTTAGTCTCTGAACGTGGTCATTACTCTCTGAAAAAAGCCGCGGATGTTCTTGGTATTGGTCAAGAAGGTCTAGTGTCTGTTAAAACAGATAACGACAACCGTATTTGTACTGATGATCTAAGACTCAAGATTGAGCAACTCAAGAAGAACAAGATCAAACCTTTCGCCGTCATTGGTGTGGCTGGTACAACCGAAACCGGTAATATCGACCCGCTAAGAGACATTGCCGAGGTGTGTGCCGAATCCGATTGTCATTTCCACGTTGATGCTGCTTGGGGCGGTGCGACTCTGATGTCTAACAATCATCGTCACCTGCTTGATGGTATTGAACTGGCGGATTCAGTCACGATTGATGCGCATAAACAGCTTTATATCCCTATGGGTGCGGGCATGGTTCTGTTTAAGAAGCCAGATGCGATGACAGCGATTGAACATCATGCTCAATACATTCTTCGTAAAGGCTCAAAAGATTTAGGTAGCCATACGTTAGAAGGTTCTCGTTCAGGCATGGCAATGTTGGTTTACGCCGCAATGCACATCATTAGCCGCCCAGGCTATGAACTGCTGATCGACCAAAGCATCAACAAAGCGCGCTACTTTGCCGACCTAATTAAAGATCAGAACGACTTCGAACTGGTTTCAGAACCTGAGCTTTGCCTACTGACTTATCGCTATGTACCTGAATCAGTCAAAGCTGCCCTGCTTAAAGCTGAGCCTGAACATCGTGTCGAACTGAATGAGTTGCTCAATGAGTTGACTAAGTTTATTCAGAAGAAGCAGCGTGAAACAGGTAAGTCTTTCGTGTCCCGTACACGCTTAAACCCTGAAGCATGGGCACATCAGCCGATCATCGTTTTCCGCGTGGTGTTAGCAAACCCACTAACAGGCAATGACATTCTTTCATCAGTGCTTGAAGAACAACGTGAGATCTCTAAACTAGCACCAAACTTGATGGGCAAAATCAACAAACTGGTTACGCAAATCAACGCATAGTCATTCAATTTTAGTTGCATCAAATTGAAAATTTCTTTCTTTTTGATGTAACTAAGCTGTCAGTTCATACTCATTTTGCATTCTTTTTGCTCAAACTCTCTTCCAATTCTGTAGTTTTCTAAAATTTTGTTGAGGTTTGTCATATTCTTAAGCATTCATGCCCTGTTTTTGTATTAGTAAATAGTATGTTGGGTTTATACTGACTCTATGGTGCTAGTTAGCTTGATATCTATTTGACGCAGCAGTATTTACGATACCAAATATACATTTGGTTTTGTGTTTACTGATATTTGCTTCAGCCATACCCCCTGGTAAAAGATATTAACTAGCAAGTTGTTCTCTATACCCTTGTGAACACTATGAATACATTAGAAAAAATACAAAAAAACCTGGAAAATTTCAGCAAGTCTGAGCGTAAGGTAGCCGAAGTAATTATGGCTTCCCCTCAAACTGCAATTCATTCTAGCATTGCTACCTTAGCTAAAATGGCTGACGTGAGTGAGCCTACAGTTAACCGCTTCTGTCGTCGATTAGACACAAAGGGCTTCCCTGACTTCAAACTTCACCTAGCTCAAAGCTTGGCGAACGGTACACCTTACGTGAACCGTAATGTTGAAGAAGATGATGGTCCAGATGCTTATACGCATAAGATTTTCGAATCAACTATGGCTTGTCTAGACGTTGCTAAAAACAGTCTAGATGCGATGCAAGTAAACCGTGCGGTTGACTTGCTGACTCAAGCAAAACGCATTTCATTCTTCGGACTGGGTGCCTCTTCTGCTGTCGCCAAAGATGCTCAAAACAAGTTCATTCGTTTTAATATCCCAATCACGTGTTTCGAAGACATTGTGATGCAACGAATGAGCTGCATTAACTGCAGTGATAACGACGTTATTGTTCTTATCTCTCATACTGGCCGCACTAAAAGCCAAGTTGAGATTGCAAACTTAGCGCGTGAAAACGGTGCGACAGTTATTGCTATCACAGCAAAAGATTCTCCACTGGATAAAGCGAGCTCGTTGTCTATTTCTCTGGATGTTCCAGAAGACACTGACGTTTACATGCCAATGGCAAGCCGCGTTGTTCAGATGACGGTTATCGATGTGCTAGCGACAGGCTTCACGCTTCGTCGTGGCTCTGGTTTTAGAGAGAACCTAAAGCGCGTCAAAGAGTCACTTCGTGATTCACGTTACGAGAAGTACTCTCAGTTCTAATCAGCTAAGTCATGAATTGAAAACAGATGACCAGAGAACAAGTTAAATTAAAAAACGGAGCCTAGCGCTCCGTTTTTATTTGTCTGTTTAAAATAGTTTATACAATGAGCAGATTGAAGACTATTAGATGGTCCAACTATTACCCTTCTCAACCACGCTGTTCTCGGACGCATAAGAATTGATAATGGTAAAGCTCGACTCGACAGCAGGTTCATGGCCAATTTGATTCATTGAAGCTCCCTCATGATGCCCTTCTCCACAACTGCACTTCTCGCATACCTGCTTCAAAATATGCACGAGCCTCTCTTGGTTCAATGGCAAAGGGTTTCCTTTAATCGCCACTGACTTGAGCGCATCGGCAGACACCTCATCAAACTGGGCTTCACAGACACCAAACTCCAGCAAGTTGGGTAACTTAAGCGTATCAAGCACTTCCGACAACCAAGAAATTGCGTCTTCTTCTGTTGCTTCTACGTTACCTGTCACTATCTGAGCGATTCGCTGATAACGCGCTAGGATGTCGCTTCTTTGCTGCTCTTTTGTAACGGCTATGTTCTCCAACATCACAAACGGCGCTAAACGCGCGGTAATCACACTATGAGGCGCAGAAATCTTACCTCCTAGTGCGGAGGCTAAACCATGGGCTGCGCCAAGCTTGGCATTGGTTATCGCCATTCCACCGAGCATAGAAGCGAAAGCAAGATCAGAACGCGCTTGAGGCTCATCATAAACACACGCTTTAACCACAGAACCACTCAACTTACGCAGCCCTTCTTCACAAATCATATCGGTTAACGGATTCGGCTCACCACACACGTAGGCTTCCATTAGATGAGTAAAGGCATCCATCGCACCTCGTCCAGATAGATAAAGATTAGTTCCATGAGTTAGGGTTGGGTCGACAATCGCAACGTCAGCCAGCATATCTGGGCTTCTAAGGCTGATTTTCACTTGGTCTTGGCCTGATTTCAGCACCGCGTTTTTAGTAACCTCGGCGCCGGTACTCGCCGTAGTTGGAATAGCGATAAACGGAAGTGGTTTGGTTTTAAGAGGAACATTACGCCCGACCACTTCAACATAGTCATATAAATTGCCTTGATTAGGTAAAACCGCGGCTAACGCTTTGCCCATGTCGATGGCACTGCCACCACCCATCGCGACGACCATATCTGGCTTAAATCGACGTGCAGAAATAGCCGCCTCTTCCACCATTTTAATATTAGGTTCACCAGAAATGGCAATGTGCTGATAACGCATACTCTGCGCATCCAGATAGTCAGTAACAATTGAAGTGCGCTCTAATGTATTGCCTGTAACCAATAGCACGCTGTAGCCGTATTGATTAAAGAGAGACAATGAAGCGGAAAGTGCTCCATCACCAAAGATGATCTTTGTAGATGTCATAAATTGAAACATGGTGCCTCCTGCGCCTATGACCGAACAAAATTGCGAACTCTTGGTTATTGGAATTTAGCCTTTATATCGTGCATCAGTATTAAGATGCCTCGTTCTGTATGCGCTTTTTTTGACGAGGTGCAACTTGTCGCATTAAAGATAGATTAATGTCGTATTTCTAGGGGTAATTCACACTCTTAAATTAAGGGTAATCAATCTAGATACCCATCAGAAATCAGCATGGTTCCTTTTTGTGACCATTATTTGCTCTGATAGACAAAACCTATTGTATTAAGAGGTAATTCCATCTTTATTTCCCCATGGCATTGAGGCATAGTTGGTTTTAAGAAATTTTGAGTGGCATTCACTAAAGAATAGTTAACATAATCGAGTTAACGAGCCTCATCCCGTATTTAGGAGAAATTAAATGTTTGTAGTTATTTTTGGTCGCCCTGCTTGCCCATTCTGTGTTCGTGCAAAAGAGCATGCTGAAACTCTTAAAGCTAAACGCGATGACTTCAACTACCGTTACGTTGACATCCACGCTGAAGGTATCAGCAAAGCTGATCTAGAGAAGACTGTTGGCAAACCTGTAGACACAGTGCCACAAATCTTCATCGACCAAGACCACATCGGCGGCTGCACAGAATTTGAAGCATACGCAAAAGAAAACCTAGGTCTTTTTGACTAAGCTAGGATTTCTCAGACGAGAATCGAGGCTAAGGCCTTAAACAGCTAGCCCATTTAGGCGTTAGACTGTACGATTTATAGAAAGCCCGCTCACTTTAGCGGGCTTTTTTATGACCAGTTTTCATACGGAATAAGAATAAGGTCAAAATCAAGTAAATTAGCAAAATATTGCTTATAATTTATTTATATTTAGATACAATTCACATCTCAAACTTACCCTGTGTTCCACGCTAATTATTGAGCGACCACCGTGAATATCGACGTTGTTTTTCTGTTAGAACAAAACCCCATTCTCCTCATCTTTGTTGTTTTATCGATTGGATTAGCCATTGGTAAAATTCGTTTCGGTAGCCTCCAACTTGGTAACTCAATCGGTGTTTTGATTACTTCCCTTATCATGGGACATCTTGGCTTTTCTTTTAACGCAGATGCGCTCACCATTGGTTTCATGCTGTTCATCTACTGTGTTGGCATTGAAGCTGGACCAAACTTCTTCGGTATCTTCTTCAGAGATGGTAAGCACTACCTCATTCTGAGCCTTGTGGTTCTCTCTACCGCAATTGCTTTAACCTATTTCAGTAGTCATTACCTTGGCCTCGGGTTTGGTTTATCCGCTGGTATGATGGCGGGTGCCTTAACAGCAACGCCGATATTGGTAGGTGCTCAAGATGCTCTGAATTCTGGGCTTGCAGAATTACCAAGAAATATGGATTTGAGCCTGATTATCGAAAACCTATCAGTGGGTTACGCGATGGCTTACTTGGTTGGCTTAATCAGTATGATTATGTTTGCACGCTTGATTCCAAAGCTTCAAAAAGTAAACCTACACGACTCGGCAGAGCAAATCGCCCAAGAACGTGGTTTAGGCGCTTCAGGTCAGCGTAAGGTTTACCTACCCATTATTCGTGCTTATCGAGTGGGCCCAGAGCTTATCTCTTGGACTGACGGTAAGAACCTGCGTGAACTGGGCATCTATCGCCAAACAGGCTGTTACATCGAGCGTATTAGACGTAATGGTATTCTTGCCCATCCAGATGGTGATGCAATTTTGCAAGAAGGCGATGAGATCGCATTGGTTGGTTTCCCAGACAGCCACGCTCGCCTAGACCCAAGTTTCCGTAACGGTAAAGAGGTTTTCGACCGTAACCTTCTCGACCTGCGTATCGTGGAAGAAGAGATCGTCGTTAAAAGTGACAGCATCGCAGGTAAACGCCTATCAGACTTAAACCTGTCTGAATATGGCTGTTTCCTTAACCGCGTAGTACGAGCTCAAATTGAAATGCCGATGGACTTAAACATCGTGCTGTCTAAGGGTGATGTACTGCAGGTGAGTGGCGAAAAGAGTCGTGTGCACGGCCTAGCAGAGAAAATTGGTTTCATCTCAATCCACAGCCAAATGGCGGATTTGATGGCCTTCTGTAGCTTCTTCATTTTGGGTATTTTGTTTGGTTTGATCACCATGACATTCGGTCAGGTGTCGTTTGGACTAGGTAACGCAGTTGGCCTGCTTCTATCGGGCATCATGCTTGGTTTCCTACGAGCGAACCACCCTACTTTCGGTTATGTGCCTCAAGGTGCTCTGAACATGGTCAAAGACCTCGGTTTGATGTTCTTTATGGTCGGTATCGGATTGAGCGCCGGTGGTAAGATATTTGAGCACTTAACCCAAGTTGGTCCGCAGGTAATAGGTATCGCTCTGGTGGTCAGTGTCTTGCCAGTATTCTTCGCGTACTTGGTTGGCGCTTACGTATTGAAGATGAACCGAGCCCTACTGTTTGGTGCGATAATTGGTGCGCGAACTTGCGCTCCAGCGATGGACATCGTAAACGACCATGCTCGCTCAACCATTCCAGCTCTGGGTTACGCAGGTACTTATGCGATAGCCAATATTTTGATGACCTTAGCAGGTACTTTCATCATCATAATTAGCTAGCTTATTCAGCGTTATAGATTAGATATTTTAAATGCACTAGTTCATCTTTGGGTTAGTGCATTTTTTATGACTTCTTTTCTCTCACTTGCTCTTAGAGTTCGTCGAACCTCGAATCCCATATCTGCTCTAAATTCTTTTCGAATCTCGTCACCCGAATATCTCATCCGTTATTAAATCTCTTCGTATCCCGCGACTCGAATCTCTCATTCGCTCTTAAGTCTTTTCGCATCTCGCCACTCGAATCCCTCATCTACTTATGAGCAAAAAAATAGGCGCTCAATGAGCGCCTATTTCGTTTTGATTCGATTATTTGAATTAGATGTCAGCTACATCAAATTCAACAGCTGGGTTAACATCAGCTTCGTAATCAACACCTTCAACACCGAAACCGAATAGCTTCAAGAACTCTTCTTTGTACTCTACGTAGTCAGTCAGTTCTTTTAGGTTCTCAGTTGTGATTTGAGGCCATAGGTTACGACAGTGGTCTTGGATGTCTTCGCGAAGCTCAAGGTCATCTAGACGTAGACGGTTCACTTCATCTACTTCTGGCGCGCTGCCGTCTTCTTTGTATAGACGTTGGCTGAACATACGGAAGATCTGTTCCATACAACCTTCGTGAATACCTTCTTCACGCATCTTCTTGAACACCATAGCGATGTAAAGAGGCATAACAGGGATTGCAGAACTTGCTTGAGTTACAACAGACTTAAGAACAGCAACGTTTGCAGTACCGCCAGTTTGGCCTAGTTTCTCGTTCAGCGCTGAGGCTGCACGGTCTAGATCCATCTTAGCTTTACCTAGCGCGCCATCCCAGTAGATTGGCCACGTTAGTTCAGTACCGATGTAGCTGTAAGCAACAGTCTTACAACCGTCAGCTAGAACACCGGCTTCAGATAGAGCGTTGATCCAAAGTTCCCAATCTTCACCGCCCATTACAGTAACAGTGTCTTTGATCTCTTCTTCAGATGCAGGCTCAACACTTGCTTCGATGATAGTGTCTTTGTTGGTATCAACCGCTGTTGATGTGTACGTTTCGCCGATAGGTTTTAGAGCTGAACGAATCACTTCGCCAGTCTCTGGCATTTTACGCACTGGAGATGCCAGTGAGTACACAACCATATCGATTTGGCCTAGATCTTCTTTGATCAGGTCAATCGTTTTCTGTTTCGCTTCGTTAGAGAAAGCATCGCCGTTCAGGCTTTTTGAATACAGGCCTTCTTCTTTAGCTAGCTTGTCGAACGCCGCTGAGTTGTAAAAACCAGCTGTGCCCGGCTTTTTCTCAGTACCGGCTTTCTCAAAGAAAACACCGATAGTTGAAGCGCCGCCACCAAATGCAGCCGCAATACGTGAAGACAAGCCGTAGCCACTTGAAGAGCCAACAACTAGTACACGCTTAGGTGCGTTTGCGATTGGGCCTTGAGCTTTTGTGTAAGCAATTTGTTCTTTTACATTAGCTTCACAACCGACTGGATGTGTTGTAGTACAGATGAATCCGCGAATTCGAGGTTTGATGATCATATTCAACTTCCTTAAAAAATCAGGTTAAGGATAAAAGTTTCGTACGCAAATGGCATCTAATTTCTGTAAAAATGTGGTGAAAATGCAAGTGGTTGGAGCACTCAGCTGATATTTGCTGACTAAGTCACCATTTGTTAACGCATCTATTGCGACTTCTACGACAAAAACAAAAAAGGCACCTAATTAGGTGCCTTTTATCGTTTCTTTATCTAAGCAACGCTATTTAGCTTAGGTTTTAACTCTTTTCGCGTCAAAGTTTCACTAAAGTCATGACTAAAGTGGTCAACTTGAATCGCAGCGTAACGCAGTTTATCGGCAGCCACAATTTGGTCGACTTCTTCTTGCGTTAACACATCAGCAGCAAGTGCTTGAGCTAACTTGTCTTGCAGTAAGCCTTTACGAGCCACTTTGCCCTCTTTCACTGCTTTGAAGATCTTACGCTCAAGAGGCTTAATGCCGTACATCGCATTGAACGCGTTCTCCATCAGACCAACACTATCCTCTTCTTCTTTACCGATGTAGCAAAGATGAGTCAGACGTTCACGGTGTGCACCCGGAGTCATCAAGCTTTCAGCTAGTTGCACCGTTAGGTTGTCGCTTGGTTTTTCGAAGTGGTTACCAACAGGGAAAACTAACCCTTTTAGCACTTTCCCAACCATCTTGTTCGGGAAGTTTCTGTACGCTTCTTGTAGCGACTTAGCTGCATTATGGAAACAGTGTTGAACCGCGTAGTGTACGTAGTCTAGGTCAGCTTGTTGACGACCTTCGTCTTCATACTTCTTAAGTGCTGCAGATGCCATGTATAGGTAACTTAGACCATCACCCAAACGTGCAGAGATAAGCTCTTTACGTTTCAGTTCTCCACCTAGCGTCAGCATTGCGAAATCCGCACTTACTGCAAGTGCACGGCTCAAACGAGTCAGATCTTGGTAGTACGGCTTAGTTGGGCCACTCATGTCGGCTTTAATGAACTTAGAGCCAGTTAGTGCCGCACCAAAAGCACCGAACGTGTTTTTAGTCGCGTGTGAAATGTGCTTGAATAACAAGTTATCAAAGTCTTTCGCACCTTGCTTCTCATCTGGGTTTGCTGCCGCTTCCATTTCGCTCAGTACGTATGGGTGACAACGTGTCGCACCTTGACCAAAGATCATCAGGTTACGAGTCAGGATGTTTGCACCTTCTACTGTAATAGCAACAGGGATACCTAGATAAGGCGCTGCCAAGTAGTTCATAGGACCATCTTGGATTGCACGACCCGAGTGGATATCCATTGAGTCATTTAGAATAGTACGTGCCATCTCTGTCATGTGATATTTAGCGATAGCGGTTACGATACCCGGCTTCTCTTTCATGTCGAGAGAAGTAGTTGTCAATGTACGAGTTGCTTCCAGTAGATACGTTAAGCCACCAATACGGCCTAGGCTCTCTGCAACACCTTCAAACTTACCAATCGACATACCAAACTGCTTACGAACATAAGCGTACGCACCGGTTGTTTTTGCCGTTAGGTGACCCATCGCTGTGCCAAGTGCTGGTAGTGAAATACCACGACCTGCAGACAGACATTCCACCAGCATACGCCAACCTTTACCTGCGTAATCTGCGCCACCGATTAGCCATTCCATTGGGATAAACACATCGTGACCGCGTGTTGGACCATTCATGAATGCAAGACCAAGTGGATCATGACGCTCACCAATCACAACACCTTCATGATCAGCCGGAATTAGCGCACACGTGATACCGATATCTTCTTTATCACCAAGCAGTTTTTCTGGATCGTGCAGTTTGAAAGCCAAACCAAGTACCGTCGCAACTGGTGCTAGCGTAATGTAGCGTTTGTTCCAGTTAAGCTTGATGCCTAGTGTCTCTTTACCTTCATGCATCTCCATGCACACAGTGCCGACGTCAGGGATACCGCTCGCATCAGAGCCTGCTTCAGGGCCTGTTAGTGCGAAACATGGGATATCGGTACCGTCAGCAAGACGAGGTAGCCAGTAGTCTTTTTGATCTTGAGTACCGTAGTGAGACAATAGCTCACCAGGACCTAGAGAGTTTGGAACCATTACCGAAACCGCAGTACTGATACTACGAGTCGCAATCTTAGTTACGATGGTTGAGTTTGCATGTGCTGAGAATTCACGACCGCCATACTCTTTTGCAATAATTAGCGAAAAGAAACGCTCTTTACGTAAGAAGGTCCATACCTCTTCAGGAAGGTCTCGATCTTCTTTTACAATTTGGTGGTCATCAAGCATAGCAAGCAAAGTTTCAAGTTCATTATCCATGAACGATTGCTCTTCTGCTGTCAGCTGAGGTTTTGGGTATTGGTGAAGCTTAGTGAAATCTGGTTTACCAGAAAACAGCTCTCCGTCCCACCACACGCTACCCGCTTCCATCGCTTCTTTCTCAGTGCTAGATAGTGGTGGTAGTACTTTTTTAAAGAGTTTAAAAGCTGGGTCACTTACCCATTTTTGTCTTAGAGAGCTCATAGTTCAGATCCTTTTGTTCACTATATTGGTTGTGAATGTTTCGCTTTTTATTGTTTTATTCTTCTGCTGACATGCCAGCGGCAAGATATGGAATAAGAATATCGACCACTGCCTTAGCATCAATCTTTCTGTCATAGTCATTCTCTGCAATTTCTACCAGAGCTTGACTCGATGCCATGGTGAATACACAAGTCCCTAGGGTGAAGTGTAATCGCCAAAATAACTGTTCTTGAGTGAGGTTCGGATTTGCCTTCATTACTGACGTCGTAAACAAAGAAAGTACTTCGCTATAACGAGTGGTAATGAACCAACGTAGATGCCCTTGCACATCCGTATACCCCCTGCCGATAAGTAACATGAATCGGCTTGTACCATTTGGCCTAACATCATTAAGTGCTCTTAGTGGCTGTCTCAAAGACTCAAACACGTCACTCATAGAATACGTTTCGTTCAAGTTTAAGTTCACTAATGCATCTTGCAGTGCTGGCATAAATGCTTCTAAGTAACGATTGAGTACTGCACGAACCAGAGTCTTCTTATCGCCAAAGTGATAGTTCACTGAAGCCAAGTTGACATTCGCTTTACTCGTAATCGTACGTAAAGAGGTGTCATTAAAACCGTGCTCAGCAAATAAGCCTTCAGCCACATCTAAGATTTTGTCTTTGGTTGTACTTCTTGGTGCCATTTCAATCACTCGTATTAAACAACTGTTTGAAATATACGCTCAGTACATTTATTTAACAAGCAAGCAACATCACATTTTCACAAATTGGTCGTACCAGTTAGTAAAACTCAGCACTAACCGATTGAATCGCTGTGTGTTTACAAAAAAAGAAAAAAATAATGAATTTTCTTGGAACTGAAATAGAAATGGAGAGTCATAAATTAGGTAGAAAACAGCGTATTTAGAAGTTTAACAGGCCGTCAAACTTGTTCTTCTCACTGCTTTCTTAATTACTGCATTTTCCTTATTAACTCCTATACTTGTATCCGCCCAAACCACGTTGGTTTGGGCTTTTTTTTGTGTGTTGTTCCGATACCTTTTCTTTAGCGGGTACTCGACACAAAAAAGCCCCCGAAATCGAGGGCTTTTCTTACGTTAAGCGTTAGAACCTTTCACATTATCTAATTAAGCAGCATCATTTTTTATCAGCTCTCCCAGCACGGCTAGGTCATTACCTAGGTCAACCGAACCACCCAGTTCAGTCGCAATCCCCTCAACAACGATAGTTTGGACATCATCCCCTCCATTGATTGGAATGGACAACGCGATATCTTCTCCGTCGACAGAGACCTCAATCGCATCAAGTAGCTCGGCCATTTGAGTCTCATCTTGAGGGTCTTCGACCAAATCATTGAGGTCAATCAGATCCCCAGAACCACCTGTATAAAGCTCGAAATCTTTAATAATATCAGTACCGTTGTCGAGCGCAGAGTCTAGCCAAGTGAAGATGTTGTCTCCGCTATCTCCAATAAGCAGATCGTTGCCAGACTCGGCATACAAAGGTTCATTACTCGCAGCACTAATAACGTTATATTGCTGCGGTTCTTCGATATCTATGGTGACCGTCTCTACCGCGCTTTCTGCACCATTAGAGTCGACCGCGACATAATCAAACTGCGGGTCTTCAGTTACCGCCTCGTTACCTTGGACATAGCGTAACTCCCAACTGCCCCCTGTCGATGACAGCTCCATCCCAACAATCGGATTGTCTGGTGAAGAATAACTAAAATCATACAGAATTTGGCTATTCCCTGTATCTCCTGGATCTTTTTGATATTGCTCCGTCTGAGTAGTGCCATCAGCAAAGGTATAGAGCACTTCAACATAAACATTACTATCAGTGTTAAATGAACCACCCAACCCATCTAAACCAAAATCAACAACCTCTAATGGATTATTAGTAAAGTCGAGGACCAAGGTCTCCTGTTTGTTCATACCTCTACCATCGGTATCACCAATACCAAAACCAACATGAGATTGTTCGCCTTGATACTGCTTCAACGGTTTATTATTGTTATCTTCGATCGTTAGTGTAATCGTATTACCGTTATCTAGCGTAATAAGTCTCTCTGTTGGTGAAACTTCCACCCCCCAATTATAGAAACCATCAACAAGCTCTGGCATATCCTCAGGATCGCCACTAAAGCCCATTTCAAACATTTCTCCAGGCCCAGCTACAAAACTGATATTGTTCGGAACAAACAACTCACCATTATCAACATCAGACTGTACGATTTCTCTCGTGACGCCATTTTCATCGGTATACAAAAGGCTGCCGTTGGTTGGCAAACTTTCGATTCGAATATTAAGCGGAATGTCGTCATGGTCATCTTCTATATCCGAGATATAATCTGGCATGCCGCCATCTTCAGAATCGAAGAGAATAGGTATAATCGCGTCCTCATCATTAACGACCGTAAAGCTGGTCGCTTCAGGTGCGTCATTGACACCATTGATTGTTATCTCGATAACATGCTCTACACCATCAATCGCGGTTACCACATATCTTTCAATAACCGTGTCATCATCATTCAAGTATTGAACCGCATCGTTATCAACGACATAACTCCATGCGCCCTCTGGAGTAATCGTTAACATACCCAAAGCAAGTGCATAAGTAGACCCAATAGGGGTAAACACACCATTAGGTTTAAAGGCGGGCATGTCACTCGTGTCGACATCAGTAATCGTTAAAGTACCTGACGCTGAAAGTTCGTTGGTATCAGGATCGACATTAACATCTTCCGTCACCTCACCCATATCAGAATCACCTTCACCAACGGTAATCTCAGATGGATCATCGGCACCATTGATGGTAATCGTCACTTCGCTTGTGGTTCCGTCAATCGCAGTAACCGTGTAAACCTCAGTAACGAACTCATCGTCATCAAGATATTGCACATCATCGTTATCTACAACGTACGTCCATTCGCCATCATCGGTTATGGTCAACATACCTAACGCGGTATCATTGGTCGAACCTTCTGGATTAAACGTTCCGTTCGGTTCAAAGGCCGCAACATCATTGGCATCTACATCAGTAATCGTCAGTGTTCCCGTCGCCATCAAGTCATTGCTTTCAGGATCGACATCGACATCTTCCGTCACCTCACCCATATCAGAGTCACCTTCTCCAACGGTGATCTCCGACGGATCATCGGCACCGTTGATGGTGATGGTCACTTCACTTGTGGTTCCGTCAA
>NZ_JBFSVK010000022.1:0-107686 GCF_041467855.1 Vibrio sp. 10N.247.311.51 | reverse complement strand
CTACAACGTACGTCCATTCGCCATCATCGGTTATGGTCAACATACCTAACGCGGTCTCATTGGTTGAGCCTTCTGGATTAAACGTTCCGTTGGGTTCAAAAGCAGCGACATCGTTAGCATCAACATCAGTAATCGTCAGTGTTCCCGTCGCCATCAAGTCGTTGCTTTCTGGATCGACATCGACATCTTCCGTCACATCACCCATATCAGAGTCACCTTCACCAACGGTAATCTCGGATGGATCATCGGCACCGTTGATGGTTATGGTTACTTCACTTGTGGTTCCGTCAATAGCAGTAACCGTGTAAACCTCAGTGACGACCTCATCGTCGTCAAGGTATTGCACATCATCGTTGTCCACGACGTAAGTCCATGCTCCATCATCGGTTATGGTCAACATACCCAACGCGGTATCATTGGTCGAACCTTCCGGATTAAACGTTCCGTTGGGTTCAAAAGCAGCGACATCATTGGCATCAACATCAGTGATCGTCAATGTTCCTGTCGCCATCAAGTCATTGCTTTCAGGATCGACATCGACATCTTCCGTCACTTCACCCATGTCAGAATCACCTTCACCAACAGTAATCTCTGACGGATCATCGGCACCGTTGATGGTGATGGTCACTTCACTTGTGGTTCCGTCAATCGCAGTAACTGTGTAAACCTCGGTAACGAACTCATCGTCATCAAGATATTGCACATCATCGTTGTCTACGGTGTAAGTCCATTCACCATCGTCGGTAATGGTCAACATGCCTAACGCGGTACCATTGGTTGATCCTTCAGGATTAAATACACCGTTTGGTTGAAAAGCAGCGACATCGTTATCGTCGACATCGGTGATCGTTAGTGTCCCAGAAGTCATTAAGTTGTTGCTCTCTAGGTCTACATCCACATCTTCAGTCACTTCACCAGTATCTGAATCACCTTCACCTACGGTTATATCAGATGGGTCATCGGCACCGTTAATAGTGATGATCACCTCACTCGTAGTACCGTCACTTGCTGTCACAGTATAAACTTCAGTAACGAACTCATCGTCATCCAAGTACTGAACGTCATCGTTGTTAACTACGTAAGTCCAAGCACCATCAGGGGCTATGCTCAATACACCTAGCTGTGATTCGTTTGTTGAACCAACGAGGTTAAACTCACCATCAGCTGAAAAGGTAGGAGTGTCGCTGTCTACATCTGTAATCACAATCTGACCAGACGTCACTAATTGATTGGTGATTTCATCTACATCAATGTCCTCAGTCACACTGCCCGAATCATCAGTAGCCACAGCCGCATCATCAGTACCAATTATCGTTACTGTAATGACTTGTTCGCCTCCATCGGAGGTTTGTACTGTCGTCGTGTCTTGAATTTGCTCGCCATCGGCAAGCTCATCATAAGGACTGTTGGCCACGAAAGTCCAAGTACCATCTTCGTTTACAACAAAGGTACCGAGATCATTATCTCCAGCGACCTCTTTGCCAATAAAGGTAACGTCCGGATCATCGCTGATTAAGGCGCCGCCTGTCTCAATTGGTTCATCCTGCTCAAACTCAATAACGTTAGTGTCACCTGAAATAAGCGCAAAAGCGATGACATCAAAAAGAGCAATACTTTGAGTTTCTGACAATCCTTGAGACTCAAACCCTTCAGTTTCAAAATTTGTGGCGGCTTGAGTTTCAGCTCCAGTACGTTCAATCCTACCGCTGTTGGTCAAACTCGAGCCTTCTTCACCAGCAGCAGTATCAAACTCATCTCCTAGTTCTGTTGGATCAAATCCTTCTTCAATAGCACGCTGAACTTGAGCGATCGCATCATCAGTGTCTAGCACATTTTGTTGGCCCTGGTTATCTACAAAACGTGCAGAAACACTTGGCACACTCTCTTCACTAGTATCAAAACTGATAATTACGTCGCTAGCGGCTGGTTGTTCGCCCGGAGACAAACGTCTAACTTGACCTTGAGCGTCGAGCACTACGCTCCCGCTAACAAGGCCTAGTATATTTAGGTTGATGTTTCCCATATCCATATTCCCACTTCTGCCCAGAACACGCCAAACGCGGAACCAATCCCACCCTGCGCTGTGGCTATTTCCTACAATAAATCTAGTAGTGGCACTATTGATAATCAACTCACTAAAAGTTGGTAAATCTGGTGCTTTTTAAATTAGTCAATAGCAATAGCGACTTACATTCAAAAAAAAACCTACAAACTTCGCATTTTTTTGCAAATGTCCTAAGCTTCGTTTAATACCCTTCTCTCAATTCAGCGATAAACGTAGGTTGGGAAACGGATGAGACATTGAAAGTAGAAGGAGAGCTACTTTGAAATTGTTTAAATTATCCATCTTATGCTGCTTAGTTGCTGCAACACCACTCGCCGCTCAGACTCTGGAACAGTCTGTTGCTATTACCTTGGCAACGAATCCAGAGATAAAAAGCATCTTCAACGAATATGTGAGCGTGCGAAAACGTAACGATGCCTCAGGAGGAGCATACAAGCCAAGTATCGACCTTGACGCCGGTATTGGTTATGAAGGTATAAACCCTGCACCAAACAACGGTCCCGATACGGATCTAACACGAAAGGAAGCTACGATCTCCCTCACTCAATTGCTGTGGGATGGTTCCGCGACTCTGTACGACATTGATCGTACCGCCGCAGAAGCTGAGTCGGTTCGCTTGCAATTGATCGCAGACGCCGAAGACAAAGCCTTGGAGGTGACCCAAATCTATCTAGATGCAGTGAAGGCCACTGAAGTGCTGGCACTGTCTGAAAGTAACCTTTCAATACACAAAAAAATCTATAAAGACATTAAGAAACGGGCTAACTCCGGAATAGGTTCAACTGCGGATGTGTCGCAAGTTGAAGCTAGGATAGCAAAAGCTCACGGTAACTTATTGGCCGCACAGAATAATTTGATCGATACACACACCCAATTTAGACGAGTGGTTGGTCAAGAACCTTTAGGCTTGATTTACCCAAGAGCCGATATTTCTCAAATTCCTTTGTCGTTAACGGACGCCATTGTTGATGCATTAGACCAACACCCAGTGATCAAAGTTGCAAACGCAGATGTCGATTCAGCCCACTTCCAATACAAACAGTCAAAGGGCGTGAACTACCCTACCTTCTCTATTGAAGCATCTCAGTCATGGCGTGATGATGCAGGTGGCGATGAAGGCTCTAGTCAAGAGACCCTCGCGATGCTTCGCATGAGATATAACTTGTACAACGGCGGAACAGACAGTGCTAATTCAGAAGCTGCGGCATACCAACTGAACAAAGCAAAAGATCTGAGAGATCGAGCTTATCGTCAGGTGGAAGAAGGTCTTCGCCTCTCGTGGAGTGCATTGGATCTAACGTTACAACAAAAGAACTTTCTATCCGACCATGTTGACTCAGCTTCGGAAACTGTTATCGCATATGAAAAACAATACCGAATAGGCAAACGTACTTTGCTTGACTTACTCAACACTGAGAACGAACTATTTGAAGCCCGTAAAGATTACCTAGATGCCCACTATTCAGAGCAGTACGCTAAGTACCGTGTGATGAACGCTACAGGTTCTTTATTGAACGCTCTACTGGTCGACATTCCAGAAGAGTGGACTACGCCCGTGGAGTATTAATGATGAAAATACCTTACTTATTACTTCCCGTGTTAACGATGACTTTATTTGCCTGTTCAAACCAGCAGGAAGAGGCTTATATCGAGACACCTGAAGCAGAACAGATTGCAGACCTGCAAGACGATGATAGAGATGGTGTGGTGAACGCTCGTGATATATGTCCAGGTACGCCTGAGACATCACAAGTCGACAATGATGGTTGTGGAGAAACGATTCGTGCGGAAGAAGTCAGACAGCTAAAAATACTCTTTGCTCATGACTCATTTGAAGTGAACCCGATCTTCTCAGACCAGATCAGCACCATGGCAGAGTTTCTTGAAACCTACAAAAGTGCCTCGATTGAAATACAAGGCTATGCGAGTAAAGTGGGTTCTAACGAGTACAACTTAGACCTATCAAAGAAACGAGCAAACAATGTTCAAGACGAGTTACTGTCGAATGGTATCGAACCAGAGCGAGTGCGAATTGTCGGCTATGGTGAAGAGCGCCTAGAAAGCGATGGCGACGACCCTACTTCACACGCATTGAACCGTAAGGTAACAGCGACTGTGGTAGGGTTAAGTGAACAAATCGTCGAGGAGTGGACCATATTTACCACGCTTGAAAAATAGCGTGACATTGTCACTGTGGTTCTAGGTGTGACGTAGAGCGAGTGTCGAAAAACAGCAGCTTAGTTATATGATCAGTAAAGCCGTGATAGGGTTGCCCATCACGGCTTTTTTGTTCTTTGTCGTCACATGAGTCGAGGGAGACTCTGTGACTCTTCTTGCTACTCAGAAGTTGACTTGTTACTCAGTGAGTAGACTCCCTATTAAACGAGCCTACTACCGATTATAGTTTTACTTCTTGATGCTTAGTTTTCGGTAGAGAAATACTTAGCAGGAAGTAACCTAAGATAGCTGCCGTCGTTGAGCCCATCAGGATACCTAATCGAGCAAGCGTATCAAAATCTGCGTTCGTTGGACCAAATGCCAATGACGAGATAAAAATAGACATCGTAAAGCCAATACCACACAACACAGATACCGCGAAGATGTTCATGAAGTTCACACCTTCAGGAAGCTTAGCTACGCCGGTTTTCACAGCACCCCAGCTGAATAGGAAGATACCTAGTGGCTTACCAACCAATAGACCCATAGCAATACCAAGCGGTAGCATACCTGTAAGGTTTGAAATTGAGATGCCTTCTAGTGAGATACCTGCGTTTGCAAATGCGAAGATTGGCAAAATTGCAAAAGCGACGTATGGGTGCAGAGCATGCTCTAGGTGTTTCAGCGGAGAACGCTCCCCTTTATTGCCTTTCAGTGGGATAGCAAAACCGATTACTACACCTGCTAATGTTGCGTGAACACCAGACTTCAATACTGCGAACCACAGAATTGCACCAACAATGAGATAAACGCTCAGCTTAGTCACATGCTTGTTGTTTAGCATGAACAACACACCAGTCGCGATGAAGCCAACTGTAAGTGCAAGCGTTGATAGGTCGCCTGAGTAGAACAGTGCAATGATAACAACAACACCTAGGTCATCGATAATTGCCAGTGCTAGCAGGAATACCTTCAAGCTTACCGGTACACGGTTACCAAGAAGAGCCATGATACCCAATGCGAATGCGATATCAGTCGCAGCTGGGATAGCCCAACCTTGAAGCGCTTCAGGGTTACTTGAGTTAAATAGCACGTAAATAAGTGCAGGAGCTAGCATACCACCCACAGCTGCGATAGCTGGGAAGATTGCTGTCTCTTTAGACTTTAATGCGCCTTCTAAAAGTTCGCGCTTAACTTCTAAGCCGATTAGAAGGAAGAAGACAGCCATTAAGCCATCGTTAATCCAGTGAGACACAGACATACCAAGAACGTAACTATGTAGTACACCTTGGTACATTTCGTTCAGTGGTGAGTTTGCTACAAACATTGCGATCGCCGCAGCGATGACTAGTATGATGCCGCCAGCAGATTCCATTTTAAAGAAGTCACGGATGACGTCGGTCATGATTTCGCCCTTATATTTATTATTTAAATAAACGAATAACAAAGAATAACCACGAGTTTATATCCAAGTTTAATTGATAGATAATCACTTCTTCGGATGTTTAACTTCGGTTTTTCCTACAAATACTAAACAATACGTCGTATATTCCATAATGTTGTTATGCACCATAAATTAAGTATAGATGAGATCATCGAACCTGTATGCACAATTCATTGGGGTGGCTAAAAGTCGCAGGCATAAAAAAAGGCTATCAAATGATAGCCTTAGGTGTTTTTTAGTAGCCAGTTAACTGCATAAAGCCTGTCGCTTCATGACTCCCGCTCGCCTTAATCGGCCCTTCCCAATATGGTATGACAAAAGGAAGCCACATATCCCTGCGTATAATACGCGTTGTGAGGTTGATATCATGCTTAGGGACGTTAATGATCCACTGTAAAGGCATCCGTCTTCCATTCATCAACGTTGTATTTTGCAACGGTTGAATAGAAATGTCGGATTCCGTTAACTGGTAAACTTTGCCTGAGCGCGTTGCCAAGGTACCGAATACGTAAGGCAGCTGTTGGTTATGACGGTAACGGTTAATGCTCAACGCTGTGCCGTCATCGAGGTTAAACACAAACCAATCCCAACCTTGTTGACCCACTCCAAGTAAGCCACTGCCCCACTCTTTATGTACCCACGCTGTTCCTTCCACTTCCTTGGTAATGCCGTCTAGGTTCAACACACCACTCAACGATAAAAATGGAGCGCTGAAGTTATAAGACGCGACAGGCAATAAGTCGTGCTTTTTCTGATAGCCGTTATCGCCGTTGAGTACATAGGGCCCTTTTGCAATGGTGTCTAGCTCAAGTCCAAACGTATCAGTTTGCACTTGAAGGCGCCCTGGGAATGGGGTGTTGCCGAGTGCACGCCAGTTCCAGTTATCAATCCAAAGCCTGAATGGACGATTAGTCATTCCCGCTTGGCCAATGCCACCACGAGCCATGCGCTGTTCTTTCCATACTTTGGATTTAGAAGAGACCACTACATTTGAGATATAGACTTGAGGGCTTTGCCACCCTGGTGTTTCTCGTTCGTCCGTTGCTATACGGAAAAAGCTCCACTGAACAGAATAGTCTTTACCATCATCACCTTTCAAAGACGCGAAGTAATGCCACCACTCGTGCTGAAACTCTGGGTGGAACTTAAAATCTTGTGGTAGCGAAACATTACGGTCTGGCAAAACAGGTTCGAACACATTGAAGTGTTCATTAACCAATATTGAGTTAACTTCATTCACGCCCTTTTCACCAGGATCGATGAAATAGGAGTAATAACCCCAAACACTTAAAAAGATGCCAAAGAAACTTATTAAGAGAAGAGAAGACAGGATTCGTTGTCTTAACTTAGTTGAAATATTCCTTAAAAACATACTAAAGCGCATCCCTCAGTGACTTCATCGGAGTGTTCCGAATCATTCTCATCACTGGTAAAGCACCAGCTAGCATCAATGCTGCCATGGCCCATGCAAATGTCTGCAAATAATCCCATGGAATCACTTGTAACTCGAGTGACCACCCAAAAGACTGCTTTATCACGATATCAACAATTAGGCTCGCTAGCGCTAATCCGAGCGGAATCGCAATTAAGGAGGAAATAAGCCCAAACACAAACAGCTGCAAACTACCTGTCAAGATCAGTTCTTTCGCCGATACACCCAAACAGCGTTGCAAGGAAATATGCCTTTGGCGAGATACTTCACCCGCAACCGTCGCAAAGAAGATACCGAAGACGGCGATAACCAAGGTGATGTTACCGAGTGTATCTGCAATCGCGAACGTCCTATCGAACACCCGCATCGCTTGACTGTGAATATTGTTGTTATCGAACACACGCTCAGAGCCAAGCCTGAATACACTTTCTAATCGGCTGCGAAGCCCTTGTGAATTCACATCGTCTTTGAGTATTACCCCAAGACCGACATTACCCCGCCCTGCAAACCCATACAGCCAATTTCGATGCGACATCATGACTTGATGGTAAGGGTTACCATAATCGTAATACACACCGACAACCTGCCAACCAGAGCCGAGACTGTCATAGAGGTCGATGTAGTCGCCAGGGCGAATCCCCAGCTTGAGAGACATCGATTCACTGATCAACACACCTTTAGAGTGATGTAAGTGATACCAGTAATTCGGAATACCTAATTTAATTGTCAGCGCTTCTAGTTCGCCTTCAGAAGGGCCTGTACTGACCACCTGAATACTACCGACTGGAGACGCAACATCTTTCTCCCAACGCCACCAAACCGAATCCACTTCAGGTTGGTCAGATAACCAATTACTCATACGAGCAGCGGCATTGTTGGTTGGGTAGATATACAGGTCGGCAGCCAAACGCTGTGTTAGCCATTTATCAGTGGTATCTCTAAAGCTGCCCACCATGGTTTCTACACCAATATTGGCTGTTAAGGCCAACATAAAGGCCATGGTCGCTACGCCACGGTAACTCATACTTGACGCTGCATCAGCAAAGAACCAGCGAGCACGAACCCAGCGCAATGAATAAGAGAGGCTATTAAATAACTTCCACATCAAAACCGGGGTAAATAGCGCCACACTGATCAGCATTAGCGCAATAATCGCAAAACCCGTTTCTTGAGTCTGAGGGGCTTGATACACTGCGACAGCGGCAACCAAGAAGCCACAGCCAATCAATGCTTGCCAAGTAAACTCTGTACCCGCAAAGCGCATCAAAGATAAGCGAGAGGTTAAACGAATCGGTTGCGATCTAAGCAAGCGCACCAATGGCCAAGCACACGCTAAGAACGCGCCAAGTAACGCCATCAATAAGCTGTAGCCGCTCCATCGCCAATTCCAGTCGATCGTTAAGCCAACGTTGGCATCGTATAAGTCGCCTAAGCTTGAAGATACCGCTGGTAATAATTGGTTGGCTAACATGACCCCAAATACATTACCGCAGATCCAGCTCAGTACGACCAATATCAGCAATTCTAAACACAGCGCTTTAGCCAATTGCCAGCCCGATACACCTGTTTGTCTTAAGATTCCGACTAACGGTTGGCGCTGAATAAACGACAACGACATCGCTTGATAGAAAATGAATAAGCCGACCACAAACGACAGCATACCCATCGCTTTTAGATTTAAATGGAACGCACTGGTTAGCGACTCAAGTTCTGCCTTAGAGCTACGAGAGATCGTCAAACCATTGGGTAACATGTTTTTAAGACGTTCAAACTTCTCGGTGGGCATGTCTGAACAAGCAATCACTGAAAGCCCCGCACTGCGTTTAAGCATTCGGAGCAAGGAGATATCCGCAATCAACCTTGTACCATTAATCATATTATTTTGATCAACAACCACAGGACCAAGTTCAGAACCATCCATCAAAGGGATGTAATCACCGTTGTGCCATTCCATGTGTTCAGCAAGATCATCACTGACAAGGATTGGATATGGTGGCTTCATGAGGTTCAAAGCGGTGAGATCTTTTAACGCAATACCAGGTTGTAGCTGAAGCATAGAGACAGGGTCTATGCCGACAACCATGAAGTTTGCGCCATTTTCATCAGTGATACGATGGTGATCAAGAGGAGAACACTGTTGAAAGCCTTCACGGCGAAGCTGGATATAAAAGCCTTGCGGGATTTTATTGGCGTTGTGTTTTGGTCGAATACGGTAAGGAAGAGGATTCGAAAAGAGTTTTTCACCATGCGCATAGCTTTGCTTGGCGTGTTGGTTGATAGCAGTAACACCAACCAAAAGTGATACGCCGAGGGTTAAACCAAGCCATACCAAAATAATCTGCAGTGGGTAACGTCGATAGTGACCGAGTAGCGCCTTAACTACGGGCCATAACATGCAGTTGCCCTCCTTGTAGACGGATCCTGCCATCCATGTGCAGAGCTACTTTTTCACTGTGCGTTACCAACAGCAACGTACATTCTAATTGACGAGCCAAAGAGGTCAGCAAACGCATTACCGCTTCTGCATTACGCTCATCTAAACTTCCGGTCGGCTCATCGGCCAACAAGATTTTCGGTTCCATATACAACGCACGCGCAATGGCCGCACGTTGTTGTTGGCCACCAGACGCTTCTTCAGGGTAACGGCCAAGCAAAGGCATAAGATCTAAAGCAGAGAGAATCTGCCTCCAGAGACCTTTGTCTTCAGGTAAGCCTTTTAACTGACGGCAAAAGCGGATGTTATCGGCAATATTTAGCGTTGGCAGTAAGTTGAACTGCTGAAAAATATGGCCAATGTTGTTTCTGCGATAAGCGGTGCGGTCACGCTCGGTTGAGTCGTGCATATTGAAGTGAGGGAAAGCAATTTCACCTGAATCCGCTAGGTCTAAACCCGCGATAAGATTCAGTAACGTACTTTTACCTGAACCGCTTTCTCCCATTAATGCCAGCTGGTCACCTTGGTTTAATGTTAATTCAGCACCTTGCAAAACAGGGTGAAACTCCCCCCCATCGACATAGCCTTTACATAGGTCTGACAGCTTTAACATTAAACAGCTCGCATTAGTTAGAATTTGGAAGGAGAATCTACACTAATTCCCTGTTAGGAGAAAGTATTTTGAAAGATAGATCACACGCCAAAGATAAAGTGATGCGATTGGTGCGCCCTACTTCAACTTCCTATCAAGTTTTTAATCCATTTTCTTGTTTTCATGCGATAGAGCGACCCGCCCCACTTGAGAACTTCTTCCGTGAGGAAAAGCAGATATACCCACTCAGGTGGAAACTTAAAATAGATAGCCGCGATGGCTGCCAATGGGATACCGATCACCCACTGAGCAATCAAATCTTGATAGAGGCAGAACTTCACATCACCACCCGCTCTTAACACCCCAACGATCACAGTCAATGGCACCGAGCGAATGACAATACCCACACTGAGGATCAGAATGAACTTCTCTGAGAGGGCTCTTGTTTCTTCCGTCAAGGCGCTGAAGGCACTGAGTATTGGCGTTTGAACGAAGTAGAGAAAAACGGCCACAACGATACTGGTTAAGAAACACAGAATGGTTAAGCCAAGTGCTTGATAGTAAACCGCTTCATTGTTTTTCGCGCCAAGCTGGTTACCCACTAGAACCGCTGCCGCGTTCGAAAGGCCAATCAATAAACTCAATGAGATAGACTCAACCGGCGTCATGACCGATAGCGCAGCCAGACCTTGAACGCCCGATTGTCCCATGATCGCGTGGTAAGCAAACAAACCACCCGCCCATGCTAAGAAGTTAAACGTGGTCGGCAGAGAAAGCTTCAAGAAGCGAATCACCTTATCGATCGAAGCTGCCGCTTTAATATCGCAGAACTTAAAAGCTAACAAATGCTTAGAGAAATAGAGATAACCAAACAAAGTCGCCACTTCAATCGCGCCACTCAGTACCGTCGCAATCGCCGCACCTTTGATTCCAAGCGCAGGAAAGCCTAGGTTACCGAAGATCAGTACCCAGTTTAAGAACACATTAGACAGGATGCCGATACCGCTAAAGAAGGTACTTAGCCCAGGTTTATGCATCGCTCTCAAACCTACAGCCATACTGCTGACACACGATACCGCTAGCATGCTAAATGAGGTAATGACGATGTATTCAACGCCTAGGTTGATGACCTCTTGAGAGTCGGTTGTCACGCCCATGATTTGTGCAGGAAATGAAACGAAAAATGCAATGGTCAGTAACGCAAACAGTGTCGAAACCAGCCAAGTCAGCGCGGTACTTTCTCTCACACCTTGTCTGTTACCCGCGCCCCAATATTGAGCAGTAAGAAGAGCACCGCCCGTGGTAACACCCACCAGCATAATGGTCGTCACGAACATCGCTCGGCTCGCCACACCCACAGCTGCAATGTCTGCTTCGCCAAGTTGCCCCAACATCAATACATCCACCAAGCCTCGGCTTGAAAACATAATGCTCTGCAAGGTGATAGGCAGTGCAATCGCAATAAGCCTGCGAACAAAATCACCTCGTGTGTGATGAATAATTGAAGAGAGCAACATAGAGAAAGACCTAAACGGAACGTATTGATGAATAAAGATAAATATCGCGCTATTATATCAATGTTCGGTTTTTAACCACAGATATAAATGGAGTAACAATGAAGAAAGTACTGGTTTTAGGCGCTTCTGGATATGTTGGTTCGCAACTCCTCCCTCTCCTGCTTGAGCAAGGCTATCAAGTCACGGCAGCAGCAAGGCATATCGACTATTTAAAGGCACGAACCGAGCCTCACGAAAACTTATCGCTTGAGTATCTTGATCTGGCCGATCAAGCTGCGACACAAGCCTTAGTCCCCGACTTTGATCTTATCTTCTTTCTCGTCCATGGCATGGCAGAAGGCCACGACTTTATCGATTATGAGCTGAACTTAGCCCGTAACTTTGTTTCGGCTCTTGGCCCAAAGAATCAACACGTCATCTACCTGAGCTCTTTACAGCCTCAGACAGGTGATTCAGAGCATCTTCAAGCGAGAAAGAAAACTGGCGAACTGCTTCGTAAAGGACCTGTACCGGTAACCGAGCTCCAAGCAGGCGTCATCATAGGCCCCGGCTCTGCGGCATTCGAGATCATGCGAGATTTCGTGTACAACTTGCCTATCATGATTGCGCCAAAGTGGGTCGACTCTAAAGCCAACCCGATTGCCTTGCAGAACCTGAACCATTACCTGTTGAAACTTGCACAAGACACGCCTAGCGAAAGCCAAACCTTTGAGGTTGGCGGCCCGGATATTGTCTCTTACCGAAACCAGTTTGCTCATATTGCCAAAACTGCCGATCGTCCACTCAGGCTATGGGCGACATCGCTACTGACACCAAAGATTGCTTCATATTGGTTAGGCGTGGTGACTTCTGTACCGTCCAACATAGGCAGAGCACTGCTTGCAGGCTTAAAGCACGACTTCATCGCCAGTTCGACCACCATCAGAGAAAAGTACCCTCAGAAGCTTATCTCGTTCGAAAATATGGTTGAACAAGCCATTCACGCTGAAGGAAACTTTGTCAAAAGCAATGTGTGGGGCTTTGATAAAACCGCATTCAAACGCTGGCAAGCTGGGTATGGCTATTACCCGAAGAAAACAGGCGCAAGTATCACCTCAAGCGCTTCATTGGAATCGCTTTGGCATGTTGCTCAGCAAATCGGAAGCCCGAAGCAAGGTTACTTCTTTGCTAACACTTTATGGCGCACACGCGAATGGTTGGATGTTCTTTTCGGTGGCGGTGTACCGGTTCGACAAATGCCAGAAGGGCCCAACCTAAAAGTCGGTGACAAAATCGATTCATGGAAGGTCATTCGCTGTGAAGAGAATCAGTTTTTATCCCTGCTTTTCGGTATGAAAGGCCCCGGTTTAGGGCGACTCGAGATTACCGTCTCTGACCTCGGAGACTCTCGCGAGCTGAACATTTCAGCGTGGTGGCACCCTAAAGGCTTTCTAGGGTTACTGTATTGGTTTGCGATGATGCCTGCTCACCTATTTATCTTTAAAGGCATGGTAAAGGCGATTGAGAAGCAAGCGAGAGAATAGATAAGAGATACGAGTAACGAGATGCGAAGAGAATAAAAGCAGATGCGGGATTCGGGTAACGGGATGCGAAAAGATTAAAAGCAGATGCGAGATTCGGGTAACGGGATGCGAAAAGATTAAAAGCAAATGCGGGATTCGAGTGTCGAGATGCGAAAAGGTTAAAAGCGGATACGGCATTAGAGTCACGGGATGCGAAAAACTAAAAGCAGATGCGGGATTCGAGTGTCGAGATGCAAAAGATTAAAAGCAGATGCAAGATTAGGGTGACGGGATGCGGAAAGATTAAAAGTGAATTCGGGTAACGTGATGCGAAAAGACTTAACAGCAAATTAGCGACACGCGCTATGAGAGGCAAAAAAAGAGCGGATAATTCCGCTCTTCGTATCTCTCATCTCGCATCTCGAATCCGCTATTAGCCGATAACGCTAATTGGGATCTCAGCCAGTTGGTTGCCTTGGTTAGCAGGGTAAACGATGTATTCACCGTGATACTTCACCGCAGACTTATAGTCCGTTACTTTGTGAAGCATGAAACCCGCTTCCATCGCCGCTTGGATGAACTCTGCGTGGTTACCACGAACAAACCAGTTCATTGGCTTAACCATCAACTCACCGTCGAAAGAGTCGTCACATTGTTTGCCACACAAAGCAAAAGAGTGCTCGCCATCGGTGAAGAATTGAATCTTGCCGCCAGTCGTTAGCTCGTCTTCACTCGATACGCTCCAACCCATCTCGTACATTTTGTCCATGAACGCTTCAACATCACTGTCTTTTAGCACTTTAGGCTCTTCGCCTTCAGGGAAAAAACGTCCGTAAAATGCAGAAATGCGTTTAAAGGTAAAAGTTAAATCAGAGTTATTGCCTTTTGAGCGACCCTGTTTCTGCCAGCGAACTAAGTCAGGCACAATCACGCGATCATAAGCTTGAGATTTAATCGCTTTTGTTACCCAACGAACAAGATAAAGGTTGTTCGCGATAGGCGCGTCGATCGCTTTGCCAGACTTATGCAGAGCATACAGCTCGCCCAGCGCATCGTTCACTAACTTCTGAATTTCAATATAGTATTTTGACATTATGCCTTCTTTCCTAATGTCCAATATAGTAATGCTGACAGTATTGCACATGCTGCCATCACCATAGCCATTGGCCCTGCAGTGTCACTTGGTAGCATGGCAACAATTGCCCCCACCACAGAACCAGTACCAAATCTTAATGTGCCCGCAAGCGAAGAAGCTGTGCCGGCCATATTCGGGTATCCGCTTAAAAGCAGCGCCATTGAGTTACTACCAATGGTAGACAGTGTGCCGATAAACAGCATCACGAATGGCACAATACCCCACAAACCAATATCTAACATCCATCCGACTAACAGACCTAAGCCCGCAAACAGTTGAATGGTTAAACCGACTCTGAGCATAGCGTGAGAGCCCACTTTCTTAACGATTCGACCGTTGATGCTCGTCATCAAGATCATAGCAACAATATTCAAGCCGAACAGATAGCCAAACAGATCAGGGCGAACGCCATAGATATCGATGTAAACGAATGAACCTGCCGTTAAGAACGCAAACATCCCTGAAAATGAGAATGCACCAGAGAAAATCAGGCCCATCGCCGTTGGGTTCTTACACAGGCGAGCGTAGTTACGAATCGTTGTTTTAAAGCGCAATGGTTGTCGGTTTTCTGCAGGAAGCGTTTCTGGGATCTTCATCGATACCGCTAGAATCACGATCACAGCAAAAATAGCCAGTACCCAGAAAATTGAACGCCAACCGAACCACAACGCTAAGTAGCCGCCAATCATCGGAGCAACCAATGGCGCAACTGTCATCACCAAAGTAACGAAAGACATGGTTCTTGCGAAATCTTCACGATCGAACATGTCTCTTACCACCGCTTGGATGATAACAGCCGCCGCAGCACCAGCAAAACCTTGAGCGGTACGGATGTAAGTCAGCGCTTCAATACCGTGTGTTGTCGCACTCACCATCGACGCGATAGCAAACAAGAACACACCAATAAGCAATATAGGCTTACGACCGTAGCTATCTGCCAACGGGCCATGCAGTAACTGCCCCAACGCAAAACCTGCGGTATAAGCTGTTAGCGTGATTTGTACTTCACCCGCCGTCACACCAAGATCTTTAGCAATGGTCGGCATCGCTGGCAGATACATATCAATGGCTAGCGGAGTAAGTGCACCAATCGCGCCAAGAATCAAAAACAGCATTAAGCCTAATTGAGGGGTTTCTGGTTGGGAGCTTGGGCTCTGTGAGGTCGATGTTTGCATGGTTCTCCGAATGTTCAACTGATAGAGCTAGGGACTAGCGTGAGTACGCGAGTCAAAGATTGGCTGAGACTTTCCTAGTACCAGTCAACATCATCAGCCGACGCTATCCATGGTCGGCTTTACAACGAAAGGGTTATTTCCAGCAAAAGTTGTTTCTTGCTAAGAACAATTTCTTGTTAAGAGCAACTTCTAGCTAAGGACTACTTCCAGATTGAATCGACTTCTTCTTGCGTTAGGTAACGGTATTCACCTAACTCTAAAGATTCGTCCATCTCAATTTCGCCAATACGTTCACGGTGTAGTGCTTCTACCTTGTTACCAAGAGCAGCAAACATACGTTTAACTTGGTGGTATTTGCCTTCGTGAATCGTTAGCAGCACTTCACGCTCTGCACGAACTTCTAGGTGTGCAGGAAGTGTTAGGCCATCTTCGCTCTTAAGCTGGATGCCCTCTTTGAATTTTTCAACGTAATCGTCTTCAACAGGTTCAACCAACCACACACGGTACGTCTTCTCGCACTTGTGCTTTGGCGAAGTGATACGGTGAGACCACTTACCATCGTCGGTAATCAACACAAGACCTGTTGTATCAATATCTAGACGGCCAGCAAAGTGCAGCTTGTCCATTTTGATTTCATCAAGTAATTCAAACGCGATACGATTTGCGCCATCTTCATGCGAACAAACAAAGCCTTCTGGCTTATAAAGCATGATGTAACGTGGGCCGTGAACATTCAGTTCATTGCCTTGCCATTCCACAACGCACTCTTCAGTTACCTTGAGTGAACCGCTTTTTTGAATGACATCATTTACTGTCACTGCCTTGGATTTTAATAAGTGTGTTGCTTCTCTTCGAGTGACGCCTAATGCATCGCACAGAAATTTATCTAAACGCATGAATACCTCAACTAATCTAAGTCGGGTATTATAGTCACCTTTGCTCAATTAGTTGAGCTATTTCACACTATTTGTTTTCCTTCTTACAAGACGCGATATGTATACACTCCGCCCGTACCAAGCTGATTCAGTAAAATCAGTGATTCATTACTTCAGAAAACACCAAACTCCGGCTGTTCTCGTGCTTCCGACAGGTGCAGGAAAAAGCCTTGTGATTGCAGAGTTGGCAAGGCTTGCGAAAGGTCGAGTGTTGGTACTTGCTCACGTAAAAGAGTTGGTTGAACAGAACCATGAAAAGTATGAAGGTTACGGGCTGAAAGGCTCGATTTTCTCTGCGGGTTTAGGACGCAAAGAGACCGACCAACAAGTCGTATTTGCTTCGGTGCAATCTGTGGTGCGAAATCTCGATTCATTCTCTAACCAATTTTCGCTGTTGGTTATCGACGAATGCCACCGTGTTCCCGATGAAAAGACCAGTAGTTATCAGAAAGTCATTACTCACTTACGCGAGAATAATTCTGGTATCAAGGTACTTGGATTAACAGCGACCCCATATCGTCTTGGGATGGGTTGGATTTATCAATACCACACTCGCGGTCAAGTGCGTTCAGATGAGCCACGCTTCTTCCGCGACTGTATTTTTGAGCTGCCGATTCGTTACCTGCTCGACGAAGGCTTCTTAACTCCTGCACGTATGATCGATGCACCCGTGTTGAGCTACGACTTCTCCCAGTTAAAGCCAGCGAGCACTGGCCGCTACAAAGAAGCAGAACTCGACATGGTGATCGAGCAATCGAAACGAGCGACCCCGCAGATTGTCGACCAAATCATTCACCTAGCCCAAGACAAACTCGGCATCATGGTATTCGCTGCGACCGTTCGACACGCGCAAGAGATCCTCGGCTTATTGCCAGAAGGTGAAGCTTCAATTGTGATTGGTGATACACCAACTCTCGAGCGTGACCAAATAATCAGCGACTTCAAAGAACGTAAAATCAAATTCTTGGTTAACGTATCGGTATTAACCACAGGTTTTGATGCGCCACATGTCGATTTAATCGCGATTTTACGCCCGACAGAATCAATCAGTTTGTATCAACAAATCGTTGGCCGTGGTTTACGCCTATCCCCAGGTAAGAAAGAGTGTTTGGTGCTCGACTATGCGGGCAACAGTTACGACCTTTACCAACCTGAAGTGGGCGACCCTAAACCCGATTCAGACAGTGAAATCATCACCATCCCCTGCCCGGCGTGCGGCTTCAATAATAACTTTTGGGGCAAGCTAGACAGCAATGGCTTCTTACTTGAGCACTTTGGGCGCAAATGCCAAGGCTACTTTACCGATGAAGACACGGGCGAACGCGAGCACTGCAACTATCGTTTCCGAGCGAAATATTGCGGTGAATGTGGTGCGGACAACGACATTGCCGCGCGCATTTGCCATGAGTGCGATGCAACCTTAGTCGACCCAGACAAAAAGCTGAAAGAAGCACTGAACCTAAAAGATGCCTTGGTATTTGAATGTTTGGAAATGGACCTCAACGTGCTTAAAGACGAGAAAGGTAAATCACAACTTAAGGTCACCTATCGTGGTGAAAACCAAGCGCAAGTGCATGAGTTCTGGTCATTAACCACCAAAAAGCAGAAGCAGAACTTCAAAGACCAGTTTGTTCGCCCTCACCTTGCAGACAGGCACCGCCCTTTTGAAGAAGCGTCACCAACGAAAGTGGTTGCTCACCAACATAGATTCCGCCCACCTCAATTCGTGATTGCACGTAAGGTCGGACGCTTTTGGAAAATGAGAGACAAGATATTCGAAGACGAACTACAGCAGCGTTAAGGTTAAGAATTAAGGTAAGTCTTACGTTCTTAACACTCGGCGGTTAGTGTTATGTATTAAGGCCTTCGCCATTTGAGCGTTAAGTTTTTCGGTATCAAATTCTCATTATTAATCAGGTTCACTTTCTGTTCAGAATTACTTTTTTATACTGAACGCTATCAACCTTCTCTAGGATTCGCTATGTTTAGTAAAGCTATGATTTCTTTGTTTTCTATAAGCTTAGGCTTATTTGTTTCTGCTGGCGCATGGGCTGACTCACATCATAATGGTCATGAATTAGTGCAGGACGTTCATAAAGCAGGAACCAGCATCGAATTTGAAGAAGACCAAGACGAAGTCTACGAAGCCGTACGAGAAGGCTACATTCGCCCTTTCTCAGAAATGTATGCCGCGGTTGAAAACGATCTTCATGGCAGAATCATAAAAGTAGAACTAGAAGAAGATGACGACATTTGGGTGTATGAACTAAAAATCAATTACCAAAACAACATCATCAAAGTCGAATACAACGCTGAGACGTTAGAAATGCTTATGATTAAAGGCCGCAACTTTAAAAACGCAATTAAACACGGCGACTAGTTACGTACGACGAAGAGCTAAGCACAACGAATAGTTAAGCACGACGAACCGTCATTACAAGAATTAAGAAGAACAATTATGAAAATTTTAGTCGTTGAAGATGAGCCTCGTTTGGGCCAACAAATTATTGAAACACTTGAGGGAGCCGACTGGGTTCCAGAGCTTTCTCAAGACGGTATTGACGCACTCTACCGTGCAACGTCAGAAGAATGGGACGCGATTGTCCTCGATTTAGGTTTACCTAAGCTTGACGGCCTAACGGTATTAAAAGGCATTCGAGACGAAAATATCAACACACCTGTGATTATCTTAAGTGCTCGTGACACACTAACTCAACGTGTTGAGGGCTTGAACGCGGGTGCTGATGACTACCTAACTAAGCCATTTGAGATGGTCGAACTGATTGCCCGTATCCGTGCTCAACTGCGCCGCGCATCAGGCAGTGCTGCACCAATACTTCAAATCGGCGACCTAAGCCTAGACACACGCAGTTCTAAAGTGTTGTGGCAAGGCCAAGCGGTTAGCCTTACCGCGCTAGAATATAAAGTCGTTGCGTACTTCATGCATAACCAAAACAAGGTTATCTCGCGCACAGAGCTGGTTGAACACATCTATAAACAAGACTTCGACCGCGACTCAAACACGGTTGAGGTGTTCATTGGTCGTATTCGCAAAAAAATCGCACCAAAGATCATCAAAACCGTTCGTGGCCTTGGCTACCAACTGAATGCCGAATAACTCAGTCGTCAATCACATCAAGACTAACCATCAATTAAGTGGACAGCCTGTTCTGATCATCTCAATACGATAAGTTACGATGAGCAAAGGTAGGCTGGAAATGCATGAATCTAAAGAAACGAACACTTAAAAACATCAGTCTAAAAAGCCGCTTGCTCCTTGCTGCGGCTTTTTGGCTAGGTGCGATGATATTAGCGGCAGGTGTCGGGATTCCGAAACTGGTTAACGACTACCTCGTCGACGACATGAAGCAGCAACTCGGCTTAACCATGGACGAGTTAACTGCCAATATCGAAACCAATGACAGTGGTAACCTGATCATGGCTGAACGCCTGTCTGATCCTAGGTTCAACCAGCCCTACAGTGGTATTTATTGGCGCGCCGCTACCCAAGAGCAGATCATTCGATCTCGCTCGCTATGGGATAAAGACCTCACCATCAAGCGTTCGCCAATTCACACATCAGTCAAAGGGCCTGAGAAAGAAAAGCTGATTTACATCGAGCAAGATATCTACCTGCCTGAACTGAGCGACCCTGTCACGATCACCATTGGTATTGACGAAGATCCGCTAGAGTCGACTCTGACAGAGCTTACTGGCCAAGTCTGGTTGATCCTAATGCTGCTGTTTGTTGGTGTGCTGATGTTGATCGGTATTCAAGTCAGTTGGTCGTTATTACCGCTCAGCAAGATGCAACGCGAACTGGTGATGCTAAGAAACGGCGAGCAACAAGGGTTAAGCGATAACTACCCAAAAGAAGTTTCTCCATTAGTCTCTGATCTCAATGCCCTGCTCTTCCACTATCAAGAGCTATTAGAGCGAGCTCGTAACCACGCGGGCAACTTATCTCATGCGTTGAAAACACCGCTTTCAGTTCTAAAAAATGAGATAGAGCGACTTCCAGAGGATGACAAGGCACTGCTGCAACAGCCCATTCATCAGATTCAAAGCCAAATCGATTATCACCTTGGCCGCGCTCGTATGGCAGGTGCAATGAACATTCTTTCGGTGAAGTCTTCACCTTGTGAGCGTGTCGAAGCGATCTCAATGGCGTTTGATAAAGTTTATGCCGCCAATGAAGTCACCATGATTAACGAGCTAGACTCTGAGATTGAAGTGGCGGTAGAAAAAACTGACCTTGATGAAATGGTCGGTAACCTACTCGAGAACAGTTACAAGTGGGCGGGCAGCATTATTCGTGTCCATGCAAATGAACTCGACGATGGCAACATAGAATTGGTGATCGAAGATGATGGCCAAGGCATTCCTGAAGAGAAGCTTGAGCAAGTGACCAAACGTGGCGTTCGACTTGATGAAACCACACCAGGAACAGGCTTAGGGCTTAATATCGTGAATGAAATGGCGCACAGCTACCGAGGCAGCCTAACGCTCAGCAAGAGCTCAATGGGCGGCTTAAAAGCTTCTCTGGTGCTTAAAGTAAGTAAAGGCTGAACAAGCTAAGTAAAAGTGAAACCAATAAGCCCTAGCGTAATACTAGGGCTTAGTTTTATCTCGGTTCAACGAAACACTGCTCACTTCAACATAATTAGCCCATCGAATGTAGCCCAATCATATTGCCTTCTGTATCGCTAACTACACTAATAAAACCATGCTCACCAATGTCCATTTTTGGCACTTGTAACGTGCCGCCATTGGCCGCAGCCAAACTTGCTTCTGTCGCACAGTCTTCACAAGAGAAATAAACCATGGTGCTGTTGCCTCCCGCTTTTACATCGGACATCTTACATAAAGCACCGGTGGCACCATAACTCTCCATCTCGCAAGGGAATACCCACATCTCAACATCGATTCCGGTTTCATTCTTCAACTTTTCCAGCGTCACTTTAAATACTGACTCGTAGAAAGCTTTTGCTCTCGACATATCATCAACATAAATTTCAAACCAACCAATCGGATTCATTTGCATAACGTTGTCCTTAGCTTTCGCCGCTTACTCGCCCTTAATGAGCATAGTCAAAGTAGAACAAGTTATAGCCGGGGCATTGCGTGGGAGAAGGTGATGTTTGGATAAACATGGCAAGCAGATAGTGCAAAGCCTTGTTTGATTGAGGGTTCAAACAAGGCTTGAGTTTGTTGATATCTAAGAAAAACCAGAGCACTACGCAGAAAGGTTTCGTTGATTCGACCTTATATATCACTCTGGATATCGTTCACCGCGACATCTAAAGTTTGTGAATTACCACTAAGGGTCGTTGCTCCAATCATTAATACCCGACCATCCGTATAATAGTCATGATCGTCATTGATCACTTCCACCGTTGCCAATGGGTACTTGTCTAACTCGATGTCTGGTAGTGACGTTCGTATCTGATTAGCGAGCCTATCTCGCTCTTCATCAACGTTAGGGTCAATGTTATGAAGTACGGTCACAATGCCTGAATAAGGGGTGACCTTAAGGCCATCATCATAGCTAATTGCACCTAACCACTGAGGCTGGTTAGTTTTAATATCAACACCTGCGCGCCACCAGCGAATATGGCTGCGCTTCATCAAATTACCCGGCAATTGAAACGCCATATCTTGTGGCTTGTCTCGCCAATATAAATCGGACACAGGTGGCGTTTTGTCTCTGAGCAATGCGAGATAGCCAGCCCATTCAATCTCATTTCGAGAGAAGGTTTGATTCTCTATCCAGCCTAATTGCTTCATTAAATCTCTTGGGGTCGCTCCAACATAAATGACGTTGATCGCTTGCGCTGAGTAGAATGACGATTTCCCTGGGAATGCTTTATAGGTAACCGAGTTCCAGTCTACTTTGTTTATTTGAGCCGTCTCTTGTTGATTCTGAAAATCATCCGCTTTCCAAAAAAAGTGGGCGTAGTTCGCAAACAATACCCACGCTAACATCAGCGCACTCGACTTAAGAACCAAGCGTCGCCACTTCATTCGGTAACCGATAATGGTGAAGACTAATACCGCGAACACACCGACGATCAAGCTATTATGCTCAGAGATAAATATCTTAAGACTATTAAGCCACGGAAAGTTTTCAACGCCGTGCGCCAGCAACATACCCCAAGCAATGAACTGCCCTCCACCAAGAGCCAAACCGATAAGCGCCAACACACTAAAATTGCGCCACGCTACACGATGCGAACCCGCTATAAATGGCACAACCCAGGCAATAGGCCCTAATAAGCGAGCAAAAAGAATGATGTATGTGCCTTTGCGAGCAACCAGATAGCGGCAGCGCGCGATTAATCTTTTGGTTTTAGGACGAAACTTAATGAGCCTTCGTTGCGCCTTAGCACCGTATCTATAACCAATGAAATAACTGAGTTGGTCACCAAGTAAACCACCTAGCATTACCAAAACCAACGCCATCCATGCACCTGAATACAGTTGAAAGCCCGCTGCGATAAAAAAGGGCTCTCCCGGTACAAATAGGTTTGGGCCAATGAGAGCATCACCCAATGCTCCCAGAAATAGCCCTAGTCCATCAAACATAACAACCTCAATGCTTACTGTTCTTTGTAGTGACCAAACTTGTAGTTCATCTCGTTGTTACGCATTTCGCCTTTAAAGAAGCGTCTTACATTGGCTTTAAGATAAGTAGAGCCTGTCTTCACAACGCCATCTTGGTCTAAACGACGTGGGTCAAAGCCAAAAGTCATATTAAGGAATCTAAATCGCCATGTTTTGCTCGCACGTTTTACGTAGTCACAGTCTTCACACAGTACGATCTCTTCATCGAAACCGCCTATCTCATCATGCGCTCGTTTAGTCGAGAAAATACATGCGCCAATCACCGTCGGGAAAAAGAACTGAGTAGTAAACAAGCCTGCGTTAAATAGCCCGTAACCAAACTTGTGTACAAGCGGCAAACCTTTCGAGCTCATGTACACACCCGCCACTTCAAGCTTCTTCTCTTCTAGTTCATAAAGCGCTTTCGCAAGGAAGTTTCGAGGCAAGCTCACATCGGCATCTAGGAAAAGGATCCTGTTGTATTGCGCCAATGACGCACCTGTATTTCGTCCAAGGCTCACACCACGGTTTTCCATATGATGAACTGTTAATTTTGGCAACGCGTTTTCATAAGCTTGTGCCACTTCTCTTGTGTTGTCTTCACTGTTCGAGTCGACAACAATCACTTCAAACTCTTGGTGGGTTTGCACGCTCAACTCTTCCATTAAGCGGCTAATGCGTTTCTCTTCATTTAGCGTAATTACGACAATGCTTACCGGTTCCATATTTTCACCTATTCATTCTGCTGTTTAATTAACACTAAGATTAACGAACTAAGCCTTAACCAAGTCTTAGGCAAACATTCATTTTCCGTTCATTAACTTGATGATTTAGCGGTGATATAAATAGATAAGAATGGCGATGTAAAAGAGGTTAAAATGCGCTAAACAAGCGTTAGCGAACGTTTTATCTCCAAACGAACCCATTATCGAAGGAAATTCACTTTGAGATGGGCTTCTGACTTGCTCATATTGGAATGTGATGTTAGTATCCGCGCTCGCTTAAGCATGAACTTTTATGTTTAAGCATTACCACACACTCAAGGTCGCATTGAGGTGTGAAGTTAATTTTTACTAATTTGAGAGTAAAACTATGAAATTTGAAGCAGTAGTACGTACTGAACTAGGTAAAGGTGCGAGCCGCCGCCTACGTCACGCTGGTAAATTCCCAGCTGTAATCTACGGTGGCGAAGCTGAAGCTGTAGCTATCGAACTTGTTCACGCTGACGTGATCAACCAAATGGATAAGCCTGAATTCTACGAAGCAATCACTCTACTGATTGACGGCGCAGAAGTTAAGGTTAAGCCACAAGACGTTCAACGTCACGCGTTCAAGCCAAAAGTTGAGCATATGGACTTCATCCGTATCTAATTCCCTACCAAGGAATAAGATTGGATTAATCCAGCCTTCTGCATAGAAAAGATAATCGATCTTACCAGTCGAGAAATCTAGAAATTCGAAACCCCGATGCTACCAACATCGGGGTTTCACCGTTTCTGGGGTTTAGAAAATCGAGTAATATTATTATTTTTCATAACCTTAGACGGTAAATGAGTAAATAGTGAAAACACGAAAGATCACTATGGTGACACTATCGTGACGGTATACAGTGCTAACATGGCGTGTTATTCACTCTTATAAGTCCTCACGACACCTCTCCCCGAGCTTGGTCTTTAAGCAACAAGCGACTTGTGACTTTGGCCCAAATAGCACTTGTTCGATTATTCGAAAAAACAATTAACCACGCAAAATTGCGTCCTTATTTGTCAAATTCGTTGTTGTTACTGATTACATTGATATCAGGTGAACGATCACCTGACTTCAAACCAATATAATTAGGCGGAGAGCAATTATGAGCGTGCGAACACTAACACCTAAAAAGTACCTTGAAGAAAAGTACCCAGGTTCAGGGATTACAACAGCAACAGTGCATAACTGGTGCCGAAAAGGCTACTTGCCCTATGTACTAACACCAAGCGGTAATCTGCTCGTGTTAGTAGACGAGAATCGTAATCTTCAGTTAAGTAACTGGCAATGACCGCCGGATATTAGGTCACTACTCGATTCTTAGGGTAGTGATCTAACCTTCTGCTATCGAACTATGGGTAGAAACCGCTCAATCAACAATATCGACTTACCGCCTTACCTTTATCGATATCGACATAAAGACGGCAAGGTTCGTTATCGCCTAAAGCTTGAATCTGGGCGTTATTTCAATTTTCCTAAAGATACAAAAAAGCTCCACGCTATCAATGAAGCAGTTAACTATAATATCCAATACCGCTCAATGGCACAGCGCATTAAGCAAGCTCACCTTTCTACAGAGCAAACTGAAAGTAAATTCAATATTCCTT
This sequence comes from Vibrio sp. 10N.247.311.51, assembly GCF_041467855.1. Classification (NCBI taxonomy): domain Bacteria; kingdom Pseudomonadati; phylum Pseudomonadota; class Gammaproteobacteria; order Vibrionales; family Vibrionaceae; genus Vibrio; species Vibrio sp. 10N.247.311.51. The sequence continues at coordinate 82,341 of NZ_JBFSVK010000022.1, read as the reverse complement.
TAGGCAAAGCGCTAAAAAAAATCTTTCCAATGATTGAAAGAGAAGAGCTTTCACCAGGTTCACTGAAGAAGTATCAATCAATAATGCAGAAACTCTATGATGATTTGGGAACAATACTCACACATGACTTGAATTTAGAAATGTTGAATGCATTCTTAAAAACACATTATGGTGAGTCTTCATCTCAGAACTACAACAATAACCTCAGCCATATCAAAAAAGCATTCAGTTACCTAGCTGATCAATCATTTATACCAGACAACTTCATGCGCAATAAAAAGCGTTTAAAAGTCATGAAGTCAGAACGTGTTAAAAAGCGCCAAAGACTGACGTTAGAAGAATTTGAGTTAATTTATAGTAACGCACCAACCTTTCTTAAAGTCGCTATGGCGTTGACGTTAGAGACGACACACTCTGTCAACGAAGTATGTCGTATCAAATACAACATAAGAGAACCCAAAGATAACCGCTGTGGGATTGTATGGAATCAAGATAAGAAACCAAATATGCTCCATGGTGAAAAAGTTTATGGATACCTTTATATTCATAGACAGAAAGTCCAAAGCTCAGCAGCATCTAGAGTGAAGATCCCTGTCACTCAGTCCATCTACGACATTGTACAGCTAAGCTATTCAGATCGGGTATCCTGCCCTTATATCGTCCATAAGAAGCCTATACAACAGCAACGAGGCATAGCTCAAGATTGTGACCATATCTATCAAGTGCAAAGTCATTACCTAAGTAAGCAGTTCAGTAAAATCCGCGACAAAGTGGGAGTTAAGTCTGACTTACCGAGCAACCAAAGACCTACGTATCACGAGATTCGCTCCTTAGCTGCTCGGTTGATTGAACAAAAAGGCTTAAGTGCCACCAGCAGGATGGCTCATAACGACGCCAAAACCACTGAGATTTATACGAAACCTGACGAAACAGTATGGAATGAGTGTGAGCCCATTTCACTGAGGACTTATTCGAACGACAACTAAAGTAGTGTACTAATCTTTGGCGAAGATTAGGCTGGCAGCGAACATATTTAGTACTTCCAGTTACTGGCCAAATAATGTCGCTGTTCTCCCCATAACTAACAGAACGAATTGTCAACGTTTTCCACTTTTTACTATAACTCAATGCCAAGCATTGGCACCGACTCTTTCACATAACTGACACGAAAGCTAAAGTATTAAGTCCTTAATTATGAAAACACTCCATTCTCTAAACGACCAATAAAATCTAGAACGACTTTGGTGTCTTCTACTGTCGAAAGCATATCAATTGGCCTTTTGTTACCAAGTCCTCGAGCTGGTTCTTTAAGCCAACGTTCAGCAGTTTCTTCACTTCCAAACAGTACTAGGGCTGCCTGAAAAATTTCATCATAATTCTTTTTAGTTTCTTTACTCACCTTAACCATCTACTGAGCATATATAACAAATCTCATTCGCCATACCGACATTGAGAATAGTAAACTTAATCAATTCATTAAGTTATCGTCTATAAACCGCTTGGCCAAGTACTCTTTCTTTTCATTCGGAGTAAAATCTGATGGAACCGCTTTCAGCTCTTGGGGTAAGAACACTTGGCCATATAGCATCGCATTGTAAACAAGGTCAATCAGTTGGCTTTCTGCCATGAAAACACCTGCTTCTGCTGTATCTTTTGTGTGAGACGGGCTTGTGCAGCGAACTAAATTGTTTTGTCTGGGTGGTAGTTCAATGTTTGTACCACTATAAATTAGGTCCTTAGCCAGCTCGGAATCAATATATCTAGATAACGTGCGCTGGCTAAAATCAAGGATCTTGGGGGCAATATTGTCTTGCCAAAGATCTCTACCTATAAAATCAACCAGTGATATATCCCATTCCAATAGCAGAGTTTTCAATGTAGTCAGTAAAGTGCTTTGTTTATACTTTGACAATAAAACCGGAGCCGATGGCTTGGTCAGCTTACGTTTCAAGTTTCGATTGAATGCCTTTGCTAATGCTTTGTTTGCTTCTACTAATTCAGGTGCTGTATCCCAGTATTGGTATATACCTTCGTACTTTTGTAACTCAGGGTATTTTTTCAAGTTACTCACTACGGATTCAATATCTAAGAGTGACGCTGAACACAAGCGGCCAACATCAATGTTATCTTCCCAATTGGTTAAGTGTTCATCAAAGTTATCCACCATCGATGTGTGAAGTTGGATGGACTTACAATCGAGGTTGGCTAATTTGGTGAACCGACACAATAAGTCGATTTGACTCCAAACGCTATCATCTTTAAGCAGCAGCTTAAACTGCTCTCTTAAGGTCTTTAATGTATCTAATTTGTTTGCATGGGTAATGGTCACATTGTTCAGCGTAAGAGTAAAAATTGCACCTTGACGTTGAAAATACAAGCTCCCATCAGAGTAAGCAATGTTACTAGTACTTAAAAGTTTTAACTCACCACTTTCCTTTATTTCTGGTCTAAGGAAACCATTATTTAGTAAGTGTCCGAGTACCTGAAGTTCAGTTTTCTCACCCATTGGATTGCAAAAATCTCTGTTCATGAAAAGCAATAAAGGGTCAGTTCGCAAGTATTTGTCAGATAACGAGGGACGCAAATTCATTGACTTTACATGGTACTTCTCTGAGTTAAGGAAAGTGTAAAGACAAAGAATGTCGTAACAAGATAGTTGAGTTGGTTGAGGGGAAGCTACAAACGGCTCACCCTCTAGAATCGTTTTTTCATAACAACAATTCTGACAGTAGCAAACTTCATGTTGTCCATTTAAATATTCAATTTCACTGTGCTTACATAAGGGGCAAATTTTATGCTGTTCTTTAAAAGTACGCCTATGCCCTTTTAAATTAATGAATTCGACCATCGGCACGTCACAATAGAGGCATAGCGTCTTAGTAAAGAGCGGTGGGAAATTACGATAGAAAGGTTGAAGCAATTGAATTTTTGGGAAAAGTTGCTTAAGTTCATTCGTTACTTTCGTAACTGTAGAGGACTTGTAAGTTTTGTAGATTCTAGCAACCTCTTCAGGAGGTAGAACGTGAAAAGGTCCAGCATGCTTGAGCTGCCCACCTTCATACTTAGTGTTATCCACCAATGTATTTATGTCTGGTTCACCTTTAACTACAAGTTGAGTATTATTATGCTTGGAAATTAACATGGTTTCTTTGTGCTTCTACCTAGTTTAGAGTTGGTATATACCGCTTACTATATAACTCAAAAACATTAATTTAAAAAACACAATGAACAACTTATCGTTGATCCACTAAAACTCTTTTTAATACTTGGACAAGACATAGCTTAGACAAGCCAACCGCGAACCATAGAATATATGACTTTAAGCTCTGCGGACTTAGATTTTATTTGAGTACACCCACTCTAACTATAGCTTCTGTCGCAGCTTTGAGCTTAACAACTTTATCAGTAGTCATATTGAAGCTCATTTGATATTTTTCCGTTGAAGCAATTCGAAGTTGGCGCTCTATAGACATCAGATCATCAATAGCTTTTCGTAGTTTAGCCGTTGCCCTTCGAATCTGACGCATCGCTTGCATCACTGAAGCTTCTGAAACTAAATTACGGCGTTTCATATCGTGATGTTGTGCATTGAGAATCATCTCAAAGCCTCGGATACAACCGTTAGCAACAAACAGTTCACCGATGACTAAGTTACCAAAGTAACTATCAACATTTTCTGATTGCTCAATCTCAGAATAAGCATCTCTAAGCTTTTTAGTTTGAGCATCTAGCTGACCAATAATAACTATCGCTAAGTCATAGTTCTCATCTGATAGATAAAACTCGTCATTTTCACACTCAAAGTATTCCAGACGAAATGCCATAGCTTGAGCAATAATGCTACTTATAGAATCACTGGCACTACCACCGAAAGCAGCTAGAATATTTTCACTCATAACTTGTCTCTTATTAATTGCAATCTAAAATCATTATAAGGGTATGCAAGTAAAATGATAAGCCTAGACAGTGCCTGTTAATCAATGGTTATCGGTACACTATACTCGCCGACCACTTCACTCCTAGCGAAAAGATTCGGTAGATACGCTCGGTATGATTTGACAGTTTCTGGGAAAATATTGGACATTTCCAAGTTAGTGAAAAGTCCGCTACAAAACAAAAAGAGGTCATATTAACCTCTTGCCTCTCATAAGTTCGTACTCTCGATACTTAGAGCTACGCTTTTACGATCACATACAGCGATGTGACGTATACAAGGTATAGGTCAATGACTAAACCTTTGCTAATTGATATGCTGTTACTAATTACTTGTAACTATTTAAATATCAATGGAAAAATTAGTAACTGCACTGTCTCCATACCTACAGGACTTAGACCCTAATACCCTAACTATAATTAGCATCGTAGTATCTGCTGTTGGTGTACTGCTAAGTCTAGTAGTAGCTTTGATGGGGGTATGGTTCGCGGTTGCTCAATATAGATTGAAACGTTCAATCAAAATTAATACCTCAGTGACATTCTCTCAAAACATATATTATACAGATACCTATCCAGCTCAGATTATTCTTCAAAATCTCAAGGATAAATCAGAAGCAATCTTCGGTATCCACATTCAATTAAGTAACAACACGTACATTACTTTGGAAGATTTAGAAGATTCACCACTTGTAATTCAACCATTCGAAACTATTGTGCGGAACTACAAGCCACTATCTTTCTATGGCTGTAACGGTCACAAAGTGGACATTAACCGACTAATAAAAACTAGAAGAAAGATAGTAGTGGTGCTCACTACCAACAAGGGGAAGTATGTTACAAAACAGCGAAAGCACTGCTGGAGTCCAATCCTTGCAAGCCTCAATAATGATGCGATAGCTGCGCTACAATCAGAACGACTTAGCATAACTTTTCCAAACAAGTATGAGTACACCGTACCATCTGATGCGAAATTCATCATAAAGTATGTACAGGACGGCAAGCCAATAGCTAACTTTATTTATAAAGAAAAATTGAGGTTCAAGGATAATCCCAAGGTATTCGAGTTCACACTTGAATCACTGGCAAGCAAACGCACTATCCAAAAACACATTGCCGACCTTCATGAATCACTTCAGTCTCATAAAATTGACCTAGAATCACTAGACATTACCGCTGTCGATGAAATGCCTGAATATAAAAGACTTGAAAGCTTTTATACAAAATCAACTAAACTAGATGCTAACTCATGGCTAGTCGTCAATGTACTGGGGAAAGTTGACACTTTCTATAGGCGACACAAAATGAAACAAGGTAATCACGACCGTTACAGCAAGAGTTTCACGTACAATGAAAAGCTTGTAACGAAGTGGGTGCTTGTCCTTGCTTTTGGCGCTTTAATTACAGTTGTACTAGGTCATCAAGCTATGGACTGGTTGGGATAAATCTTGTCCAAAACCCGTCAGAGCAACATAAAGAAGCTGATGACTTAGCCTCTTTGTTGTTGCGCTAGCAAACTTTGGGGCACTTTCGAGCTAAAAAGTTCCACGGGTAAAAAATCAACCTGAGAAGCTTTTGGACAGAAGTGTGTCATCGCTTCCCCTAAATTAGCAATTCATGGATAACTAAAGGTATGGAAAGTCGTTAACTTTATGTCCAGCATCAATGGTGCAGATCATTATTTAGGGAGTAGAAAGGTGTTTCACTAATTTATACTAGCCTTTTGATGCTAGGGCTTTGGGGGAAGCTACCTTTATACACCCAAAAACCAATACTAAATTGGTGCAATAAGGTATAGGAGGATCTGAACATTTGTTCGGGTCCTTTTTTTAATTTTTCTTTTTGCTTAGTCTCGACAACCGAGTGAACTAAATAAGAATCGTACGATCACGTGGAATTAACCCCTGTGATGTATCACTCGGAATAACTGTTAAAAGCGCCTTGAGGATGGATAACTTCAAGTATTGTATGTGAGCTTAGGAGAACTATTGCGAGGAGTATAATTATACTTAAAAAAGGTTATTAGGCACTCACTGCAGACGGTTATTTTAAAACATCAGAAAATGTTATATGATAGATTTTTAAATTAATTGTATTAATAACAGGATGTTAACCGATGTTTGATAGAAAGTTTTTGGTGGTAATTGTTGCAGCAACCGTCATATCTGGATGTAGTGCTGTAAGCGATAATAAGACATTTGATTCGTTACCAGTTGACCTAGAAGGAAACAACTTCGCTAAAACTGAATCTGGCGGACCTATTAATGACAGATATGCCTATAACATTAATAAAATAAATGGCGAAATGCGACCGTTCTTTGCTAGAACTTATGCTCTTCCTGCTGACAAAGAGTTATTATTTTCAGTTAGCTGCTACGACAAGCAAAGCAAAGACACCGTAAGTACCTTCAATTTTAATCAAACATTACAAGCTAACCAATGCTACAGGGTAATTGGTGATTCTACTAAGCATAAACTAGTGCATAATTTCATCTACACCGATAAAGCCACAGGTGAAACAAAGACTAAAACATCATACAACACCTATTCTCGAGGTCCGGATTTCTGTAAGGCGGTTAAACTCAAAGCGGTCGAATGCTCTTCAAATTGGTTTGTGAACCCATTGTAAAGACATAGATTTCACTAATTGAGTCTAAGTGGTTTAAGCCGGCATGGTTAATCCTCGTGACTTAACAAGAAAGCCGCTAATACAGCGGCCTTTTCTCTTTAATTATACTGTTCTAAATCAGCTGGATAGTTAAGTCGAATTTAATCTCCGCGATACAACACTTAGATTTATAACGAACTGCATTAGAACAATACGGATAACTGTTGGTAAGGGAAAGTCGCTTAGTGAGATGTCTAATTTCCAGAAGCTGATCGGACTATGTAGACCACCCATTTAAATCACCATTGCAACTAAGCCTCTGTTATCTATCCTTGCATGTAGCTATTACACCCATACCGGATGCTTTAAAAAAAATGATGCCATCGCCATAGTACTGTCCACCGCTTATTTTAAAGTTTCCGGATTGCTCAAGATTAGAGTCAAATGCAAATTCTAAATTCTCGCTGTAGCTAATTATCGCATTGAAACCACCTTCTTTGGCTTCCTCTTCCATATCAATCTCGATTCTGTTAGAAATTGCATCAACTTGATCCGCAAAAGAATTATCATTGAAGTCAATTGCTTTACCAAAACGCCATCGAGAGATCATAACTGCATCTGTTATGACACAATCTTTATCGATAATTTTGTCCGTAGTGTAAGCACCATACCACTGAACATTATTTTCCTTGGCCACTATGAGAGGTGAAGCAAGAATTAATAATAAAATGATTTTGTTCATACCTACATTCCCTTTGATTAACTAAACACAAAACCCACACACTCATCCATGTAACTTATTCGAATTCATATTAAGTCTAAGTTTTATCCCTTTTCTATGAAAGTCAACGCATAAGGTGTTTTATGAGTTGGAAAGGGGGGGGCGGAGGCCTTAATTTGACCTGCATGTGCCTCTTTCAAGCTTACCATAACGGTATGACCACTAAAATTTGATCTTTTTGAGGCGCGTTGCTAGCAAAAAGGTATTTATAAAGATTGATCAATTTCTGAAACGTTTTTGGACAATTCCGTGTCAGGGGATCTACTAATTTAGATTAATACGGATAACTTTAGGTATTGTGAATCTCAGAACGCCCCCGCTTGATAAGGTGCAACCCATGCCCCAAATTGCTCACTTAAATCTATTACTATCCACCAATTTCCGTTTCATAAAATCAATAAAACAACGAACTTTGAGTGGAACATAACGAGTCTGCGGATAGATGGCATTAAACGGTAGGTTTTGCCCAGAGTATTCACCTAACACTTGTTGTAATCTACCTGTGTTAATATGTTCGTCAACCATCCAATTGGGTAATTGTACAAGCCCACCTCCTGAGAGTGCCACTTCCAACAGTACGTCACCGTTATCGCTTTGAAAGTTACCCTTAACAGGGACTGTAAACTCTTTCCCGTCACGGCTAAATTGCCAAACGTTAATCGATTTTAGGTTGGAAAATACAAGGCAGTTGTGGCGTTTTAGATCCGTTGGCTCTTGGGGTTCACCGTGTTGGACGAGGTAACCGGGTGAGGCCAGCAGGATCATTGGATTATTAAAAAGGTGCCGTGCGACCAGTGTTGAGTCTTCGAGCTTTCTCGCGCGAATGGCGAGATCGATGCCATCACTGATCAAGTCCACGTGTCGATCACTTAATGATAAGTCGACTTTAATTTCTGGATAGAGGGCAAAAAACTCCGACATCATTGGTGCGATCACTAAGCGACCGAACGCTACGGGAGCTGCAATCCGAATCACACCTCGTGGCGACGCCACTTCTGAACGTGCTCTGGCCTCTGCTTCATCCAGCTCACCAAGAATAGCAACACACTGCTCGTAGTACTCCGCACCGACCGGAGTTAAAGCATGGTCGCGGCTACTGCGAGTTAATAGCTTAACCCCAAGCTTGCTCTCTAGAGCCGCAACCTTTTTGCTGATGGTCGTTTGGGTGGTATTCATTTCTCGGCCCGTTGCAGAAAAACTTCCGGTTTGGACGACTCGAACAAACGCTCGCATTGCACTAAGTTGATCCATGAATAGCCTTAATTATTCTTAATTCGCATAGTTGGAAGTCATACTAGCATGGTTTTAGTCGTATTTATCAGTAGCTATTATTTCTCCTTTGCTATCTACAGCATGACTACATTGCACATTTCTTGTGCCCGAGGAGAGAAAATATGACTTTTATTAAATCAACCCGAAAACTGTTTGGAACCGCACTGAATGCAGCGCTACTTTCCGCTTTCTGACTTAATCAAACCAATGCAGCGCGACCCAAACCGAAGCTAGCTCTTTCTGGGCTACGGTTTCCATGAATTACCTGATAGGTATCATTATTTCTTTAACGGGAAACTACAGCTACCTTTGCTTGGTATTGGATCCGGCTCAGACGGTAAGTTCAAATAATCGTAACTTGGATCGTTGCGACCAGTATCGCTGCCATCGTGCCACTCACCCGAACGACCATCTTGGTTGGTATCACGTGTACCTTTGAATTTATCCATGTAGCCTTCAGCAAACTTGCCAGACGCAGGCACATTGGTGAACCAGTCAAATATGGTGTGTCGTCGCAACACACGCCACTCATCACCACGTTTTTCAAATTTAAACATCATTCGACCGTACAAGGTCACTTCGCGCGCTTTCTCGCCTTCACCCGCTAAGTGAAATGCCCAGACGTAACTTTCGGCGGTTGCTGAATGCTCGTCAACTAAATCGATAATAACGTTGCTAACACGGTGTTGGGTAGAGCGTAAGGTCGCAAAGCCTTTCATTGCCTGACATGGGAATTCATTGTAGGTCGCAGGTGCTGGGTTGTTTTTTTCATCTGAGAAAAATACCGGAAATTCTGGATCTTGATGTTCTTCAATCGCCTCAGGCCAGTAAACAGAGCGCATCAGGCCACGGTCCATTCGATCTAAAGAACGCATAAGATGGTTAATCACATCTCGGATTGCTTCTTTATCCAATAGATCTTGAATTCGACTTTCAGCGCTTTTCTGCCAATTTGCACTTGCTACGTGTTCAACTGCAGCGCTGCGTTCAATCCCCGAGCCATTTGCGGTTTCTCCTGCTAAAGCGTATGGCATTGATATAGCGCTAGCACTGAGAAGCATTAGCCCAAATAGGCGGTGAAGTTTGGTTTTTTTGGTCTTTAGTTTCATACGGTCACTCGTAGTCAGTAGGTTTGTGAGTGGCAGAATCATAGCAACCTGAAATCTCGCCTCACACTGTGCAAAAAGGCATACCAACAAGTCAAGTTTGGAATAATCAAGCCCCCGAGTAGCCGCTCGAGCATGCCTACTGGCACTTAATCCACATAAAAAAACCTGATAACCATCAACAGAAGGGCGGATTTCTCTTCTGTTCGTGCCCTTTTCAGTCCCGAACAGCTTTGATTTGTTAAATTATTCCAAAAACGAATACTTGGTAGTCATTTCCCCTTAGTTTTAAACCTTTTTGATAGCACCTATTATTTATCTCAAGCCAAGGGGCGAACCAATTTAAACGAAAGATTTGGAGAAACATGATGTCAAAGGACCTTGTATTTACCGTTGAATTCAACATTAAACCGGAATCGCGTGAAGCGTTTCTGTCTAGCCTAACTCAACTTGTTGAGGAGATGGCTAAGGAAGAGACATTCGTTTCTACCTACTTACACCAAGATAGCGAAAATCCTAATAAGTTTCTTATCTATGAACGTTGGGCAGAGCCGAGTATGGAAGCGTTTATGGAAAACCAACTACGCGGTAAGAGCTACCGAGATGATTATGAAGAGCGTCTACCTAGTTGGTCTGCAGAACCACGAAAAATCAGCATTTTAGAGCCAATTGGCCAATGGCTAAGCAAGCAACAAACGAATCATCAAAAAAATAAACCAAATTACGGCGACCTGCCACAGGAGAGAATCATGGATATGCAACAGAAACTTCAAGTACTGCTAGACAAACAAGACATCACTGAAGTTATTCATCGTCACGCGCGCTCTTTGGACCGCATGGATGGCGAATTGATGAAGTCGACCTACTGGGAAGACGCGATTGAAGAGCACCAAGATCCAATCTTTCCGGACCTGTTCTTCTACAACGACAACGCGCATAAGTTTGTTGACCCAGCAATGGAAGGCTTTAAAGCGCTAAAACTGACTCAACACCGAATCAGCAACATTCTGATTGAAGTTGATGGCGATACCGCGACAGCTGAAAGTTATGTTTGGGCTTACCACGTACACGAAGAAGACGGCGTTGATAAAGAAGGCATCTTAGGTGGTCGTCACTTCTACAAAATGGAACGCCGTGATGGTGTATGGAAGATGGTGCACCGTTTGACCGCTTTTGACTGGAACCAGAACCAAGACGCATCGGCAGTTTGGTCTCCAGATTTCGAGCAAAAGTACTTCGGTCAGCGCGATAAAACAGATGCGAGCTACGGCTACCTCAAAGACTAACTTACCGTAGTCGCCAAACATCCACTGCTGTGTGGGCAGTGCCCTAAAGTGAAAACATCCTTTGGATTGTGATGACTTTATTCGCTGCCCCCCTAAACCAAAAAACACATGCAAAACAGAGACAATAATGAGGATTCAATAATGACCACCCATAAATTCACCGCTGGCGACCAATTTCCAGCTATCGAACTACCAACGCTAGACGGTACCACCATCGATTTAGGTACTCCACAAAATGGAGCCGATTGGCGTTTGGTGGTGGTCTACCGAGGCAAACACTGTCCTTTATGTACTCGTTACTTGAATGAATTGGAAGCGCTGAAAGACAAGTTTCTACAGCTTGGCATCGATATAGCTGCCGTGTCTGCGGATAGTAAAGAACAGGCAGCCGCTCATTACGAAGAAATATCCGCCAGCTTCCCAATCGCCTATGGAATGACCATAGAGCAAATGCAACAACTGGGGCTGTATATCTCCCACCCGCGCTCAGTCACCGAAACTGACCACCCATTTGCCGAACCTGGCTTGTTCGTTATTAACGACAAGGGACAGACACAGCTCATCGACATCTCGAATGGACCGTTTGTCCGTCCTGAACTGAACGTTCTGCTCTCAGGGATGACGTTTATTCGAGACCCGCGAAACAACTACCCGATCCGTGGAACTTTTGAATAAGCGAATTCGATGAAGGGTGGAATGAATATGAAATGTTCAATAGCTATTGTTTACCTGTTGCAGCAGATTGACCAAACGGATCTGACGCTGACGTAGCATCAGGTGAGCATGCTCACCGTCAACCGATTCCACGAAGGTCGCTATTGCATGGCGGAACATACGCGCTACGCCGAAGCCCAAGGGATAAATATGGAAGTGGTCAACGCCATCCGTGATGATTTGCCTCTGGATAGCCAAAAATTAACGGCGTTGCGCAGTCTTACAATGAAGATGGTCGAGCAGCGAGGAGTGATTTCCCAAACCTTGTTCAGCGCGTTTTTCGATGCTGGGTACAGTCAGCAAAATGCCTTGGAAGTCATTACCTTGATCACCTTTAAAACCATGAGCAACTATACCAACCACCTAATTGGTACAGAGCTAGATGGCCTGTCAATGACTAAGCAATGGCTACCCGCTGACGAACGATAACTTGGGCATAAATTACCCCTCAGCTTTCCGCTAATGGCTGAAAGCTGAGGGGCCAAAATATAAGAAAAAATGGTATGAACACAGACGTTTTATTTAACACAATCGACCTTAGCCAAGAGCTAAACCTAAGCAATCGCATTGTCATGGCGCCAATGACACGCTCGATGGCGAGTGATGAACTGGTTCCAACTGAGGCGATGGCAGAGTACTACGGTCGCCGCGCTGACACTGGGCTGATCATTGCTGAAGCGACAATCATTTCGCCAATGGCGCAGGGCTATCCTAATACGCCGGGGCTGTATAATCAGGCTCAAGTTGAAGGCTGGAAGAAAGTGACCGATAAGGTTCACCAGAATGGCGGTAAGATCTTCGCTCAGCTCTGGCACTGTGGTCGAGTGTCTCACCCTTATTATCTCAATGGCGAAAAACCGATGGCGCCTTCAGCTGTTGAGCTGCATGGTCGTGTGCCTCGCGGTAACGGCTTGCAATATGGTATGCCACGTGAAATGACTGAAGCCGAGATTTTAGAGGTGATTCAGCAATTTGCACAGGCTGCGGCCAATGCGCGCAAGGCTGGGTTTGATGGGGTGGAACTGCACGGTGCAAATGGCTATCTGTTGGATCAATTCCTTCACTGGGAAACCAACCAACGTAACGACGCTTGGGGGGGAACCCCTGAAAAAATGTCGCGCTTCTTCTTTGAAGTGATTGAGGCGGTCAAAAAAGAAATCGAGCATGTTGCAGTTCGCATCTCTCCGGTTGGCCATCAGCACTTAGAACTTAATGGAGAAGATAAAGTCATCTCAGACTACTTCTTACAACGACTGAACGACTTCGACCTGACTTATGTTCATACGGGTTCACACGATGATGTTGCGTTTGACTATGTCGCTGGCACAGTTACGCAATATATTCGCAGTCTATACCAAGGAACTTTGATTGCTTGTGGTGGCTACACGACCGAAGCCGCACGTGAAGCACTCAATAGTGGCTATGCGGATTTGATTGCGATCGGACGCCCGTTGATTGCAAATTCGGATTACATCGAAAAAGTACGTACCAACCAGCCACTGACTGAGTACAACGCTGAAATGTTGAAAGAGCTTATATAGGGAAGAGCCGCTGTTGAGGTGTGACGTCTAGGTGCTTATTTTAACGGGTTGACCGGTGAACAATGCCTTGAGATTGAAAACCAATCAAACTATATTGCCAATTTACGCATTAGGCGTCACACACAACTGCCAGAAAAATGTTTGAGGGTGAACTATGGAAAGTTGCTTTATAAACACCAGAATTATGAATTAGATTGATTTAGTCTATTGTAGTACTGGATGGGTGGTCAGCTCTAAGGGTCTGAGAAGCTTTGGGGCAATTATGTGTTAATAAAATTCACGATTACTACTGCCAGTATGAGAAGCAATATTGGTAGCTTTAAGGCGGCATTGTTTTTCTTGGACTCCTTAGGTGGCGTCTCCACAACATTTAAAGTAGATACGATGTTTGTAGCACTTGAAGGGGTTCCTTTTTATTCTAAGTATCTCTTATCTCATCATCATCTTCTTCTTTGAGTTCATCTTTGTAACGGTTAATCACCGTATCTAATGACACATTCAACAATGTACAATAGGTCTTTGCTGTATTGGTGCCTTTAACCAATTCATAAACTTCGCTTGGCTCAGTAGCTGGTCAATCAACATGTATTGCGTCCTGCCGATTCTATGCTCCTATTAGTAACCGTTAATAGATCGCTCACGCCCATAGCCAGTGACCAAAAGCCCAGCTACCAACTCTTCCAAAGGTGTTTTATCTTGGCTTTGTTCTCTTTGTACTTGCCTCAGCATAGACTCATAGGCCAAATAGGCTAGATCCCAATCTTGCTTTTCGGTCGCTTCAGCTAGGTTAGTATGAGACTCTCTCCATCTAGCATCTGCAATTGATACATTAACTTCATCAACATTCAATTCTTTCGCTAAATTTTTACGTGCATTTAATACGCCCTTATTAGCTTCATACCAGTCATGCCACCATCCATCCGCTAGCGCTTTCAGTTCTTCCAACAGAAACAAATCGCCCTCACGATAGAGGCGTTGATCACCAGACAATGGCTCTTTTCTTGGGTAAATGGGCTTCTTACAAGATTTATACTTTGCTTTACGTTTGGGTAACCGCTCTAAACGTTAACGCAAATACACATGACTTTGCCAAAAGGGAGGTTCAAGTTTATGCAGATAAAAGTTCCCACTCATTCATCCTCACAAATCGAAACGATCTCAAAGCTAACTTTTCAGTAACTATCGACAATATTAGAGTCTGCATCGTTGAAAACTTAGATAAAGATGAGTCCGTTCCTATCACCTTAGAGCCGGAAAGCACCGAGTCAAAGCGCATTTGCACATTAATGCAGTCGTACACACCACATCAAACGAGAGTTTGCTCCCTCATCTATTTCAAGGCTTTAGCGCATGAATAAAATAGTTACAGTGTTACTTATTCCCTCTACGGCTAAAGCCGCCTACATTCCTAGCATTCAAAACCCAAGTGGAAACGATCGATACAGAGCGCAAAGCGGAGCTTCTTGTGAGCTAGCCGTTGCGACAAGAAAATTTAAAAGTAAAAAACTCCTAACTTTTGCGATTAATCGCGAGTCAGAATTAAATCATAAGTACGTACAATAATCGCAGCACCTATAGAGAACAGCGCATTGACATCTTGCGCAGTTGTAGCATGACCAACCATTTGGTTTTGCTGAACCGTGTTAGTCATGTTGTGAGCAGAGTTCGAACGAGCTTGAGACGTTGCCACAAATAAATTGCCTGTTGCCATTGCTGGGATGTCACCAAGACCTTTAGTGTTCACCTGCGTCAGCGAATCAGTTACTGGCATTGTTATAAACTCAACATATGAGATTTTGTGTAGTCATTTGACTAACACTAGGAAAACATTACAGAACGGAAAACCCCGCATCTATTCGAAAGTCCAAGAAATCAACAGCCAGACAGCCTAATATTAATTCATTTTTGTGACTTACTACCAAGAAAACTGTCATTTAATCGCAATGCGAAAAGGGATTAAATATCATGCCTACAATTATTAAATGGGTAAGACCGAATAATCGGCAAGCTGAAAAAACAGCGCTCATAATAATTCGCGGGTACAAATATTGAACTTACTCAGTACCACCCGCTTGTTTTGATGGCGAACTGACTATCATCTGTACCGATGGAACCGTTACACATTTCCACGATCACTTTGATCTATAGGTGATGACATTGGATAACTATTTAACCCTCGAAGTGACATTGAAAGCTCTTCAAGAGTTTGATTTCAACACGCCTGAAATAGTCATAAATATGAAGTACGGCTTTGTAATTCGAGCTACTGCAGAGTCCCTACACCTTACAGTAAGTTACTTTCAAGATGGTCCCTATCAGACTCTTGAGATTGAATTTGGCGCACCTCAAATGCAGCCTCAAAAATACAACTACATGGGTAGATACAACAACATTGAATCCTTGAGCATAGAAAGTTGGCTCAAAGAGAAATTGAACAAAGCTCATAGCGTTGCCCATAACCCTAAAGACCTCCCCCTTTACACACTGAAACTCAGTCAAATAGATCTAAAGGTTTAACATGAGAAACACAACACTAACGCAGAAGCTTTTTTTCTTCATTGCGTCCCTCTTGCTCATCACGAATATCATTGAATCATATTGGAGCGCCACATCATCTTTGCAGACACGAAGTGAATCTGCGCAGGAACTAAGCACTGCATTAAATAAGTCGCTATCCAAGGCCACTAAAACATGGGTGGATTCGTTCAAAGCAGCTCTTGAATCAACAACTGAACAACTAAATAACGGACAAGATATTGAGTCAGTTACGAAATTCATCCAAGGTGCAACTAAAGCAGATTTAGCATACGTAGCGCTAGATAACGGTGATTTTGTTACTAGCCAAGACGTAAATCTACCTAGTGATTTCGATGCCAGGACTCGAGGTTGGTTCAAGCAGGCAAGGAGCACTCAAAGCAGTATCATTACAGCGCCATACATTGACTCAGTAACAGGCAGCTTAGTTGTAACTGTCGCTTCACCTATATCGTTCTCAGGCAGAGTTGGTGCTGTCGGTTTAGATCTAAAAATCAATGACGTAACAGCCGACATCGTTAACATAAACACTCCTAACGTTACAGCTCTAATTATGGGAGAGGATGGCTCAATCATTGCTCACAATGACAACGGTTTAATCCTTAAAAACATCAGCTCTCTTTCGCGTGAACTAAGCTCCAATTTGGTTAAAGACATTGCGCTAAAAAATACTCTTCATGAGGTGACGCTCTCAGGTTCGCCCTTTATTTTCTCAGCAAGCAAGATTGAAAGCACAAACTGGTACTTCGTTAGCTATATCGACAAGAATCAATTTTTTGAGGCTGTTTACAGCGACATAAAGCTAGACCTTTTCATCAAGGCTTTTTCTCTTACATTCCTAATTTTGGTGTTTAAGTATTTCATTTACTCATCATTCAAGCCTTTCTCTGAGCTTAATGGGATGATCGAGTCCCTTTCGAATGGGAATAGTGACCTAACCAAGCAATTGCCCGTGAAACGACTTGATGAAATTGGAATGCTTAGCCAAAGCCTAAACAATTTCATTAGCAAGCTAAGGACCATTGTTCAAAGCATCAACCAATCTAGTGAGCAATTAAACTCAGAAGCAAAAGTCAGCAATAGAGTGGCAACCAACTCTATTGAGTCCATTGGCTCTCAAACTCATGAGCTGTCATTAATTACCGTTGCTGTGCAAGAGATGGCTCATACAGCAGTAGAGGTAGCTAACAATGCTGAACTTGCCGCAGGAGCAGCTCAGCTTTCATCAGAGAGCTGTATTGTAGGCAAGCAAATCATCGAGGCTAATCAGGGATCTATATTCAATCTATCTGAGCACATTCAAAACAGCGCACAAAGAATTAAGGATGTTGAAAATAACGCATTAGAGATCAAATCAATCGTCTCAACTATCACAGACATCGCAGAACAAACAAACTTACTCGCACTTAACGCAGCCATTGAAGCTGCGAGAGCGGGCGAGCAAGGCCGTGGCTTTGCCGTTGTAGCAGATGAAGTGAGGGTTTTATCGCAAAGAACTCGCAGCTCAACTAACGAAATTAGAGAGATGATAGAGCGCCTACAAGAAAGCAGCGTAACTGCGGTTGAGTCAATGGTGGAAAGCGAGTCTTTAGCTATGAGCAGCGTAGAAGAGGCAACGCAAGCGACTAAAGCTCTGGAAGATATAGCAATCAAAACAGACCAAATATCTGACATGTCGATGCAGATATCCAGCGCCGCTAATGAGCAAAAGATAGTGACCAATGAGGTTAGTAAAAACATCCAATCGGTTAACGACACTGCTCTTGAGATGGAAAGAGAGATAGAAGCGACTGAGGTTCAATCAAAATCAATATACAGAATCTCAAGCGAAATTGGCGATCAAGTCAAAAACTTTAAATGCTCTTAGTAAGGCCAATACAATGAACCTAGAAAACAAAAAAATAACACCAACTGACATTAGCTTTGCCACTGCAGCGGCAGAACTTGAGAGAAGTAAGCTCTACGTAGAAGCTGCTGAATTTTGGAGAAAAGCTTGCTTATGCTCATCTACAACTCAAACCCAAGAGTGGTCCATGAACAGACGCGACCTTTGCACAAACCTATCAAGGAAGTCCTTGGTGCGATCCTCATTGAGACGATAATTCTGGGAAGCGCCTCTATTGTGGCGCTCTTAATGGCAGCATTTATAGGTTAAGCATGACAACAAAAACATCACCGCGCTTATTGATGATTGTTCCTGTAGCCGTATTAATTTTAGGTTACTCATTAAGCTCTGATGAGCCATTTAACAGTGCTCATTCGATTGAGCAAGGGAGTAACGAATATGGCTCTTGGCTGAAGTATGAAGATGCCTACTTCAACTATAGCAACGGATATGACATTTCGATTTACAACAAAAAAAACGAACTTGGCATGGCAATAGTTCAACTCGACAAATCATGCAGGCGACCTAGTGTAACGTCCGCTGAGCGAACGATTTCATTCAATGAAATCCCTATCAACTTCAAGCACTCATGCATTGAGAAAAACACTGCGTCTTTGTTCCCTCTTACAGAAACTGACGAAGAACGTTTATTTGATGTGTTCACATATAAGTACGGAGTGATCTTGAACGCAGGGCAAGGAGAGCAAGCTTTCTTTAAGACCGAAGGAGTGAATGACGTTATAACTTTTTTAAACAACAAATACCTCTAAAAATCATTATGAGTTAGATCCTCACGACTTCGAAGGAGACATTTAGTGATACCGACAATAGTAATTATTTTAGTCGGCGCAATCATCGCATTTGCGTTTGACAAGAATAGACAGTCAAAACTGATTAGGAACGACTCTATCAGGAGAGAAAACATCTCTCAGCTAATTGATGAGCTGTGCGGAGGCGTTAAAGAAATGCTGATAGAAGGGACTTTTAAACGCGCTGATGAACGGTTTGTAGCGTCAGGAATGTTCAGCTACTTGCAATGTGATCAAGGTAAAAAAAACAGAATCTCGCATAAAAGCCGAGTCATATTGAGCAATCAAGCTTTGATCGTATTGGAATGGGACTTTGAAAATAGATGGGAGTGGAGCGCTATAGAAAAGATAGAAATGTATTCCGATGGATTCACAGTGTATCCGAGAAATGACAGCATTTTAAAATTTAAAACCACTTCGATTTCTAAGCCTGAAATGGAAGTAATCACAATGCTTGGAATGGAGGGTTGCCATCGAGGAACTATTGAAAATCTTCCAATAATTCCGACAGAAATAAAACTAGGCGCCTAGCTTCACTGCTCACAATAAAAAACAAAGGTTACATATGAAAAGTAAAATTTTATTACCTCTAGCATTATCCATAGCATCAGCAAGCGCGGTTGCTAATGAGTTTGGAGGTAGCAGATTTGGGGTGGGATATGCTTGGACAGGTGTCGATTACGACACTTCAAGCACCTGGTACGACGGGGATACAGGCAATGGTCTTGCTTTGACATACGGCTACGACTTTAACAGGGTTGTTGGGATGAACCTCAACTATTACCAAAACGAAGGAAGCGTTGATAAGTCTGAGTTTTCAGGGTCTACATTCTCCATGGACTTAGATATTGGTTGGGCGTTTAACTTAGGGCATTGGTCTCTAAAGCCATATGGCGCGATTGGCTTTGGCAGTCACAATCAAGATATCAAAGAGTTCACAGGCACATCATGCTCACTTGGTGTCTGTAACGATCACTTTAAAGAATCATCTGTCGATGGTAGCGGCCTATCAATTGGCCTAGGTATTAGAGCTCAAATGAACAATGGAATCTTCTTTG
The DNA here is from genome assembly GCF_041467855.1 of Vibrio sp. 10N.247.311.51. Classification (NCBI taxonomy): domain Bacteria; kingdom Pseudomonadati; phylum Pseudomonadota; class Gammaproteobacteria; order Vibrionales; family Vibrionaceae; genus Vibrio; species Vibrio sp. 10N.247.311.51. Next base: position 62,813 of record NZ_JBFSVK010000022.1, on the reverse strand, counting down.
AGCTTCGAGACGATGCTTTGTTTGTCGACTCATACTCTTTAGCGGGAAGAACCTCTTTAATTGCAGGCTATAAATTTTAACTAACGCTACTCAACGTACACATAGGCTTCACATGAATATAAATACACCTAAGTCGACAAAGGTAACTTTGGCCCTATCTCTTACTCTTTTATTTTCTAGCAATGCGCTGCATCAAAATTTACCCATGCAAATAAATACGGCACATGCGCAGGATTGGCTGCTGCTGCATTGGAATATTCATCAGGCCTTGGTGATTACATTTCTTGGAAAATGAAAGCTAGCTCAGTCGAAGGAAAAGCTGACGCCGCAGGACTAGATAAATACGACCTTGCCCACTCAAAGAAAGTTGCTTTCCAAGCTGTTGAAGTCAACGATGAGCAGTATCGCTTTGAAGCGGCATCTACTCGGTTCCACAACGCAAACTGTGACGATTAAGAGCGCTCCATAACTTCATCGTTATTCTCGCAAGTAAGATAAACAGCGCCTCTCAACCAGAGAGGTGCAAACCAACCTCAGATAAATTATCAAGTAGGATTTATGACAGACTCCATCATTATAGTATTTGCCGGACTTGCTATTTTAGTAACCCTGATTTTCATGGCATCCTCCCAAAAAGATAAGGAAGACGCTGAAAACTCGAAATTGGCAGAAAAAGCAATGCAAAGTCTTATTGTCGACCAACTAGAGGTAATTGAACAAGGTGTAAGTGAGTGCGAAGTGCAAGGTATTCGAAAAAAAAAGAATGAGATCTTTTTGGGAGCCAGTACATTCATTATGTATAAATACAAGCGGAATGGTAGCTATAAATATCACGGTTTGAGGTATCGAGTAAAAATAGCAAAAGGGCTATCGTACAGCATCGGACAGGGGCAAGTTAAGGCTAGTAGTTCTTGGCAATCTGAGGGAGTCGGCACTCTTATAATATCCAATCAAGCTATCACATATTATAACGGTGTTAATGCCAAACGAATGACATGGGGATCGATACTGTCCATCGATGTCGCATTAGACGGCGTTACTATAGCCCCATCAAGGGGGGCTGCTTTAAGGTTTGCCTCGAGCAACATACAAGATCCCGAAGTCAATGTAATTGCCCTAGCTGTAATAGAGTCACAATCGCAAGGTTCATTGGATAACTTAACTGCGCTTAAAATAAATTCTGAACGAGAATAAGCCATGTTGATGATGCAACTTGGCGTGATACCCACTCTTGAGTATCTTCCAATTCAACGCCAACCGATTCAGTTAACGAGATGTTTTCAAAGCCAACAACCGGAGTTTGGTCTTCTGTACCAACGCGCTCAACAACCTCAGCACCGCGATAGTGGAATCCAAATTAAGGACCCAGTTTGGCGCGTATTGTTCAAGCCGTCTTCTGCTCTCTGTCCGTAGCCATCGCCGTATTAGATCATCAGCATGCTTTGGCTAGTTTGAAATGATGAATTTTGACTGAGTAAGTCAGCGTGAGGTATTGACATAAAAGCCCCTATTGATTGCATTTACTGACATGTATAAAAACGGTAGTGAGTGTTGGGGGGCATGGTGCTGTTAAGCTTTCTTAATAACAGAAAGCCAATAACGGGGAGTTATTGGCTTTCTGGGAGTTACTGCTTTAAGTGGTTACTTAAATGTTTCGGCTATCTCATTCATTTGCTGAACTTGCTCGGGAGGCGTCGTCCCCCCACTAGAGCACCGACTGCCCATGACATTACACCACCATACCCAAGTTCCTGCTGTTGGAGGGCTTTAGCTTTGATGTCATCCATTGATTCAACAAAACTACCACTAGGTCCCCACTGCAGACCAATAGAAACACCCAAAATGATGTCTTCTTTAGGAAGGTATTCTGCAATATTTTCTAGAGCAATAGTCCAGTCGTAATCAATACCTTGGCGGCCTGCATCGTACGCCATCACTTGGTACTTACTTAACGCAACATTGTTTTCTTGAATACCCTCTAACACCAAAGTTAAGCTTCCTGCATACGCACTACCTGCTGGGTAGCTACAACCATCTTCGAATGAACCTCCAAATTGACAAGAAGGATCATCCCCTGCGGTGTGCATACCTGTGATCATCATGATTTTGTTTGGATTTTCTTTTGTAAATCCATCAATCATAGAAACAATATTATCAGACCAAACAGGATCGGATTCCATGCCTGATGATTCAATATCTAAGTCAATACCGTCAATTTGAACATATCCAATTTTTCTATATTGACTAGGCTGAACAAGTTCGTAAACAGGAAATACATCATTAACAATATCAGTTAATGACTGAATGTAAGGAGCTACTTTGTCTGGGTTCTTCAACAACTCCCATGTTGAGGTTTCGTGGGCTCCACCCATAGCTATTGCCATATTTGTTTCTGGCTGCTCGTATTTTCTGGTTGTCCAGTTCATGTAAGTAGGGTCGACGCTAGTAACTATATCTGGAGTATTTGAACCTCTAAACTGCAATAAACCGTCAGTACCAATTAACTCGAAGTTTGGACTCATGCCAACAAAAGCTAAATTGATAGTAGACATCTTATCCGACAGTTCAGACATGTCAGCGTTGTTTGTTCCCCACGATGTCCAATAAGGATTAAATTCTTCGCCATACTCACTTGGAACAAAAACTAGAACGTTTGCGATATTGCTATCATTTGATTTTTCTAACTCAGTGTGAACACGACTCGTTAATCCGTAAGAACCCTCAGCTAACCCGTCCTCTAGAACGAAGGTGAATGGTGGCTCAATCGCTTCACCGACAACAGCATTATCAACAAGGAACTCAACTTTAGTTACCCAATCGTCAGGGTTCAAAGTTCCCGCAACAGCTTCAAAAGTGATAGGAGTATCTTCTTGAATCCTCTCACCATTTAGAGGGGATGTTAATAAGGTAGCGGGCTCTGCAAGATCGATGGCGATTAGATTAGATTGCACTGCGTCTGCAGAGTTACCATCGTTGTCGGTAGCTTTAACAACAATGCTGTGTAGGCCAATTGATAAACCTGGGTACATAATTTCATATGGCGCTTCGGTAACGCGACCAATTAGCGTTTCTTGCTCATCTGTAACTAAGAAAAACTCCGCCTGCTCAATACCAACCTCATTTGGGTCAGTGATTGTTGCTGATACTTCAAACGGTTGATCGATAGCGACAATTTGAGGAGCATCAATTTCAATTACAGGCAAGTTGACTTGATCACACTCACCTAGATAATCCCAAGCATCCTCCCCCCACTCTGAGCTAGGCTCATATGATGATGATCTGCACCACCCCGAAGCAGGAAAGGGCTTACATTGATAAAGCCCTCCAAAGTGTTGGACTAAATCACCTTCATTTGCTGAGGGTAATAATCGATCCACTCAGGAACATTTGCACACTCATTTGCGACAGCATACGACGATGCTAAGGCTAACGTTACTGCTACAGCTGTTTTTTTAAACATAACAAACTCCACTTTCGTTACAAACAATTGAAACACTTAGGCTTGCATGTGCCTCACAAGCCATATGCACCATTATTAATATTAAGTTGGAGGTAAAGAAAACCCCTTTTTAAAGAGGAGTGAAGCCACTTCTAAAAAGACACACAAAAAGAAAGGTTTTAATTACTGTAATAATCATTAAACATTTTTAGTGTGGACCTCAGTTTTATGCCTTAATGGGGTGGATTGCCTTGGGCGGAATATTACTTATCGAAACCACAGAGATAAAAAAAGCCTATTGATAGATTCAATAGGCTTTGTCTTAAAACTTTGATTTTCTACTTTTTACCGAATGATCGGAGCAGGCTTAGAACCCCTAGGTTCACCACCTGCCCCAATCTGTCATCGAGAAAGAAACCATAAAATCATCCATGATTTAACGATGACATTTGCCAAATAAGCTAGCTATACTCACTTGACGGCAGGGATAATAACCACTTACTTTTGGTAAGGCTACTGCAAAAAACACTTAGTTTTTAGTCGTTGGATCAAAGTCGTGTAAATGTCGATTTTCTATATATATTTTATATATTTACATCCGATGCGTACCCAATGATGGATTAAATATACCGCCATATTTAGACTCTTTGGCTAACGTATCTTTGACAATGCCATTAAGCGCACCGTAAACGCCCTCTTGAGCCGAGTTTTTCATACCTACTGTATCAGTATTACCTTGAACGCTTATTGATACTGTTCCAACGGAAACTCCGCCAAAGCTTGAAACTCCACCACTAGCAACACCCACCGCCAATTCCCCATAAACCGCCACCACTGCCAAGAGCTGAAAATCCATCAAGCAACTGTAATGCACAAATTAGGGAATCAATAGAGTCATAAAGGTTCGCTAAGTCATCATCGATAAGAGATAAAGCTGAACTGGTAGCGTTACTCATTTCTGTTGTTGCTTTCTCAGCCACTTTGATTGCATCAGCATTTGCCTTTTCTTGCACAGCAAGAGCCTCGACTTGATATTTCTTAACAACTTCAATTCTTAATTTTTCAGTTTGTAGCGCGTTTAGTTCACCCGCTTCTTTTCTAGTAACTAGTGCGTCGACTTCCATTTGGTGCCTTGCCCTTAATTGCTCTACACCCACCATGTTTGCGACTTCTGCTGTCTTAATCTCATTCTCAATCGAAGCCTGTCTAGCCGTTTCCGCTAAGCGTTCCTGTTCAGAGATATAACCATTGCAGGACGTACACCTGAATCTAATGAGCTATGGAAGTCGTAACCACGTTGAGCTTGAGTTTCTACCGCACTAGCTAAATTATCAGCAGTATAAGCCGCGGTCATGGCAGCGACTATAGCCCCCGCAGCAACACCCGCTTTGGCAAACCCAGCAGGAAGTTTAGCCCCTGCAGTTTCAGGCATATCCTCGGCTTTACCCTTAGCAGCATCCAGGGCGCCAGAATCAACAGCAATTTTTACAGTAGTAACGATATTAGACATTATTCCTAGCTCCTATTTTGTCGCTCTTATCTTAAATACAAGTTCAACTTCCCAAGGCATTAAGCTAACGCTGTACAAGCGACAGGGTGTTTCAACGTCCACGGCTGAAACGTTGAATAATCGATTCGAGATAAATAGGACATCATCAAGGATTGGCAGGGATTTGAATTGCTGCTCTTGTAATAGTTCTTTGATCGAACTCATTCCCTTGTCAGGATTTGAAAAGCGGCCATTTTGAATATCTTCAAAAACTGATTGTTGGTGATCTCTTAACGTTTTCTCATCACCACACAATTGATCTAACTCTGCTGAGTTTCTAATATGAGCCAATATTTCCCGCTCTGCTGTGCTTACTTTTTTACAAGTTCAGTTACCTTTTCATTCACGGCCAACGTAAACCATACGTTTCGATCGTGCCTAATTCAGAGCTTGTGGGATCTAGTTGCGAAATTCTAACTTCATCTACCATCGACTACTTCCTTTCTATTCCAATACCAAAATTAACTCTTTCGAGACGGATGGTTGATCCGCTTCTTTCCATTACTAAAAACCGCCTAGAAATTGCGACACAATAAATATTTTCATGAGGGATAAAGAACGGTGCATAAATGACAGTGATTTTGGTGCAACTCATGAATTATTCCCCCTAGTGCTATCGCGTGTAATCGTAAAGTCACCACTAATGATCCGCCTTCTAGGGAAGCCCGATGGAGGCGTAAGCTCCAAATCAAAAACGCCGTAAATCTCGAGATAGCGGAAGCGGAAGGATTCAGTTTTACCTCTATCAATGGTCATTCGAAATCGGCCGTTGCTAGCATCAGTTATTGCAACGCCGTCACCAAGGTTCACACTGAAAATGAGCCTGCCGTTAGCGTCCTCTAAACGAAACTCACCCTCTATAACATCTCCAGTTAAATCTCTTGGCTGCGAATCATCCTCGCCTTCGTAAACTGTAAAGTCGTGCTCATAGTAACCTCCGGCTTTAATTAATAAATCAACGCTTGTCGTCATAGTTAGCCCACCGATAAATTGAGTTTTGCGATCATACTGAACACTCTTCAGACTTTGCCCATAGGGCAAATGGATGCATTTGAGCTATTACCGATTTTAGCCAGTGACAAGTTTTGATTGCATTCGCTTTTGTTTGAGCTCTCCTTGAAAACCCCAAAAAAGCATAAAAAAAACCGAAACATTTCTGCTCGGGTTTAATCGCTAATAATGGCGCCATCTAGTCAGCTAGTCAGCTAGTCAGCTAGTTTTATTTAGACACCGTATGTTGTTGGATAGCTGCTTCTTTACAGAATCAACTGGAATAAAGTCACGACCTAGAATTGCTTTACGAGAAAAAATGGCGTTAATCTCATATGAGAGTGGGTATCTCTTGTAAATCTCAAGGAGCGTCTTGTAGTTAATTTTCTCAAAGTTCACCCTCAAGAATTTATACTGACTTAGCAAGATCTTGTGCTTTTTATAATTAACTTTGACTATATCCATATAGCCATCAGGCATTTTTTCGTTAGTATTGGTAACTAGGTCAAACAGCCTTTTGGAATCACGTAAGCTACCCAACTCTACTGAAACTGTCTTTTTAATAACTAGTGGCACTCCCGCACTCTCTAGCTTGTATCCTTTCGAATCCCAACGAGAAAGTAATAAGATTGCCGCCTTTCTCTTGTTGACACGAACAGCCATGAAGATAAAAAACAGTTCAAATATTGAAGTAACGTAACTCTTTTGACCAAGCCCAAATTTTTTAACCAAATTAGCAAGTAACTTTGTGTGGACCTTTCTAGTGTCAATATAATTCTGGAATGAATGCTTTGAACTTAACGCTCTGGCAAAAACAGAAAGAGAAAGTTTGTTGAAGTCATCAATAGACAATACACCAAACCTTTCCCTTAGTTTGATACCTCTTACTGCGCAATCATTTTTACCAGTTACCAGAGCCGAGAAAATCACTCCTGACAAACTATCTGAATCAAAGGGATGGAAGCTCAAAGACTCCAAGCAATAGACACTGTAGTTAACTAGGTCGCCACTATTTAAGTATCTATGTGCTAAGCACTTATTGGCAAAGTAAGCACAGCTAGGCTTTTTGCTAATTTTTTCTAACCGGGCGTTTGCAATGCTATTCCCTCCACCTACCCTCATAGATTGTATGAAGTGAAAATCGCTCAGCGAATGATGATCAAGCTCTCCAACAAGATCTTCATAAAATGCAGGCTTATGGTGGTAAAGCAAGTTAAGTACAAGTTCAGAGATATTGCTGTTTTCTTCAATTAGCTTTTTCAGTTTCACATTGCTCTCACACAACGCAAACTTTCTGATCTTGCCCAGCCTTACAAAATACTGATATTTGCTCTCAACCAAGCCCATGCTTGCTCTAAAAACAGACAAGTTAAGCAGCCCAACATGCGTAAGCATTGTTAATGGGTACAAAGCTTGTAGTTCCTTCAAAAACGGTTCATTTGGTTCAACGGCATGAACCAAAAATATTATCCCTTTCTTATTGAAACTAGCTGCTAACATCTCAATTTCAAGAAAGTTCTTATAAGAGTATTCGATATAACCTAACTGGCACTCATCTGGTATTTTGTGTTTAGCAAATGTTCCCGTTGCAACAGTGCCAAAACCTAAGTGCTCAAAAAGTCGCTTTACTTGAAATGATTTTTCTCGGCGTTCTGATACGCATAAAACCGCCTTGCTAATCATGCATTTCTCTCGGCTGTGCTTCTTTCTTCAGATATCCACTTACCGCTATTTCTTTATCAAATAATTCTGCGATTTTTGAATAGTCATCGTTACACATGCAAAGTACCTCGCCATCATCGATAATCCCCCAAGGGTCACAATGACAACAGTCTTTTGCCTTTACCTTGCTTAGCTCTGCCATAGAAAAACAACTCCAAATATAAAAAAAGCCCAAAGAGGACAGTCAATGGGCTGAGCAATAAGATGATTTCGGAATGATTCAAAAAGAAATCACGAGCCTAATTAACTCTAAAAAATGAATTTCCTTATCCATAAAAAAAGCATGTCATAGCGCGGGTACGCTATGTTTAGCCCGACAAGCGAGCTAACGGTGATATTTTAACAACAAAGTAATGCACAAAGTAACAAAAAACAGATCACAATCAATGACTTAGGCAGAAGTCGCAAAAAACCATACAAACAATAAGCCTAAGTAATCAATAGAGGTCAATTGATCGATCAGGGCGATCGAAATATAAAACGCACACTTATCACAGCCATATAAATCCTACAAAACCATCAACTAGATGTATTAAAAATCATTACAGAAGACTCACGAGCTTTAACGTATAGATCGGCCGGCAACTCGTCATAGCCGAAAACTGCCCGTTAGATAACGTATGCCCTCAGCCACCTTCTGATTCGCCAACAGTGAAAACCACATGGTAAGACCCTACACACTAATTAGTTATATAATCTAACAAACGAGGAGAAGTCATAATTAGCGGAAAACGTTATCCCGAAGATTTTAAAATCCGGGCTGTCGAACAGGTAACTAAACAAGGCCAAGTCGCTCAACTCAATAGCAGAGCGATTTAGCATTAACAACAAATCTTTGTGTAATTGGGTTAAGAAATACGACAAACCAAAGAAACAGCGCAGCATGAGGATGACCAAAGCGCGGAGTTACGCAAATTGAAGCAGAACTTAAGCCTGTGACGACGGAAAGGTCATTTAAAAAGAAGCCGTGGTGTCGTCACCACTCAGGCCAAAGAAGCTCAACGTTTACTCGGAAAAATCAAACAGTTTTGGCTCGAAAGTGGATTGGCTGCCCCTAACCTTCTTAAATGTGCATTTACGGTCGATAAACCAGATGTACACTGGGTAACTGATTTTACCTATATACGCCGAGCTATTGGCGCAGTTTCATTAAAGACCACAATATGGAAATTAGTATGAGTCGAAAACATAACTGCCATGACAATGAAATTGCTGAGAGCTTTTTCTCATTGCTTTTAAAAGACAAGGTGAAGAGGAAGATATACAAAACCCGAAAAGAAAACATAAATCGTGCTAGGTTAAAATTTGCAAAACATCAGGGGCTTGTTCCTTGCTTCTCACATTAACTGAAAGTATGGAATAATCATTTAGCTCAGTGTCTAGTCTTTCTGTAGCATCCAGATTTCATTTGATATACAGCAAGATCTCAAATTTTTCATTGGATAACTTTTAGTAGGTAAAATCCCAATTAGCAGAATGTGATTGAGTTATTAATCTAAATTATTTTGGGGCACTTTCGAGTTAATAAGTGCCATGGATAAAGATTCAAACTAAGAAGCTTTGGAACAAAAGACTTTAACCGTTCTCCCCCTCTGACTTGGTGCTGTCAAAAGTAATCAACCTGTTTTGTATTGAACTGTTTAATTGTACCCCAACAGTTAAACAGCCAAATTGGGTTCCCTAATTGAGAAGTAGCCACGAAGAAGCAGATATCCTGCATGTAAACCACGAGGTAGGAGCAGCATTCTTAATGCTGTGATTATCTCTCACATGTTAGAGCGCATGTACGAAATGCTATCATCAATTTGATGCCCCAACAGAGTATGTATTACTCACACACTCAAATGAAAGATCGCTTTCAACCCTTGGAGTTCGACTCCATTACTCAAGATTTATTATCTGTGTTGCTAAAAGGACCGCTAAAGTCTCCGTCTATTTTGGACGGCAGACAAAAATAGACGGAGACTGCATCCGATAACAGATCCATTGGTATCTCTAGCCTGACAGAGGTATTCAAAATCATGAAAATGCATGAAATGCATCGAACCAATCCATCAGTTACTGCCGGAACTCGTGATCATTCCACTCACTTGTACGTGACAGCAGCCACCAAGCAGCCTGAATTCAACGGACAAAACTTCTAGCCGACCGCTAAGGCCAACCTCAAAGTAAACATAGATTGTTCTCTCCCACTAATCAGTGGCGTCTTCGCCCACTCTATGTAAACGCCTTTGAGTACCAACCTTTGCCAAGTCAGCTTCAACAGCGTAAGCGCTGGGATCGCTTCTTATCTTCCCAACCTCTGCTAATGACGTGCGACATTTTAAACGCGCATAAACACTTAACACTATTCGCTGCTTGCAGAGCCTATAACTGAAAAAACTGAGAGGAAAGTATGAGTCCAAGTAGGTTCCCCACATCTAGGATGGAGAGAGAAAACCCTAATGCCAGAAACTGTGGCCTAAGATCTCGAGATATAAATCAAGCGGCTAAGAATGCGCTTTATGAAAAATTTAATGCCGGTCAAATCGGGTTCAAAACCGTAGCAGACCAAACAACTCGATTTACACAGTTCTCGACATTTATCAAAGACCATCATGGTGTCAAGGATATGCGAGCGATAACGAAAGAGCATGTATCTCAATACGCTCAAGAATTAGATTCGAAAATTGATAACGGCTCAATCAGTATCAAGACAGCGCATGAATACTTGTCTGCCGTCAACTCCGTTCTCAATCAGGCTATTGGGGATTCATCTCTTAGGGTTACAGCATCGGAAGCTGGCCTTCCAAATCGTTCTGGCATAACTACGGAAAATCGAGCTATTGCCCAAGAACAACATAACAAAATTACATCACAATTTTCTGACAGGCTCTCTGCTATCAGTGAAATGCAAAGGTCATTAGGCTTGAGATTCGAAGAGGCTTGTAAAGGTAACCCCGCAGCCATGCTAAAAGAAGCCGTTATAAAGCAGAGCATTTCTGTCACAGACGGAACGAAAGGCGGTCAAGCACGGACAGTACCAATCGTATCCCAAAATCAACTTGATGCACTTCAGAATGCCAGTGTCATTCAGGGACATCATCACTCCATGATCCCTGCAGATCAAAGCTATATACAGTTCCAATCTCAATCCTATCGAGAGTTTGGAAAACTTGATTATAAATCACATGGTGAGCGACACGCCTATGCGCAAAACAGTTATACCAACCACATGCAACAACAAACCGCAGTAGCAGGAATAAAATCAGTTGTGGAGTCGGGTTATAAGCATGGTTCTTCACACCACCAATACATCGCCAATAAAGTGGGATGCACAGTTGAGCAAGCTAAAGCTTTTGACAATGCGGCAAGACTTTCTGTTGCTGAAGAACTTGGCCATCATCGAACCGACATAACAAATGCATATCTGGGGTAAATTATGACTAGAATGGAATATGAGTTAAATCGAGCTATACATCTATACTTAAGGACAGGGGGGCAAAAAGAACCGTAAAAATCAGGCAGAGAAAATGAGCAGCTTCTGTCGCCATGTTCAGAGGCACAACCCAGCCATCAAATCTATCGGCCAAATTGGACGTAAGCAAGTGGCTGAGTTTTGGAGGAGCAAGAACGAGTTGGCTCCCTCAACTAAAACCGCCTATTACTACGCAATTTGTTATATTTGGAATCAGGTACTCGGCAGAAGATCGACACCACCACATTATAATATGGTCAATAAAAGGTAGTCACAACCAGAGAACTCTAAACAACACAGTAGGGAATTATTGTCTCGATTTTCCATTTTTTGCTGTTTACTCTTTTTGCAAAATACAGTGATAATAACTCAAATCACGATAATTAAATCAATGAGTTAAGTTAATAAAATTTGCATTTTTTCTAAGGAGAATTATCAGAATTAGTTAGATAACATATTGGAATATATTCAGTTTTTATACTATCGTTCTTAACACTACCAACATCGGGGTTTCACCGTTTCTGAGCTCTCAAAAACGTCGTAAATCTCGCGCAATACACTGAAAAGAATCAACTTTCCCCTTCCCCACTTTGTCCCAATCTTGCTTGGGTGGATTAAGGGTGGACGAAAGGTGGACTTATACAGTAGTTTTTCTAACAGTAAGACTAGACCGCTTTTTCGCTAGGTTCAACACACTACTCAAACAAAAAGGCAAAACCGACTAGCATCTAGAATGTTACTTGTATGGCCTTGTACGCACTTCAAAACGAATATCGTCATCAATAATGGGACGACTCCTTTGGCATAACTAAAAATCGCTGAGAGCCGCCTATTTACATTCCTGTGTATTGGACAAGACGTTACCACCACGTAATACACTCCAGGCTAATCAAACAACACTGGAAGGCGATCAAGAAAACACTTCTAGCCTTTCGTTCATTCTTAACACCACCTTCCAACCTAATCCTTCAACTCTCATTTAATGACATAACATGCCTGAACTACCCACCAGCAAGTAAACCTACTCATCCAGTATTAAGAACTTTAAAGGCCTATAGGCACTCACTGATCCGCACACTCACTTTCAAAACATAACACTCGGCTTCTATGGCCAAAAATCATGGATTCGGAATCCGAATAATTGCTAGAACGTCTATGCAAACCAAAAATATTGAAGCATTTGGTCCAAGAATTTGTGATGGTGGGGCTCTGGTCGCATCACAAGCATAAAATCCCGCCCCCCCCCACCCTCGCACACTCTAGGTGACACTTTCAGTTCACCTAGAGTGCACGGATTTAAAGAGCTAGGGAGAGATTTTATTGACAAAGTAACGTTGACACTTTTTTGGAAGAAATCTCAATCCAGATTCTAGTGCTAATTCTTAAAAATCAACGGCATTTTGAAGGAGAAAAAACCGAGTAACTCTACGATTTTCAATACAACTCGTATAATAAACTCGTAAAAGTGAGGTTGCCGAAGCAAAAATGTAGCGGATATCCGAATTCGCGAATAAAAAGGAATAATATTGAGATGGTTGCAGCTATGAAAAAGAAGCGGCCTGATTAGCCAACTTTCCTTAGGCTCTTCTTTCTAGAATACTCGTAATGTCTTTTTTGAGTTCGTCTGAAAGGCGTTCAAATTGTTCTGGTGCAACCAAGCCTTCCTCACACATTTGCATGAGCTGAATAAATGCACGGCTTCGAGAGTGGCCATCAAAGATAGACTTCATTTGCTTTTGAGATTCTTTAGAGTGCTGACACATAAAGTTGAACCTTTCCCCTACAGATTCTGCTTCATCAGTAATCGTTTTGATGGCTTCATCTAGCTGTCGAGTACAAAACACTTTCGCTGCTTCACTCTTTATTTCGCAAAAGATTTTCCAATCAGACTCTTTGATATTCATACCGACCTCCATAAAGTGTTACTTCTTAGGGTAGGACATGGCGTCTTAGACACTTGTTATAACACCGCTAGCTCATATCGCTAAACCACTGAGAACACTTCCATCGTAAATAGAACAATAGTGTTAAGCTTATGGAAAATAGAATGATGATAGCTGCATCCATAAGGTAAGCACTGTCAAATAAAGTTGCTTCATATTTAGATAAGGCGATTAGTGCCGATGCCGTAATTGAAAGAATCAACGGATCAATTGCTTCATCAGGACCGGGGGTAAATAGCATATATCCAAGCTCTATCGCCGATGATACAAGCAATGAGCCACCAATAATCTCAAGAAATGCTTTCCCATACAGTTTAGTTGCTAATGGCAGTATCTCGAATTGAAAACCTGCAAACTGAAACACCTTTAAGAAAATCGTGTAGAAAATAAACAAACCAACAACAAATTGAAGTAAAACACGCAAAACCTCTACTTTCGGTTTAGCCCATTTATACAACCTCTCTGCGCACGTTTGTTCTGACTCGACCCCACGGTCATCTGTACCCATAGTTATAGTGACTCAAATAATATAATTTCTTTCTAAATGGGGATTAAATTTGATATTTCAAGATATTAACGCCCAATTAAGTAGTGAGCTACGCTGCCACTTAACCCGAACATTGTGCCTTAATCACTAAAGTTGATTCAAACCTAAAATACCGAACGTTGCGAATCTGCTTAAATTGATTGTTAGCTTTGTAGTGATTTTCTTAGCTGTTCAAATAGACCTTTATCTGGTTTTACAGCAAAGGTCTGCCCTTGTGTCGTATGAACCCACAGTTTCAATGAGTAAAGGTTAAACTTAGAAGTTTCAGTAACTGATTTAGGAAAACGGACAATCCAGTCTTCGTCATTTCCTTTATAGCGGAACGGAACTGCAAATGTTGCGTCTTCTCCCTCAGCTAAAACTTTTGGTAAATCGTCAAAACCAGGTAGCTTGAACATTTGAATGAAACTAACCTTGTTTTTCCAAAAACCCGCTCTCCATCCTATGCTTTCAATCTTAGCTGGTTTATTACTCAGATTAACAATTTTAACCACACAATGATCTGGGGCATTTTCCTCGGTTCGGCTAACTAATTGCATATGTCGAACTGTGATGCGTAGCTTAATTTTGTTCTGATTATAAGCAAACCACAAAGATGTGATCACAGCAGAAACTGTACCAACACTTGCAACCCATGTACCGATCATCGACCAGAATTGAATATCTAACGAACTCATTTATTTCCTCCAAAAAACTAACGCCCAATTAAAGTGTGAGCCACGCTACCACGAGACTCAATTTGGACACCGTAAACACAAAACTAAACTCAAACCCAAAATGCCAAGTGTGGCGAATCACTCATAAATTGTTTGTTATAAGAGTTCTTTTTTACTAAGGGAGACTAACCGATCTCCTAGCCAAGTAAGCCGCCAAATATTGAAACGTTTGCCATTACCTGCCTTGAGGTACTTTATAATACCAATAGCACTTAACCCAGAAGCAATCATAGGTAGGAAAGCTACAGTTTTAGAAACTGGCTTGGAAAGACTTGCTAGTACTTCGGGAGGAGAAAATAGAAGAACGACCGTTGATAAGAGCGCTAAAAATGTGATTGCCATAAATAAAAATTGGATCAACCCTGTTTTTAATTCATTTTGTTCGACCAATCCCAAAGCTTTTAAAGTTGTTAGACGATAACGATCCTCTCTACTCAAGCTATCTCGATTGAGCACCTTAATTAGAGTTATAGCGTCTCCAGATGATAGTTTCTTAAGCTTTGTCAGCAATACTTCAGAATTAAAACTATCCTCAGAGTTTAATAGTAAGTTATGCCAGATACCTGATAACGTTTCATCTGAGGGATCTATCTTTTCTACTTCCCCTGCCCATTGCTCAAATAGTTCCAGTTGCGAATAAGAAAGTTCGGTCTCTTGCTTGCTAACCGACTTTTTGCGAACCGATTCAATGTGTGAAAGGAGGTTTTGTTCCTCTCGTTTAGCTTTAGCGCCTTCAATTCGATGTTGAAAGTAGCCCTTTAATTCAGTGCCTAAGTAATCTGTACTGGGTTTCAGTAATGACTCGAACACCGAAACTGATAATTTTTGTTTTATTTCAGACACTTCACGCTCCAAACGAATAAGAATATCACCTTGATATCACAGGTTAATCTAAATGCATATATTGAGCTTATAACGCCGCATTAAGGTGTGACGCACGCTTGCCATACTGTGAGCGAAGCGAAAAATGGCATGCGTTTTTTGTCCGTGTTGAACAACTTGTTATATTTTACTACACCACTGTTAAAGCGCTTTGATGAGATCTTGAACTTTATCAGTATCTAAGTAACTTGGATTTACTTCATCTCCAACCATAAAACCGTCAGCAAAAATCTTACTTAATTCTTCCACTGCTTTTTCATTAAAAGTATTAGGATATATCCGTTTATATGCATTTAATATTGCCTTGAGCTTAAAGTTAGTAGATTCCGCCAAATCAACAGAAATTACCTCACCTGAGTTAAATGTTGGTATAAATATCTCAAGCAAATTGTTTTTTAACTCTGTCTTAAGCTTTCGGCGACTTGACCATTTTTCAAAGAGAAACCCTAGAAAAAACGTGAATACCCCCGGCAGCCAGCTATTCATAAAGTTTAAAAGCGAAATTGCTCCCCAATCAACGTCATTAACTATCGTAATCACTTAATTTTTCTCATTTTTTGTATTATTAAAATAGAAGTCTTTAGTGTTCAAAAAATATAACGCCCTGTTAAGGTGTGAGCAACGCAATACCGAAGCTCCCGCATACCACCTTAAATACTAAAAACAACGCATAGTAAAAATGCCACGCGTTGCGAATCACTCTTAAACAGATTGTTATACCTATATGTATTTATTGGGATTAGTTCTTTTTAGGCTAATAAGTCTCAAAAGACCATCCTTTGCATCATGCTCCACGCAGTCTTTGTCGTCACAAAATAATACTATTGCATTTCTTTTATGAAGCTTTGAACTCGGATAAATAATACCGTCAACTTTCTTACCTTCTTTGGTCTTATGGATAAATCGAAAATGTTCGCTGACTACTTGTGTTGGAACATAATCAATATGCTCAAAACCATCTTTTCTCACTGGAGCTGTAAAGTCCGACAGAAAATCGTACACAAAGGATAGTTGATGACGATAATCTCGTTCACATCCTGACAGCAACCCTTCGTATGGAGGTAGTTTACTAAAGTCAATCACGACAAGCTCTCGAGTAACTTCAAAAGTCCCAACACTCGCAACCTTAGCTTGATTTGGCCCTTCAAAGGTTTCAGCAATTGCAGTACGTCGATCGAAAGCCCCATAGAACATTGATATTCCGGACGGACTCATTCTATTTGGATATACTGCAAACTCTACTGGGGGAGAACCAATCTCATTAGCTGAATTGAGTTTTGCTTTTTTATCATGAATTCTTACACGAAGTACTTTTTCGCCGACCTTAATATCCCTATATAAGTTTAGGCTGTCTACAACATTGCTCAAAGAATCCATGAAATATTTAGGTGGAATTTCGTCGAAACTATTGAATTCTCTCTCATCTTCAGTGCGGTAAAATGAGTATCGAGATTTGTGCTTCACTAGATGTACAAAAGATTTCCATCCATGCAAATATGCCTCCGAGGGAGATAAATTGTAAAAATCTCTCTTGCACCATTGTTGGACATTTAAAGATTCAATGATGTCATCTTGAAGATCCATATTTTCTATTGGGATACTTAGTTCCCCTAACAGATCGTATGAATCCATTACATCTCCACACCATCCCTTATCCCATGGAACACCAACGTTGTTCGGCTCCCCATATTCCTCACTGATACAATCCACTAAGAATTCCATAAGCATGTCAAAATGAATGATTCTTAGTCTTTTATTTCCACAGTACGTACATTCCCCTCGCTCCCCTTGGTCACGCACATATCTTCCTAAGTCTTCTTCACCGATACATCGAGAACATAAGAATTTGTCACCAACAGAGTAGAACCCTCTTTCTTCTTGTTCCAGCATGAACTCTTTAGCTCTACCCATATTTATTCGCTCCCCATGTGCCAATAGGTATAACGCCGCATTAAGGTGTGAGCAACGCTACCACAAAACTCAACCATACCACCGTAAACACAAAACCCAACGATGGAATGAAAAATGCCAAGCGTTGGGAATGATCTTCACCCGATAAAATGGACACCCTATCTTCTTTAACCCGTCATGACTTCATATTCATGCGGGCTTCGATATCCAAGACTTGAGTGCAGTCTATAACGGTTATAAAAATGCTGGATATAACCGGCAAGTTTATCTCTAAGCTGCTTCTCACTTTTAAAACTATTTTTCCTAATTATGTCGCCTTTGAGAGTATGGAAGAACGACTCTACCTCAGCATTGTCTGTGCAATGACCTGGACGATTCATACTTGGGACCATTCCATTTTTTGATAATAAAGCTTGAACTTCATGGGCTCGATATTCAGAGCCTCTGTCGGTATGAAACAACAAGCGCTCTTGTGGCTTTCGATTTCTAATGGCCATTCTCAACGAACTCATCGTTAGCTGTGTACTCTTCTTACTACCAAGCGACCAACCGACGATTTTACGTGAGTAAAGGTCGATAACGACGGCTAGATACATCCAACGTTTACCTTGCTTTATATACGTTAGATCTCCAGACCATTGTTGATTAACTGCCGTTCGTTTTGGTGTATCTTTTTTAATATTCTTAATCGATTGATAGAACCGATGTAGCTTGGCCATTCTCATGTAAATGCGATAACTTCGCGCTCTTAGCCCTTGCTCTCTCATGATCCGAGCTACACGCTTGCGGCTAACCAAAACTCCTTGGCGCCTCAGCTCTGCATGAACTCGTGGACTACCGTAAGTCTCTCGACTCTGACTAAACACTTTAATTATGCGCTTCTTCAAAGCCTGCTCTTCTTGATCGTAGCGGCTTGGCTCTCTATCAAGCCATGCGTAATAACCCGACTTAGAAACAGATAGAAAACGACACATCAAGACAATGGAATAACGCGTTTTGTAATGGGCTATGAATCGGAATTTTGTCGATTTTCTTGGGCAACGAATCGTTGCCACTTTTTTAGCAAGTCATTCTCGAGCTTAAGTTGTTCATTCTGACGTTCAAGCTCTGCAATCCGACTAGACTCAGTTTTCTGGCTCGGGATCTGAGTCCTTTTCTTACGTTTATCTTCCATAATAACCCCTGCTCTATAGTCCTTTCGCCATTTAGAAAGCATATAAGGGTGGATATCTAATGATAGCGCCACGCTTTTAACTGTAGCTCCTTCTCGAAGCGAAAGTCGGACAGCAGTTACCTTAAATTCCGTAAGATATTGTTGAGTTTTTTACCTGATTTATAAGCTGGCATAAACACCTCCAATTACTATTGAAGGTGTCCACTAGATCGGGTCAACTACAGAATCACTCTTAAATGCTTTGTTAGTTTTACGTTTCCACGGATTCTTAACGATACTAACCCCATTAGATGATGCATTCGAAACTAATCGCTGAGAGTTCCCTTTAGACAGAGACAGTGCAGATAACCAATCTAGCTTTTCAGTACTAAAAATGTTGTCTATAGCAGCATGACTTACCTTTGTATTTATCTGGTGTAAAAGCTCGCTACTAAACTGCCCGATTACAATGTGCTCTTTTGGATTACTTGTTGGCGTCAGAATTAGAGCTGTATTCTTAGATATAGGGTACAGAATCTCAGCTAAGGGATGGGCAGGACCAATATCACCTAAATGTTGCTTATAAGGGTAAAAAACAACTGGTACATCGCCAGTCACAAACATTGAGCCTGCTGGAGCATTTATTAACACCCATTCTTTCTTGAGAAATTCAAGCGCTGCTGTTTGAGCCGCCTTAACCATATGTTCTAAACTAACCGTCGAGTTAACTTGTAAATCAACGACATTAGATAAACCTTCTTTTTCAACTAACTCTTTTAATGCAGTTGGAACCTTAGAATTATCCCAAACTTTATTGAGAACTAGTTTTGCAGCCTGCCCATAGATTTCAGCGATGCCGTCTCGAAAACTAGGTCCACGAAACATCAGTAAGGCAATGTAAAATGCTAACTCCCCTTTCTGAGAACCGTGGATAGGTACATAGGGAAGAAATCTAGAATCTAACACCTTATCAATGATGTTATTCCCGATCATTTCTACTTCTGAAATGACGTCTTCTAGTTGTATGTGGTCCACTTGTCCTTGAGGGTCTATCTGATAATAGTAGTAATCTTCTGCACAGATCTTATTGATAGACGCAGTTTGGCGACCATATTCACCTTTGTTTTTATCAAATGCCCAAATGAGTGACTTCTGTCCCTCGATGGTAAAGCGCTTCAAATGAGCTTTTGGGACATAATGCTGGTTTTTCTTTATTTTTCTATTATTCATATGACCAAATCAATTGTAAAACTAACGCCGCGTTAAGTGGTGAGCAACGCTACCACCTAACCTAAACCATTGCACCATAAACACTAAAGCTGACTAAGACTCAGAATGCCGAGCGTTGGGAATCCGTCTTAAACGCTTTGTTAACTGTTTTTAGGCTTCAGGACAAAGTCTTTTTCTCTAGTTGGTCCATTGATTCTATTGATTATTTCATTCGTGAGAGTTAAGTCCCGCTTGATATTTTGCCCATTTATATTGAAGTGTAGTTCTGACTTGGAACCAATAACTAACGTTGATACGTCAAGACTACGCTCTTTTGAACCTTCTACACAAATTATGTTGTTTTGAGCAATTTTAAACAATTCAGATATAGGAAAACGGTACGATTCACCCGCAACCAAACCTCTTTCAAATAAAGTATGGAATAGCCTGTCACCACTTTTTCCTTTTTCATGATGAACATGAACGTTTTTCAGCAAAGTACATGAATAGTTCGAACGTTTGAAAAAACGTTCCTTAACTAAGATCGATATGTCTAGAACGAAAACTCGTTCACTTTCTGAAGTCGCCGTGACCGTTATCTCATCAAGTCCAGAAGTGATAAAAATATTACAAGTCCTACTTAAGCTTTCAGATATCTTATAAGACTTCAACGCAGCGAATGCACTGCATATTGCTGCAATTGTAGCTAAAGATGTCAAAACTAAATTCCAATCAATAATGCCCATACTTCCTCAAAAACAGTTAACGCCGCATTAAGGTGTGAGCGACGCTTGGCTATACTTGAGCGAAGCGAAAACGCCAAGCGTTGCGAATCACTCTTAAATGCTTTGTTAGCTTTTTCTCACCGCTAAAACGAGATATTTTGCGTACTTAGCCAACCAGTAGGTTCTCGCTTTAAACGCTGAAGCAAATATCTTACTCGATTGAAGGCCTAGCAGAACGGTTTCATCAGTGACTACATTCACTTTTGAACTACACAACTCAAAATACCCATGGGATGTATCTAAGTGGATAAACAACTTTTCACCGCTGTTAGCTCGGATATTATGAGTTTTATAAATCAACTTATCGTATCCATTTGGCCCAATCGTTTTGGGTTCTACAGACTCCAAAACAAAGCCGTTCCCCGGAAAGGAACTATATATTACAGGTTTCTTTCGCACTTCTTGCTCAACCCTGTGTTCTTTTTTAGCAAAGCAACGGCATGTGTTTACGGTTATTGCATAATCTCGCCTGTTGCGAACAAGAAAAACATAAGCTGCTTCTTCGTCATCAAGATCGACTAATACTTGCTCAAGTTTAATTGGTTTTCGATTATTTGAAATCCAAACAAATAGGAAAGTAACAATCGCAATAATGGAAGCTAAAGAACTGAGTATATCTACTATTAATTTGAAATTGTCCATACTTTCCTCGACATGCTAACGCCGCATTAAGGTGTGAGCGGCGCTTGGCTATACTTGAGCGAAGCGAAACTGCCAAGCGTTGCGAATCACTCTTAAATGCTTTGTTATGCCTTGGTTTCATGCACCGATGGCGGCGGTGGTGGCGGTATCATTCGTTGCTGACTTGTAAAGTGCACTTCTTTCAAGTACTGACACAAACCATCAAAGTCTGGGAACAAAGTCATGTCATTTATTCCCATAGAATTAAGCTCTCGCATTACCATCGTTCGCTCACTAGCTGGCATATCATAACGCCATAAATACGTCTGATTGCTTTCAGTGCCCTTGCTCATGATGAAGCCCTCAATATCGACGACATTCGTTGAAGTAGTAACACCCATCTGCCTAACCATTCGTTGATTACCTGTTGCGTATGGGACGAAGTTACTTACAAAATACTCGGTACCTAAAAAACTAGTTTGTGAGCCAAATGCTTTATTCCAACCGTCAATATCGAAGATATACACTGTGACTTTATCTGTTGGTTCTGGCTCTAATGGAGCATTTTTAAATGCGAAATATGCTGCGACATATCCGGAAAGAGTCCAATCTAATAATGGCGTCGGGAATCCATGGTGCTGCAACTTCCCTAACAAAGCGCCATATTCGATGTTGTTTTCGAGATTGACCGGAGATTCAAAAGCAGCCAGTTGGTAGTTGACGTCATTAATTATCGAACCAAAATAGTCGGAAAGAGAAATACTCTTGAACTTAGCACTGCGATGGAATGTAGTTTCAAGCCTCCACTTACTATCGCTTTGTCCCCGATAATAATGCTTTCGATTGTTACGAGTTGCCTCGGCAATCCATTGTTTATAAGAAGCCCAATTCTGTTGCATATAATCTCCGAATGTACCGAATTTAAGAGGCATAACGCCCAATTAAGTAGCTGACAACGCTGCCAATATACTCAAATTTACTACCGAAATCACTGAAACTAAACCGAGCTGAAAATGCCAAGCGTTGGCAGTCTGCTTGAATTGCTTGTTATGACTATTTACTGGGGATTCTAAGCATAAAGACCGCCGATCTTACTCAGCATTATTACTTTGGTCTTCTTTTTCAGCTTTTCGTTTATAGTACAGACCTTGAACTACCATCAATAAGATACTGACAGCTACAAATTCCCACTTGTTGAGTACGAAAATCATTGCATCACTGGGCAAAAGGGCAAAGAGAAAACCTAACGGAGCGAGTATAAAAGAACGCCTCGCTTTTTCTCGATTACTTAACTTCCACCACAAAATTTTCATACGCTAAACTCCATTGAGCTTCGAATAATCATAACGCCCTGTTAAGGTGTGAGCAACGCAATACCGAAGTTGCCGCATACAACCTTAAACACTAAAAGCAACGCATAGCAAAAATGCCAAGCGTTGCGAATCACTCTTAAACAGATTGTTAAGCCTCAACTTGCTTGGTTATCTAATACCATAACAACTAATACTCACATCTTTATAGAGTTCAGTCTCTGTATTGTAAATTAAACTAATTTCATAATACGGACGAATAACAGTCTCAATAAAAACACTATCTGTTTTAATTTCGACATCGTAGAACTGCTCATCTATGATGTCTTTGTTAGCTTCATAATCGGATTTGGGAATCTCAAGCGAGAGAATAACTCGTCGCAAATTAAAAGAATATGATACAAACACATCATCTCCTTTCATTTCCTTGCTACTTTCTAGATATTCGTCTTCTAGACCTTCAAATATTTCGGCATTAGAAAAAATAAGATTTTGAAGAGGAACACTACTAAGTCGACTCTGCGACAATACACTCGATAACTCTGAACCAGAGATATCGGAGAGGTAATAGCAGCCTTCTCTTTCCAGAATGTCTTCGATTTTACTATGTTCTACTACATGTTGATCCTTTTCTATATTTCCATTTACGAATGAAAACAGCGAGTCATAAGGGATTATATTAGCTGTAACCTCATAAGATTTTAAGTCTTCTAACAAATCAGCATGAAGGTGAAACTCCGACTTTTTTTTGACAAAAAAATCAGAAGTATTCTTAGATATGAAAGCGACGTCGCCGCTATAATTTGTCTCTTTTAAATACTGCAGCAATGATAGCCAAATTAATGTATCTCTATATCCCTTCTCTCCTTCAGTGAATGGTTTTCTATTCGATAGTGCCCTTGTTACAACCTCTGATTGACTGATATTTTCATAATCGATTACAGTTAGGTTCTCACATTTATTTTCTATTTCGTCGATGAATCCATAATCAAATGATTGTATCTCATTCGAATCGAATGAAACTTGAAATGGTAATAACTTCTTAAGGTTCTTTAACTCGTCATTAATCTTAGTTAATGAAAGCGCTGCCTCACGCTTTCTAATATTCTCAACCTCTTCACAAACGACTTTAGACATAACTAAGTCCTCGCACTCATTAGCAATGTAATGAAATAGGTACTTAAAGTTTGCTTGCTTCATAAACCAATCGTTGTAAAAAACGTTTGTATCAATAAAAATTTTCATTATCTTCCCATGAAAGGTCTGTATTTCTCATAGAGGCTTAACGCCCAATTAAGGTGTGAAGCACGCTGCCACAATACTCAAACTGGACGCCGTAACCACTAAACTTGACCCAAACCAAAAATGCCAAGCGTGCTGAATCACTCTTAAATTGTTTGTTATGTTTGTTGTCCAGATACACAGTGATACTTGTTGTACACTTCTTCTGCTTTTGCTAAAGCTTGTTCTAGTTCGACTGATGTTGATTCTGAGATTTTATCCTCAAAGGCTGTTAGCTTTTTTGAATGGAACAAGTCAGACGAGTAGCCAACAATATGATGCGCTGGTTTTTCTCTACTGTTACGAACCAGTTCAAAACGTGCTAACCCCGCATTTATATGAGTATTTGGGATAGCATCTGCATCATATGAGTAGCTTAACTTTCCATTTACGATGTCAACTGTTGCGTCTGTTGAAGTGTGACTACTATGGTACGAAAAATCATCTCGATACACTCGACCACGAACTTTTAATAAAGATAGGTCTTGATCAAAGCTTTCGACCAAATATCTTATCTTACCTTGATGCCCAACGAAGAAACCTACCCAAGTTCCCTCCATATATGTCGCACCCAAAATAAACTTCTTAAACCATTTAAAATTGCGGAATATCGCCAATAAAATGGCATTTACCATGCCATAAATCCCTAAGGTAAAAACCCCTGCAATTACTACAGAAAGAGCAGGATATGACTGTACTTTTTGTAAAGCGAAACTCCATAAGGTAAATACGATTAACGTAGTCACCGATGTAACATATGAATGAAATTTAATTTCTGGACTCATAACTTCTTAATATTCCTCCGAAAACATAACGCCGCGTTAAGTGGCGAGCAACGCTAACCACCTGACCTAAACCATTGTGATATAAACACTTAAAATAAATTGACCCGAAAACGCCATGCGTTGGGAGTCCGTCTTAAACGCTTTGTTATGTTGTAACTTAAGGCGCCTTCGTTTCTATGTTTAACTGTCCTGCCAAACCTGCCTCACGATGAACGCTTAGAGCCTTGAACTCTTCCGATGACGTCATTTCAATTAGAGCTTGTCGTGATGGATATCTTACGATTACAAATGAATCCCAGAGCTCTTCAACCTGACCTAGAATCAGTCCCGTAATTTCCGAATAGAAAACCACTTTTGCACCGTATTCCTCAAGAATCTTCGCCATCGGATGACCATACAAATCGTATGCCTCCCTACCCGTTAAAGTTGATTCTCGACCATCTGCATATTCCGCTTTTTCTCGAAATTTGAACAGGTTCAACAAATGAATTTCACCAGAATCAGGTGAAGATTTCAGTCTATCCATCTGACTATCTGATGGGTAAAGTTGATTAAGAACTTCCATTTTTCCTCCTTCAACATAACGCCTGCATAACACGTTTGCTACGATACAGACTTAGCTGAATTTTACTGCCTTAATCACTGAAATTAAAGACAAACTGACAACGCCGAATGTAGCAAATCGTGTTGATGCATTTGTTATGTCACTTCTCAAAGTTAACACCTATAGCCTCATTAAAAAGCTGTGAAAATCTCTCTTTACCATACTTTTTTTGTTTAGAGATGAATTCATCGGGTAGTATGTAATTGATTGTCAGATATGGTGCATATTCAAATTTTATACCTCCAATACTAACTGGATTTTCCCACTGAAGTTTTTTATGAATATCATCTAAACGCGAACTAATGATACTTATTGTATCTTCATATTCATCGATTAAGGGAAGTTTCGCTAGATTTTTACTTTTACTTAATTCTCTAACAAACCATATATCAAATTTTTGTTCATGCTCAGTTGAGTACACTGAAAAGAAAGCTATACAAGCCGCTAACATTGACATCACTCGATATTGGCTAGTCGGGTAACGTAAACTTGTATTATTAACAAAAACTTGCTCATTTAGAGAAAAAATAGCATTGATTATGGTTTTAGGTTCTATTCCTTTGTTTTCATTATTCAGATTATATTTTTGTAGTAAACCATGAATACTTTTACCAAAAGTCATCAGTGTTAAAGCTATTTGTGCCCCAAAAAAATCAGCACGAGACTCAATAGATACACTATCTAATTTTTCTTGGTCATTATGCATGTGATGAAAGCTAACGAAATGTGCTAATTCATGTGAAACGATGAATAAAACGAATAGAAACCGTTCTACGCTATCAACTTCAAAGTTACACAAATCTTTAGAAAAGTATATTCGAGCTTGATCACCGACACTACGAACAGCTGCTATTCCAAGGTCATTACAATCCAATTCATACTTCACAGTAAACTCAACTTCATCATAGAAGAAGGTATCAATATCTTCCATCGCTGAGACAATAAGATTTTTAGCCAACATACTTTATTATTTCCTCTTGTGACATAACGCCGCATTAAGGTGTGAGCAACGCTACCACTGAACCTAACCATACCACCGTAAACACAAAACCCAACGATGGAATAAAAAATGCCAAGCGTTGCGAATCACTCTTAAATGCTTTGTTAGGTGTGGCTACAGCTCAACGGAATTCAGGTTGATGAACTTCGTCACCGCACTTTGTGCACGTTCCATATTGCCCGCTTCCAGATGTCTCACGCCAATTGTCAACAGTATGAACACTCCAATCTTGATTACCTTTACATTTAGGGTCTTTATTGAAACCAAAAAATTTTAAAATACGACTAATCACATTTACCTCTAGCTAATTCGTTTTAATAACAATTTGTACCGCACGCTTAACGAACTAATTAAGTTCATTAATAATACTATCGAGTTATAGAAGTGCAACGCAAGGTCAAGTAAAGCAAGAAAATTATGTGATTGCCGCATACGTGATAGAGTTCACTATGACGAACGATTTATAATTTAGGGTATTGTGCATACTCGGACACCTAACGCCTTGTTAACGCGCGAAAAACCAGTGTGCCATACTATTGAGCGAAGCGAAAATGGCACACGTTTTGAGTCGCTGTTGAACAATTTGTTATGTGTAGGATCCAAGTGAGTATGGAACTTAAAAAGTACTATGAGATGAGCTTGTATGAATTGTAAAGAAAAAGCGGCCCGAAAGCCGCTAACCAAAATTTAGAACCACAAAGAGAGAAGACTCTCATGCATGTAGATCATGGACAACACCAAGATTGTCCCTAAAAACAGATATGTTTTATACATAATCAAATTTTTTATTTTTAGTGGCCGAAGCCTTTCCTGCTGACCTTGTGAGGTCAACTTCGGTCAGGATAACTGCTCTGATTCATAAAAGAAACGGGTAACCTTCATATTTCGCATTAACTGCTCCGAAATCAACCAAATCGTTCAACAACCAATCACATTTCTCTTGAGAGGAAAAATTAAATCAACTAAACGTGGGGTACTCGGTCACATAACGCCTTGTTAACTAGTGACAAAACAGTACCACTAAACTAAATATGACCACCTTAACCACAAAAGCCGCCCATTGCTAAAATGCCGAGCGTTTTGGAATCCAGTTGAACAATTTGTTATGTGTTTCCCCACCAATGCGGCATAAGTTGATTTAGCTTCAATACGTCGCCACTTTGATTAATAAGAACTGCTATTTCTGAATTCTGTGGGTGAAGCTGCATTAGTAGCTCTAAACACGCACCACATGGCAAGATGAAGTCGTCGCCTTTTACACACACCAGTTTAGTTATTTGAAACTCGCCCTCAGTGACCATAGAGCCAATGGCATTCCTTTCAGCGCAGATACCTAGGGAGCATGAAGTATCAATACAAACGCCACTGTATAAATTACCTGCTGATGTTTCAATTGCTGCTGATACCTGTCCACAACTAATACGGCCACTAAACTCTTGCTTTCGCATCTTTAGCTTCGCCAGTTCAACTAAATGCTCAAACACTGAACTTCCTCTTGTTCGCTCCAAACACATAACGCCGCATTAAGGTGTGAGCGGCGCTTGGCTATACTTGAGCGAAGCGAAACTGCCAAGCGTTGCGAATCACTCTTAAATGCTTTGTTATACGTCCTTGCACAAGACTTTCTTTATATTAGTCAAATTAGTAAGTACTAAATAGAGCATTACGCCACACAAAACTTCCACTAGGCTAATTTTTGGTAAAGGCAGACTACCTTGGAAGTTCTCTGTCACCATATTGTATATAAAGATGGCAATTATGAATGATGCCATGTAAATACGTTGATCTCTAGTTACCTCACCAGCTTGCTCTTCCGTGTCAACAAAACGTTTTGCCGCATAATGCCCAGCAAACATAAATAGAGCTACAAAAGTTGCAATTATAACCACCATAATGGTCACTAAAATTAAAGGATTATTTACTGGGGACTCTTTTTGCTCATACAAGTGTTTACCAATAATTTTACCATTACGTATTAAGTGATCAAATAAAACATCTGACTCTGGAGAATGGGCAATAGTGATTGACGCACCACCAGTCGGTCGAATAGAAGCAAAGTCGATATGAACTTCGTTACCTGATACTTCTGTTAGCTTGAACTTATCAGCACCAGAAACGACTGCGATTGATTTTTGGCTCAAAGGCTCTGTTGATTTAAATATTAATGTAATATCTTCAGCAGTCGAGCCTTGGGAATGCTGTATAGAGTATGTGGAGGTTATAGTTTTTATTTGTTTTCGGATCGGTTCATCCAATGACTTTAAAAATGGTTTGCTGATTTCTGACAGCAATAATGGTTCTTTATTTGAAGAGAGCCAATCGTTGACTATCGGCGTCCCAAATGCAGAAATAATGGCGCCAACGATTGCACCTAGAACTGCACTAAGCAACTGATTTTTCATATAACAATCCCTGATTAAGAAGCTAGGCAATTATACTCACATTAGCATATAGATCCAAACAGACGTATAACGCCGCATTAAGTGGTGAACAACGCGACCACCCAAGCCTAAACCTTGCCACATTTAGCACTAAAGCCGACCTAAGCTGAAATTGCCAAGCGTTGAGAATCCGTCTTAAATGCATTGTTATACCAATTCCATTCACGCGCAATAGACCTTTGATCTAACGCATTGTTCTTAATATGCAAATGCGATTATAACTTGCTATACACCTTATATGATAGGAGTTTGCTATGCCTTGTAATCAAACACATATCCGCCGTTTAGATGAATCTGTTCTCACGAATCTTAGTAACCACCAAATGCACGACAATGGACGCCATAAATGTTGCCAATGTGCATACAACTCCGGTTATGAACAAGGGCGACAGTTAAAAAACTCGATCCACTTAAATATCGATGAATTGGGTGATAGCCAAGCAAGAGCCGATGGGCGACATAAGAGTGTTCACCAAGCATTCGCTCTTGGGTATTCACACGGAATTCGAGATTTCATCGCATTGGATCAATAGCGATTTAAGGGGGCAGGTTCCCCCTTTTGGTATAACAGCTATATTAGACAGAAAAATTCTGCACTTAAATACAGAATTATTCTGTCTAGTATCTCAATGACGTAAACGATACCCCGTTTTTATGAAAACTAACAGTAACTTAAGCACTACAGCTCTCTGCCTACATCCCAAAATACAGAATTTTTCTATATAGCATGAATTGATGTGCCAAACTGAAACTCATGTATAGATAGCCAGTTACAGTTTAATGAAAAAATCACCATTTCTATCGTATATACAAGAATATATGCTTGGACGGCACTATGCCCTTCGTACAACGGAGGCGTACATTTACTGGATTCACCAATACATTCTTTATCATGATAAAAAGCACCCAAAGGGCTTAACTTCCAGGCATGTGGAGGATTTCCTAACACACCTAGTTGTTAACAAAAAGTCAGCGAGGAAAACGCAAAGTCTAGCTCTCAATGCATTAGTCTTTTTATACAAAGAAATTATTCAAGAACCCATAAAGCTTGATATGCAGTTTCGACGCTCAGATAAATCACGAAAACTGCCAACAGTCATGACTCCAGAAGAGATTGGAAGGCTATTCAATCACTGTTCACCTAACTACAAATTACCTTATCAATTAATGTATGGATCAGGGTTGCGTTTAATGGAGTGTCTACGCTTACGTATACAAGATATCGATTATGCATATAAATCTGTACGTGTATGGCAAGGGAAAGGAGGTAAAAACCGCATAGTGACAATAGCACCAGAGCTTTTCCCCGCTATCAAACAGCAGCAACAGAGATCGGCGAGTTACTATCATCAAGACATGAATGACACAGTTTTCTCTGGTGTATACATACCTGAAGCTCTTGCTAGAAAGTACCCGAGCGCAGAAAGGAGCCTAAATTGGCAATTCCTCTTTCCCTCTAGTCGTTTGTCGCCAGATTTACAAACAGGCGAGCTACGTAGACACCATATTCACCCAACAGCACTTCAAAAACACATTAAGGTAGCAGGCCAAAAAGCCAACATTGAGAAAAACATCTCGTGTCATACTTTAAGGCACTCATTCGCTACGCACCTTCTTCAAAGCGGAGCAGATATCAGAACCGTTCAAGAACAACTTGGGCACACCGATTTGAAGACAACGCAAATCTATACTCACATCATTGATAGAGGCGCCAATGGTGTTGTTAGCCCATTATCAAGAATATTCGTAAAATAGTGATAAATGAAATTCGGATTCCGAATTCTGAAATGACTTCATAATCACGAAACAGGGCACTATCACCTGCTCTTAGGGCTGAGGCCTCTAGTCACTCCAAAAGCTCAATAACAATTTATGTGTGTGTTTTTCTCTGCAGCAATGGCTGCGTATCACCTCTTATTGTTACGCCACCATTGCCTATTTACAACTTTCATGGCGTTCACAACGCCCTAACACGCACAATAATAGGATGCCTAACAAACACATTATTAAACAGCGAGTTGCAGGTTTCCTACTCTCTACTTCGAGCTTTCGAAAAGAGATATTTCACAATTTTCATCAATAACAGTGTTCGAAAAAGAACATATGTCTCAAAAACATACACACCATCAATATGAACAAGACTGCATGGTAAACTGCTTTTATAAAAAAGCAGGAATAAAGAATGATTACTAAGGATAGAGATTCAAAAATCGACAACAGTCTTCAACAGAAAGCTGGCGCAAAAGTAGAGCAAGATGTCGCGTTTTACTTACGCAGAGAGTTTGGAGATGCAAATGACGTTTTCATTATTAATGACCTACGCATACAGTTTAAAAATGAAACTGCTCAGATCGATCACTTAGTCCTTTATAACAAAGGATTTATCATTATTGAGTCGAAATCGATTCGTGGTGAGGTTAAGGTCAACAATCAACTCGAATGGAGCCGAACCGTAAGAGGGAAGTGGACAGGAATGCCCTCACCTATCGAACAAGCTAAGTTACAAACCAAACTATTGAAAGCACTTTTAAATGACAACGCTAAGTCGTTACTAGACCGGATTGCATTTTTACAAGGGTACTTTGGTGGTCGCTGTTGGGATCAACTCTGTGCCGCGTCCAATGACGCTCTAATCGATCGAACTTCTATCCCTAAAGATATATCGAAGAAGCTCATTAAAGCCGAATCTATTGGTAGCTGCGCTAAGAGTCTCATCAAAAAGCACCGCGTAGGTTCAATACTAAATCCGAATCCTACGTTTAATCGTGATGAACTGTACCGCCTAGTTCACTTTCTAAACGAACAACATGTGCCTACGTCTTCTCCGGCTCCCAAAGTACATATCGCAGAATTGAGCGAAACTAAAAAGGTAGACTTGATTCCAGCTCAAGAAACAATTGAAGAGGCCAAAGTTCCACAAATAAGGCATGGTTTTAATTGTAAGAAGTGTCAAAGCCCGCAGACCGAGCCGAGGTATGGAAAGTATGGGTATTACGTCTACTGCCCACAATGTAAGGTGAATACTGCAATGCGTATTAGTTGCCATTCTTGCCAATCAAATTCAGCCAAAGTCAGTAAGAAAAAGAACACGTACTCCATTGCATGCTCTTGTGGTGAAGGGACTCAAGTCGTATTTCCTTAATCTAATAATTCGGATTCCGAATTTCTCCAAAACTAAACAACTGACAAACATCACTTCTGGCCACCTTTAGGCATAACCTCAACAGGTGGTACTTGGTGCCAAACAATGTCACTTGTGCCTGTATAGATTTTTGTCGTTTTAGCGTTCGCATGTGCCATTCGCTCGGTAGCGCTCTGCCCTTGCTGTTCAATCATTCGAGCAGCCAGCCCTCGAATTTCATGATAGGTCGGCCTTAACGATTTCTTTAGGTGACTATAAAGCCCTAAAGAGTCTCGAACCTTACTGAACTCTTTACTTATATTGTGGTGGTGCACTTGGTAAAGATGGTCGGTCTCTTTTGAAATGCCACGTTGCTGCTGTTTGGGTTTACGATGAACGATATAAGGACAAATCAATCTCGATGTTTTAGAAAGATCGACAATGTCTTTAATCGTCTGAGTGACAGGAATGGCGACAGTGGAAGCATCGGACTTTTTCACCTTTTCTCGATGAACATAAAGCGTTCCATACACTGCATGCCCATCCACATACTCCACCTCTTTGTCAGGGTTCCAAAGAATCCCACAAACGCCTTCCCGTGGTTTGTATATACGATAACGAAGCCTATAGATCTCTCTCACAGCATGAGGCGTCTCAAGTGTTAAGCTCATTGCGACCTTAAGAAACAGTGGCGCTGCATCGTAGACCTTTTGGTAGTTTTCAATATCTAGGTCGTGGCGAGCTTTTGTGTAATCTTCTCTGGTCAATCGACGCTGTTTTTTATTGAGTACAAAATTACTCTCAATAGCGCTTTCATCGGCAAGGTAGGAAAACACCTTTTTAAGGTTACTGATCTTATTGTTGAGCTGACGATTACTTAACTCTGAATAGTATTTCGAAAGGAACTCATTGATATGCTGTAACTTGATCGATTTGGTTGGCAACCGCCCCATGAACTCATCAAGGCGGTAACAGTCCCTCTCCAAATTTCGATAAACGTCTTTGGAGAGCCGTTCCTCTTTTTTTACACGAGACAACACTAATGGAAGCCAATCTTTTAAAGGCCGATTGAATTTGTCCTTTCGGCCTTTAGAGACAGCTTTGCGAAATGGGGTCATCTCAGAAAGGGAAAACGCGCTTCCTAGCTCAGGACGATATTGCAAGTTGTAAACATGCGCAGCTTGTATCGCTTCTTGCTCTACAGTCCCGATAGGAAATAGCTTCTTCACACCATCTACGGTCGTAAACCGAAATCGAGATTGACCCCTATGGCTCATTTTCACCAAGAATGGAGGGTAATGAGCCGTTTCTTTGCTTCTAGCTCTACCAACCATTTATGACTCCAAGAATCTTAGAAGTTCACTCACCCTGTCTGCAGGGTTCCCTATCTCGTCGTCAACACAGACTAAATATCGGCCCGTTGGCGTTCTAGTGCCCTCAAGCTTGCCATGTTTAATCCAGTTTATGATGGTGGTATTGCATATCCCTGAGTCAGGGTAAAACTCATCAATAAATTGTCTAGGTCTGATTTTACGCGTCGCCATGTCGTTCTCCTTACCTTTCTCACTACATGAAAATTAAGATTTTTCATCTACTGGTAGAAAAACTATGCACGATTTTTTCAGCGACATTCTATTTGCGCAGCAATTAACGAAAAGGATTCCCGAAGCGTCAAACGATTCAACGAATCGATTTCAAGCCCACTTTAGGGTGGACTAATACAGTAGTACCGAGTTGCTAATACATTGATTTTATTTGACTATTTCATTGGCCTTTTTAACCGTTTTTTAGGCCAATTAGAGCTTAACCACCAGCTCTAAATACATGAAATGCATATAAATCAACATCATACAACTAAGATTACTACCAACATCGGGGGTTCACCGTTTTTGAGCCCTCAAAAACTTCGTAAACAGGTTATCGAATCCAAACTAAAGATACCTACCCACGTGCTCTACTTCTTTCAAAGCAATACCACGCAACATCATAAGCTTCTTGAGCGGTGATACCTCCTTCATCCATTGACTAGCCGATTCACCTACTCTCGAATCAGCTCTTTGCTCAGCCTTTTATACAATTCAAAAGCTTCTGTTTTAGATATCAAGTTTCCAAGAGCATATTGATACGCTAGCTCAATATCGTCGCTTTGATTAGGGTAATAACGCTTGGCTACTACAGCGCACTGGCTCAGGTTGGTGTACCAACTTCCGTCTTTCTCAGCCACAAAGTAGTACGCTGCACGCACTAACTTCTTGCCAATCACCTTAGCGACATCCCCACCAGCCATTGTTTGAAAAGACGGACTCAATTGCTCAAGAAAAGTAGACAAGTCGCCATTAAGCGTTTGGGCGATCTCAATGCTTGGTTTGTATAGTGGGAACTCATTAGATAAATCATTCCCCCAAACACAACAGCAGCAATGCTTGATCCAAAAGTGCCAATGATACTTTTCCGTGGGTTGCAGAACATCGCGCAGGAAGCCAGGATCGATATCAAGCTTGCTCACTTGCGGATATGCTTTGGGAATGGTGTCAGAAAGGTGCTTAAATACTCCCTTCTCTTTTTGGCCGATAGGCGTAGTGAGTATGATAGAAACATCCAAATCAGAGCGACCAATAATGGCAATTCCTCTTGGCACGCTACCGTACAAGTAGATACCATCTATTTGTCCTGGGAGCTCTCTTAGCAGCGAATCAACGACTGCTGACACCACTTCTTGAAATTCAGGCGCAATGTTCTTTGGCGAATAAAGATTTTGAATAAATCCGTCTTTATCGAGCCCTTTATCTAGCTTCTGCATGCCACTTTCCATCACTAAGCCTTTTTCCAATCAGATCCAACAACTGCCAACCTCACAGTATCCCACCATTTACCTTTGAAGAATCGATGATTCTCAAAGCGCGCTTCTTCTTTCATTCCCAGTGACTGACACAATTTGATGGCCGCTAAGTTCTTACTGATGGTTTCGGCGTAGATGCGTTGCACGCCCAACTCTGAAAACCCAAAATTAGCGAGCGCTTCAGCCGCTTCTGTAGAAAGCCCTTTTCCCTGAGTCTCCCTTGAGAAAGCGCAACCCATTGAAGCTTGTAGGTTGCCTTCAAGACGTAAACAAACGGTTCCAATAAACTTCCCTGAATCTTTACTTTCAACCGCGAGCTGATAAGACTGGCGTGGTACTTCCAAAGCCTGCTCAACAAACAACTGGGTTAGCTCTCGATATTTGTTAGGTTCACAATCACTTTCGTCATAGAAACGCTGATACTTTACGTCTTGAGACATGCCAACAAACGCAGACTCATCTTGAGGCGTCATATCTCGAAGAATCAATCTGCTGGTTTCGAGTTTGAACATCAAATTTCCTTTTTCATGTTAAAACAAAACGAGGTGTAGCTTACTCGTATACTTTCCCATTATGCTTTAACCAACCATGAGCATGATGATTGCGAGGATCTTTGTGCGTCCAGTGCATTACGCCACCTTTCTTGTTCCATTCATATTCACCATAAAACTCAACTCGGTCGCCCTTTCCCAGGTCCTGAACACGAGGAGCTAAGTCAATATTATGTGCGACTAGCAAGGTTTGTCCGCTATCGAGTCGCAAAATGAATTTCTGATGTCGAGAGCCTTTATTATCATCAGGAAGTACTCGATACACCGTACCCGCTCCGCGCACCTGAACGTCGCTTTGATGATTTTCGTAAGCTTGCTTAAGTCGCGTATCATTCGCTAGAACATGATTGACGCCAAAGCTAAGCAGCACCAAAAGTAGAGCGCAAAATTGTTTCATTCCCTTCATTTCTTTCGTTTCCCATATCTGAGTGTTGATTTGGGATACTGACTGGTCATCCCCTCTTCTAACGATGTTTGTACTGAGTTGGACAATAACCTCTCGATACATCGGTATTACGCAACTTTACATGTTTAGTCGAGCGCCCAGAAACACGAGAGCGCCACAGCTTAAAACTGCCGAACTTAAGATGACTACGCATAAAACGAATCACTTGCGATTCATTCAAACCAAATTGCTGTTCTATTGCTTCAAACGGCGTTCTGTCTTCCCACGCCATTTCAATAATTCTTGATTCATTTTCTTTAGATAACATTGGGCATACTCTCCTTAATAAACTGGGAGAAATACGCTCGTTCTAAATTTAAAGATCACAGGACAAATACTTTGAATTGAACGTGTTATGACGTTCAATAAAACAACAGGCTAGCCGCAAGGCAATCATGGGGTTAAATAAGATTGTGCAAACTCTCTAAGCACTCTCGCATTGTTGTAGTATTTGCTATCCCCGCACTTTATGCCATCGACTCTAATGTCCGGGCTGGAATAAGCAGGTATAACATCTCTCTCATAAGACATCACTGTTCCTCTGTCAGCACAAATTATGCCGAAGGAATATTGAGGAGCTCTTGGATACGTGCCAGAAA
This sequence comes from Vibrio sp. 10N.247.311.51, assembly GCF_041467855.1. Taxonomy (NCBI): domain Bacteria; kingdom Pseudomonadati; phylum Pseudomonadota; class Gammaproteobacteria; order Vibrionales; family Vibrionaceae; genus Vibrio; species Vibrio sp. 10N.247.311.51. The sequence continues at coordinate 26,913 of NZ_JBFSVK010000022.1, read as the reverse complement.
TGTAACTTTCAATACTATCAAAGCCTTTCAATAACGTTTTGTAGTCATGATGCGCACCACTTAAATGGCCAATTTCATGCTCCATTAGGTGATCAGGGCAGTTTATCGCTAAAGAGAAAAAATAGGATACTGGAGATGAGACGCCGCAATAATCAGACTCGAAGCTAGAATTATAGTTAGAAAATACTATCCCTGTAAAAATGGGAACGCCGCCTTCTGTTGTTTCTGGGATCGGTTCTTCCAACGAGAGTTTTAATAACCTCTCTGCAGTGCTCAAATCTTGAAACCAAAGGCTGTCAATTTCCGGCGTGTAAGTCACCTTGGTAACTTTTCTCGTGATAGGGATGCAGGAGTTATTCAATACCAGATTCGAATAACTTTCCCATGTCGCTATTTTAGCGGCAACAAATGCTTTGGAATATTCAGATAACAGCGATTCATCAACATATAGATGGATCTCTGTATTCAATATCTCACTCTGTGCACAAGTAGGAAACTCGACACTTTGAGCATTGGAGAGTCGGCTATGGCTCAACACGATAATCAAAACATAGCCAACTAACTGGATGAGCCTTTTAAAGGAACCCTCTCTGACTAATGTATTCATCTCCATCCTCTTCCTATATTCAAAGCCGCAAAGATCACCAAAAATGCCGTGACTTAAGATTCATGCAGATAACTATTACACATATAAGCGCTGGTCTCTCAAAGTAACCGGCTCTATCGATGTTTTTCAGAAAACAAAAAGCTCGCCATACAATGACGAGCCTTATTGATTATGGGAGCTTAACGGTTATAAGACCCAAGCATTAACCGATCTAGCCATTAAGACACTTGCTCGCGTAAAGCCAATTCAACGTTTTTCAACACTTTGAACTCTTCTCGAGTACAACCGCGCGCCACGGAAACCCAATGGTCGCCAGTTTCATCGGCCCCTTTAAACTCTGCACGTAACTCATATCTTCGCCATGTAACAAACGCCAAAATAAAGGTCAGTGCAAGCATCGGCAAACCGAACTGAGGAACGAATGCCCAAGTCGCTGCCGAGAGGACTAAAGCCAACGAAACGATATTGATTGCGTTTTCTTTAAGGCCCAATTGACGAATTTCTAACTGTTTGATTTTACGTAAGCTGTAAACATCCTTCTTAACTCGGAGTTCATCAGAACTCACCAGAAAGTCTGATGCTTTGTATGACCTACGAAGTCGCACTAAATTCGCTAACCTGTTGCGTGTTTGATTCTTTTTCATCGCCTTTCTCCATGTCATTAAAGGTTAGTAAAAACTAATATAATCATGAAGTTAATGAACGAATTCTTATTTTATAAATCAAGCCAATGTTAAAATCAAGCCTATGTAATTAATAATAATTATAACAATATCACTTGGTATACAAAATTCAGATAAAAAGAAGGTTCATTAGCGCGTTGCTTCATCACAAACCGGTGTACTTTATTTAAGTGGGATATAGGCCGACAATGGTTCCAATAACCGACCAAACGGATTAACCGGCGGGCATGATTTCCCCCTGGTTTGTAACCACTTATTTCAACGCGATTTTTGCGACAAATTTCGTGTTCAAGGAATGCTGAACAGTGATCACATAACGCCCCACTTATTATAAGCAGCATAACTTCTTAACCACTTATTCATTCGGTCTTTAGATGTCTGAATCACTCAATTGAACATATCAACATAGCTTATCTATTAAGCAATTGATCTCATAATGTAGAGCCTGTACGCTTACACTATGCACACGGTTACCTAATGGAGATCACGATGAACGAACTACTGACATGCGCTATGGAACAGAAACAACGAACAACGGTGACGAGTTTGTTCGCAAGAAATGGATTTAAGATCGCAACGACTGACTTTGATGATGTGACTTTCGAACGTGAAAGTGTGTTGGTCAACGTTCGATTTGATTCCTCTTCTAACGTCGAATCGATTTCGGTTTTAAGCGAGTAGGATTTATCACCTCAAACGTTAGCGTAAAGCAGGTAAGGGCAATCAACTGAAGGTGTGGAAGCATCAACTCTCTTCATTGACCAAATACAAGTGTAAAATAGAGCTTATTGCCTGCTTTTCACGCCATTCTTAAAGTGCGCTAACTGCCAACGCTCGAATAATTCCATCTTATTTCTGAGCTCCCTTTCTTCTTATGATCAATTCTTCTCCACTTGTTCACCATTCTCACTATCCTCAAAAAAACGCATTAATGACAATTCTACCAATAATTAGCAATTCCATGAGCTTGGCTTATATTTGTTAGTACCCTTTGAACAAAAATCGAAGTGATGCCTATGCTCCTAACTCGGTTAATTTATGTCAGTACGCTCTGTGAAAGTTGCGATTCTCAGGCTTTGAACGACATTCTTCAGATTTCACACGACCGCAATAAGCAAAGCCATTTAACTGGCCTTCTAAGCCACAATGATAAGTATTTCCTGCAATGCATTGAAGGTTCGAGAACCGCAGTGAACCATACTTACAATCATATTTTGAATGACAAGCGACACGAAAACGTCATGATTTTATATTTCAAAGAGATCGATTGTAGGCAGTTTGGTGATTGGTCTATGGGTGATATTCCACAATCTAGTCTCACTGAACTGGTTAATTTACAGTTTTCAACATCAGATCAATTCAACCCGTATGAGATGTCAGGAGAAAGTGCTTATCGAATGCTTCTGGAATTGAAACAGAATTTGCCATCAGAATAGATCTTCGACCCAACTTAATCCGTAGAGCAAGCAACAAAAAGCCCCAACGTATGGGGCTTTTTGGCGTTTTGTTATAGAGACATCTATTCGTTATTCTTCGGTGAACTCTACTCGCTCTCGCTGCTCACCGCTTCTTGTTCACTGCCAGCAAGAGCTTGCTGTTCGGCGGTAATATCAGATTCTTTGAACACAATGAACGCGCGGCGGTTTAATGCATCGGCTTTTTCAGAGCGTTCATTAATCGCAGGCTGCAACTTACCAAATGACTTCACTTCCCAGATGAACTGCTTAGGGTCGAGTTTGGTTTGGAGGTATTCAACCACCGTTTCTGCGCGGCGCTCTGCCAACTTTTCATTGTAAGAAAGTGAACCCGCTTGGTCGGTGTGCCCTGCTACCATTATGCTACCTTGCAGGCCGCTCAACTTCGTTGTGAAGTCATCTAACTGCGTTAGATCTTCTTGCTTGAGTACTGACTTATCGAAATCGAAGTGTGGCGTCATTGCCATATAAACTTTACGTTCTGGTTTTGGTGGCTCACAGAAAGGCATCTCTTCGTACTTCTGAGCTTCTTCAAACACGATAAATGCACGGCGGTTCTCCGCTCGGTCTTTATCTGTCTTACCAAACAGTAGAGGTTGAGTCTCACCAAGGTGTTTCACTTCCCAGTCATATTGCGTTGGGTCTAGTTGCCCTTTCAGATAATCTGCGACCGATTTAGCACGGCGCTTTGAAAGACATTCGTTGTATTCCAGAGAACCTTTGTAATCAGTATGGCCGACAATCGTGATACGCCCTTTGAGGCCTCTGATCTCTTTGACAAAGGTATCCAAATTGATCTTGTCGAGGTCACGTAATTGGTATTTATCAAACGCAAAATGCTCTGCGATGGCGATATGCACCTCACGCTCTGGCGCCAAACACTCGCTGATTAAAAACTTAGACACATCGATGCCTGCGAACTTGTCTCGGTTCTCCTGGCTCACGTACGTGTCGGTTACACAGCCGGGCAGCAGCAAAGTACTCATCACTGCGCTTATTAGGAAAATAATTGTTTTCATCTTACTCTTAACTGTCACTTCGAATTCTCAACTCTTAACTTTCATCCCAGTTTGGGGCTGGTTTAGATCTTGCCGACTAAGTTAATGAACACACCGGATGCGTCGTAGTCATCATCATTGGTTAAGTCACTATCAAACGCAGAGAAGTTATAACCAATCCCCATTTTGAAGTTCTCGCCGATGTGCTTGTTCACCGAAACTAGTGCACCGTGTTCTAGCTCATCGTTGAGAGTGTCTGTTTTCCAGTGGTATTCCCCCGTCACATCCCACTCTTTCATCACGCGGTAAGAAGCGCTTAACCCGTATAGGTCGATATCGCTTTTAACCAGCTCATTCGAACCAGACGCTCGTTCAAAAGCTTGCTGTTTGTCTTTATGCGCGTACTTAGTACCGACATCCCAGTGTTGGTCGATCGAATAGATCGCTTCAACTTCAATGATCTGACTGGTTTCGCCTTGATAATCCACATCGCGATCCAGTTGGTCGAAATCTGCAATATAGGTGTAGCGGCTCAGTAAATTGAGTCGATCGTTGTAGATCGGACGATACGCGAGGCCGCCAGTGGCTTCGGTAAATTGCGCCATGGTTTCGCCCGTTGTTTCGCTTTCGGTGATGGAGTAGTTGTACTTACCAAATAGCGTGTACTCTTCCGTTAAGTGATGCGTGTAACGGTTGGTCGTCACGATTTGTTGCAGTTCTCGCTGAGCGATGTCAGGATCGTCTTCACTCTTATCCACTCGATATTCAAATTTGTGACTTAAGGTGATGTCATCTAGGTCAATTAAAGCATTGAAGCTAATAGATTCACGCTCTGTGGTGATGTTCTCGTCATCTTCAATTTCCCCAAGTTGATAACCGATCCCCATCTCGACATCTTCCGTCACATCGTAGCCAAAGCCGTACGAGTCGATACGGCCATGACCATCATTTTCATCAACAAACTGGTTCTCTTGGTAAAAGTCGACACTGCTGGTGAGGTCTGCACGCTGACCAACAATCACGTTGTTTTGGCCTTCGTAGTTATCATCTACATAAGTTACATAGGTTGAGTGGTCATCGGATACATCGTAAGTCACGGTAGCTTCTGCTACTTGGCCTCGGTCGCCATCGGTGTATTCACCGCCAAGAGACAAGTCTTCCAACACTTGGAATTCAGCACCAATCGACGCGCTGTCGTTTTCGTCATAGTCATCCGACTGGTCGACGGTCTTTTGCCCTTTGACGTAAACGCTATTCTCGCTGTCCCACATGTATTCCAAACGCACACCTGCTAAGGTCGCATCGCTGTGCTCGTCGTTTTGGTTAAGCTCTTCAGTTTGTTGCCCTGCCGCCGAAACTTTGATGTGCTCGGTGATTTTAACTTGAGTCTCGATCTCAATCGTTTCAGTATCTGTTTCTAGATTACCATCGACATCGCGCTCTTCATTAGTCGAGAAGCGAGATAGAACCGCCAAGCGATCGGTAGCTTGTAAACGAACTTCAGCACCGTATGCCTCTTGCTCTAGATCATCGCTGCTGCTCGCGTAGCTGTATCCCGCATCTTTATCTCGGTACCAAAGTTTCAGGTCATTACCAACAGCACCAAAGATAGTTGGGGCAAGGTCATAAAGGCTAGTCACAGCTGTGATTTGAACACTATCACCCTCGCGGTCTTCCAACGTGTCGCCAATGGGCGTAAAGGTTAAACCACCATCGGTAGAGACGAAATTCGACTCGGTTTGCCTACCTTCACTGTGGGCAAACTCAGCCTTAATGTAGGTACCTTCTGTTGCACGCAACGTTAAGTCCGTACCGTAAGACTCGTAATCTTGATTGTCTTTCTCTTGGGTCGCATACGTCACGCCAACACCAACGTAATCGTTGATCCAACCTTTAGCACGACCACCGTAAGACATCGCATCTAATGAGTCAGAACCTTGTGGGACGTACTCATAGTCGACAACCAGAAAGTTTTCGTAATCATCGCCGTTTTCAATAACGCTACCAAAGCTATCGGATAGGATGTTGTCGAGCGGCTTAGTCAGAATGATTCGACCTTGGTACGGGTCAAAGTCATAGTCGACGCCAGGCTCAAGTGGGATTTCATTCTGCACTAGGCCAGATTCATCTTTTACTTTTACATAAACTTTGTCACTTCCCGGTACTGCTTCACCATGACGAAGGAAGTACAGAGAACCGCCCGTACCTAAGAACTCATCGTGTGCATACAACGAATCTGCTTCTGCGGTAAAGCCGACCACGTTCAAACGATCTTCACCGTATTGTGTAGTATCGCGAGTACGATAATCAGCTTTGAAACCATAGAGGCTACGGTTGTAATCGTTGTTCTCGGTGCCTGTTAAACCCGTATTGTAGTTACCCCACAAGTATTGAGACTTATCGTATTCAACATTGAGGTAAACCTTGCCCTTGGTGTTGACCACTTTTTCGATGTTTGAGCTGTCACCATAGTTACCGTAATACAGCTCATCGTCGTCTTCGAGGATATCGAATACATCCGAATCGTCCGAGGCGAACGGATGTTTGAACATATCCTTTATCTCACTTTCTCGAGTATCGAAGTGAGTGGTCACGCGAAGCTTGTCACCAAATTTACCCTGACCAAAATACGCTAAACGGCCTTGGTTATAGATGTCATCTTGATACTGGTCATCGACACTCAATGCATCGCTGTTGCCAGAAACGTTGTTCTTACCAACATAAAGATCAGCCAAGCCCGTTTGTGCGTAGTACGTATCTGGGATACGAACGTACAACTTGTAGCGACGTTCATCACCGTTATCAAACACAACCTTGGTTGGAAAAATGTAGGAGTCTGTAGGTAAGTACTGCTCTGCGTATAAGTTGCCATCTTCGACATCAAATTCATCTTCACCGATGATGACTTTATCAACGCCCTTTAAGCCAGTACCGATGAATTTCGCTAAACCCGCATTGGTTGGAATGTTGTGACGCATCAACTTAGCTTGGCCATAGCTTTTATCTTTACTCTCTTCATCGTCGTTATCGTTTCGGTCGATCTCGACTTCAGAGTCCGGCTTGACTAAGTCAGTCACACCAACGGTGGTCACATCCATGTTGCCATCTTTGTCCCACGCTTTTAGGCGGAACATCAGCTGCTCACCGACATTAAATTGGTAGTCAACATCGGTTTGACCATCCCAATTGATGTCAGAGTCGTTCGCCAGTTTATCGCCTTCAAGCACAGCGATTGGCTCAGACAGACCAAAGTCACCCACTCGGTACACTTCCAACTGGTACTTTTTGATGTAGTAACCATAATTGGTGGTAATGGTGAAACCTACGCTGTCTCGTAGTGTTCCCTGCTCGACTTCCAACTCATCGCTAACACTGACATCTAATACTGGGTCAAAGCGAGTGATGTCACGGCTTGCCCAAATAGCACCTTGTTCTAGGTAAATACGCGAACTGTCTTGGTCTTGGTTCGGCTTAGTGATTTCAATGCCAGTCGTCTCAGAACCGAGTTTTTCAAGCTTACCTGTGTCTTTCGCTACCGCCATCACAGGAATGGCCGTTAACACACACGTCGCTAAACGAGACTTACTAAATACTTTCATACAATTTCCAGATACGGTTCCAATGGCTTACTTCTATTCACTTTGTTGGTCTTTGCGATGAACGCTAAAGTTGAACTTGGTGAGCTTGTTCGGGGTAATTCGCAACACTTTCGGGTTTTCGCTTACCACTTCCATGGAGGTGGAGAGCGAATCAGTGTCCAACTTCACTAGGAAGTTCTTACCTTTCTTATTGAGTACCCATTGGTCGGGCACGTGGTAACGACCGTACTGGTCTGTGTAAATAACGATTCCCTCAACCGTCATCAACTTAACGCCCGGAATACCATCCTCGTAGATACCTTTGTTCTCGATAACGATTTCCCACAGATAATCCTCGCCATCGCGATATAGGTTTCTGGTTACATTGAGGTTTTCCGCGCTCAGTCCCTTCTTCTTATCAGATTCATGCTTAAACTGAATCTGACCTTGTGCGTCGAACTCGATGCGAGAGCCCGCATCGGTCGTGACGTAGAAATCAAAGCTTTGCTGCGTGCGAGTTTTAAATTGAATCACCACTTTGCTGGTTTCTGGCAGTGTTCGGTTCACTGAATGTCCCCAAAGATCACCAAGATCCAAGCCTTGCTCAAGTGCAGTGGTTATCGCACCATCTTGAATAGCAACGTCTTGACCATCACGAATGATGTGCGTCGAATCAGCGATGTAGCCTTGTGTTGCTAAGTTCGCAGTTAGCTCAACATCAAACGCGGTTGCATCAGCTTGGAATCCATCTTTGTTGTGATCTTCAAAAACTTTACCGATGATCGATGAGGTATCGAACACCTTGTCCGGCTCTATGGTCACTTTGGCGGTGTCTTCATTAGAAACAGCCGAGCCATCAACCTTCGCTACTGCGGTGTTGATATAATCACCAAAGGTGGCACCTACCGATACACGTAATAAATAACGAATACGCAGCTTCTCGCCCGGATCAAAGTTCAACGATGTGAACATTAACTTGCCCGTGTCTGATGGCTCTTGAGACATAACCTGATCGTCTTCCGTACCAAACTCACCATCAATGCCGCTTAGCACAACTTCTGATGTATCCACGATGTATTTAAGACCACCTGGGTAACGGTCTTCCACAGTCACGTTCTTAAAGTAAGATTCATTGTTGTTCTCGACGATGATCTCGTACTCAACCGCATCACCCACTTGCGCGGTATCTTGCAGCGCAGACTTGGTCAGCTCCAACTCCCCAGAGTTATCAGGAATCTTCTTGATGTGAGTAGTTACACTGTCGCTGGTTTCAGTACCGTCAGATTCAGTCGCCGTGAAGGTATTGGTAATGTCGTCATCCAAGCCCTTACCTAGCGTACCCACGACCTCAAACGCGTAAGCATTTCGTTTGTTGGATTTCAGGTTAACGGTAGTGTCTAAGTCTTTGCTCGACGGGAAAGTAAGACGCTGAATAACCACGCCCGAATCGTCGACTTCCACACCTTCAATGGTCCAATCGGTAAAGACTTTATTAGCTGTGCTGTTTTGTAGCTCACTGATCTCATCGGTTAGACGAACATTGGCCGCGTTACCTTGACCGTTGTTGGTCACAGCTAAGTAATAAGTGACACTGTCGTCATCTTCGGTGTATTCAGGTTTATCAGAACGTTTTTCAACAACCAGATCAGCACCCACTGGCGGTAAATCTAAAGCCGATACTTGGTCTGCCACTGCCTGCATCGAGGTTTCAGACGCCAATATGCCCTTAGAACGAGCGCGCATCGCTGGGCTGCCAGTTAAGTCGAGGTAGTAACCAAGCACATCGATGTTAGTCAGCATGTCTTCATTGACCGTCAATGTGAACGTGTAATCAATCTTGCCGCCCGGCGCGATGTCGACCAAGGTGAACAGGTCTTTGTCGTTATCAAAGGTGCCCGGTTGAGTTTCAGCCCCTTCTGATGCTGCCGTTAGTGTCCAATCATCAAAAGCATTGCTGCGAGAACCATCAATGTAGTCACCCATTGACTCAGAGAACTGGGTGTAAAGCGCCACATCTTTAGCAATACCGCGGCCAATGTTTTGTACCACCAAGTGATACTCAACTTGGTCACCCGGTACGTAATAAGGCGCGTCTGTATAGAGCTCGGCTTGAACCACAGCCGCGACTGTTTGAACTGGAGGGCTAACCACATCACCGCCGTCTACTTGCGCGGTATTAATAATGTGTCCAGTCGCGGTATCGACTACGGTGCCTTTTGAGCGGAACACAACTGTGCCGTGCGGCGCGATATCTACGTTGTACTCCGTCGGGCTAACTTGCTCGGTAGTGGTGCCTATTGTGGTTGAATCGACCACTAAAGAGGTGGAACCAGCCACAAAAGCAGGTCCCGTCGAGCCGTTGTAGTATGCGACCTCAATCGACTCCATATCATCAACAACACTTAAGTCACTGATGTAGTTGTTCGAGGTGTTTTCAATGGTGATCAGGAACTCAAGATCACCACCCGGCTCATACTCGGTTTGAACGTTGGTTTTCGTCGCAACAAACTCCGCCTCTTTCGGTGTGATAATCACTACAGAGTCTTGTGGGGCACCGTCGTAAGTGATGGTGGCCGTATTGCTGATATCACCAATCGCTGTCGTGCGAATTAACGCCTTAACGTGGAAGGTTACTGTGCTCTGTGGCGCAACATCCATACTCACATCGATGTCTTCACTCAAGTCGAACGTCTTTGGAGTGACAACAGATCGATCATCCGAGGCGTCAAAGCTCACTTCCCATAGCAGGAATGCTGACTCTTGCTTATCAGCCGTCGTGTCGACTTGAATGTCACTGATGATGTCTTGAAGTTGAACACCAGATGCAAACGCATCAGAACTGTTGGTTACGGTGATGTCGTAGTTAATCAGCTTGGTTACTTCATACGATGGCGTATCAACCGTCTTCTTGACCGAAACCGTCGCCAACACTGGTGTACTGGTAGCACTGTCATCAAATGTTGTGCCGTCAAAGGTCGCTGATGCGATGTTAGTAATATCGCCTGTCGCCAACGGATTAGTCGTCACTTGAATAGTGAAAACAAGGCTGTCTTGAGGCGCAATATCGAGCGTCTCATTAAGGTCTTCACCACTGGTTGCATCCGGTACTGGGGTTTCACCGGTTATCGATACCGCAGATATTTGGATTGAAGCAGGGTCAAAAGCTTGTTCAGTCGCACCGCCTGCGATCGTGGTTTCAACCGACTTCAGCGCATCTTCAATAGCAACATCTTCAGCCCAACCTAAGCCGTTATTCTTAACGGTCACGGTGTACTGAAGCGCCTCTCCCGGAAGGTACTCTGCTTTATCGACGTCTTTAGTGATCTCAACTTGCGCGTCTTCTGGAATGTAGGTCGCGTCGGCAGAGTGCTCACCGTCGTCGCTATCAACTTTAACGACGTTAGTGATCTCGCCTTTGGCTTTATCATTAACAGTGTTGGTCACGACAAATGAATAACTGTCACCCGGGTGAATGCTGTACGTCGCACTATAACCCTGCGTGTTATTAATCACATCTTTACGAGCGTTCAGTGCTGGATCGCCACTGCCATCAAGCTGTTCGTCACTAATGACCCAATTACCTGTCAACGCTTGTTCTTGATCTGGGCTATTAGCCACCTCTGTCATGATGGTGTCGATACGATCGGTTAGAACTTGATCAACAAGGTAACCTTCACCCGTGTTAGCCACAGTGATCTTGTAGGAGATTGGTTGACCCGGTTGGTATTTGGCATCAGGTTCTGCAATTGGCGTCGTTTCTTTGGTTAGAACCAATTGACCCGACTTCGGAGTGATAAAGCCTTCTCGTAAGCGAGCAATCTTCGAATCGTCAAAACCATGTCGTAGATAAGCCGTATTGGTAAAGCGTCCAATCGCGTCATTTCGTACCTTGCCTTGGACGTGAATACGGATAACTGTGTACTTATTGCCGCCCCCCGTACCTGCATCGTCACGCCCTGCCATCTTGATGGATTCAGCAGGTAAATCGATGTCTGGACTGTTTTGGCCAACTAACTTATCAAGCTCTGAGAAGTCATTAGCGTTGAGATCTGACGGCGCCGAGTTATAAAGCACATCATAATCAACCGTCCACTCAGTGAGTGCCGTTTGCATCGAGCCATCGACGGTTTCGACTTCAAAGCCGCTGATGATGTCACGAATCGAAAACAGGCCAGAATCCACATCGTCATTGGTGATGTCGATGTAGTAATTCACTGTTCCACCCGGCACGTACTCAGGTGTATCCGTCCATTTATCAATCAGGATATTCGAGCGGCCCGGATCAAGTACGATGTCGTTGGTGTTATCACCGTTCACTTGCGCCGTGTTGGTAATAGTGCCTGTCGCTGAAGTCGACACGGTGCCTTTCACGTCAAACACAATACGCTCACCAGGACGAAGATCGACAGTTGCATTCAATGGGACGCTACCGTTGTAGTTACCTTGCACGTCGTAAGTGCCAACAGGTTCAACCGCAATAGCCGTTGTCCAGCTAGAGAACGCATCATCGCCATCTTCAGTTTTGATGGTATGAATCGCATCGATAACACTCACGTCATTTGCGATGCTATCGCCTGTGTTATCTAACGTAACTTGATACTCAACATCACCACGTGGTGCGTAAGTACAACCGCTGCCATCGTTTGAAGGAACAGAACACCCTGCCGATTCACCATCGGTATAAACCAAGGTTTTGAAGTAGTCGAGCTCAGCATCTTTAGGTGGTATCACTTGCGACGTCGCAGAGTCACTTCCTGCGGTCACTTGGTTCGCATCAATCGTGCCCAAAGCGTCATCACGAACGACACCGGTTAAGTTAAAGGTCAGCACTTCTCCCGCGGCAATATCGGTTTCAATATCAAGGTTGCCACTGGTGTTGTAGCTTGGTACATAAGTATCAGCGTTGGCATCAATACCATTGCTGACTTCATGGGTGATATCGCCAGAAACAAAAGCGGATTCCGTTTTACCGCCAATCACTTCGACTTGAATGTCTGTGATTGTGTCTTTGATCTGAACATCATTCGCCCAACCGTTTTCAGGGTTTGTGACTACAAATTCATACTCAACTTCGTCACCCGGAAGATAGGTATCACCATCACTGAACGGGTTGCCGTTGATCGACACAACACGTTTTTCAACACTGGTATTATTTTCAAGCGGCATTAAATTCGCTGTTCGAGCACTACCGTCGTACGTCGCTTTATTTTGAACGTCACCCAATGCATCTTCACGAATTTGAGCATGAATAGTGAACGTTAGGCTTTCTTGAGGCGCGATAACAATTTCGTTATCAATATCGATGTTATTGCCAGGTACAAAGTCAATCGCGTCGGTAATAGAGCCTGTCGCAGCCGTTTTATCTAGGCTAACGTCCCAGCCAGCCAAGAACGGTTGTCCAACAGGATCACCACCTGAAGTGGTGCTGTCTTCTGCAATACGAGTTTGAATGTCCGAAATCGCATCTTCTAGGCGAGAACCATATTCTATACCATCACCCGCATTCTTAATCTCAACACGGTAGTAAACCTCACTCTCGCCAGAAGCTTGAGAATATTCAGTTTTTTGCGAAGAGAAGCCTGCATCATAAAACGCTTTTTTAGAGAACGTGACTTCAGGATCCGCCATCGTTGATGGTGGCGATACCGCGATCAACTCATTGCCATTGTCTTCGTCGATGAAAGCTTTGTTGGTAAAAGAACCAACCGCTTTCGGACTGATCTTGGCTTTTATGACATAGCGGACAAACGCTGACGATGCAGCTCGGCCAAAGTTGTCTGCCGAGATATCGAAGTGAGTATCAATCGGCTTATTGTCTTGGATTGAGTTATCAACATCTGGGTTGGAAATACCTGAGCTATCTGAAGACGTTTCAATTTCCCAACTATCGAAGGCAGGACCACGACTACCATCGAAATATTGTGTGGTTATTTGGTCGATATCATCACGCAAGCTCATATCATCAACGTGGGCGCTCGCAATGTTCTCAATTAAAATTTCATACTCAACATAACCACCTGGCATGTAGTTAGTTGCGCCAACCAGTTCGTTTTCATCCGTGTCGTAATACGCCAGAATGTTCTTTTCAAAATCAACTTTTCGAGCTTCTTGACGAATATCATGAGATATCGTGTCGCCATCAACGGTTAGAACGTTAACAACATCGCCATTGGCTTTGTCATTGATGGTCGCGACAACTTGGTACTCAAGCTTAGCGCCCATCGGAATATCGGCTTCAACATTTAAGTTGCTGTTGGTTGATGTGTAAACATTGCCAGCACCTGCGCCCGCATCCACATACTCAGAATCGGTTCCAGTTGCGATCGATGTGATGGTCCAATCTGAATACGCTGGCCCTGTCTTACCGTCCACTAAGCTGACCGTAATATCTTCGAGGTTATCGACGATTGGAATATCGTGAGCGTTACCTTTGCCGTCATTCTCAATCACTAAGTGATAGGTCACGGTTTGAGCTGGCTCGTACACCACTTCATCGGTGGTTTTATCAAAATCTAAATGGTAATCATCGGGAATCACGACGGTATCCCGGTAATGAATATCACCGACCGCATCCGGTCTTACTGTACCTGTTACTGTGTAAGTCACGTCTTCGCCAGCATCGATATCAATCGAGGTTACGATGTCAGTGTCGTTCGCAACATCACCGTCTTTGGTACCATCTGTTGTACCCGCGTTCGCAGGGTCGCTCTTAGCAACCGCCACCGTAAACTTGTTTGAACCTACCGAATCATCGAAAAATGGATTGCCTGAATTGCCGTCTTGTAGCTCCACTGATATGTCATTAATCAGTTCGTTAACGTCAACGTTATTTCGATAACCGTGCCCGTCTTGAGAGTTGTACTTGATGGTATAAGTCAACTGATCGCCCGGAGAGTAGCGGTTAATGTTAGTTGTGCGAACAACGCCGCCACTGTTATGTACCTGATGGTTTTCAGCCACGGCACGTTTCGCATACTCACAATCGTCAGTACAACCGGCATTATCGTCATGAATCAGCACAGCTTCGTTGCGGATTATGCCGCCGTCTCTGTCAGCGACACCGTTAGATACCGCATTGTCTTTGACATGCGCCTTAATACGCACCGTGACAAAGTCTTTGGCCGGAATTGAAACTGGGAACTCCACATCTTCAGTCGTTTGAGGGCCGAAACCTGAACCAGTATCAACAGACCAATAGTCAAACGGGTTTTGATTAAGAACATCTTCTTCTTCACCATCTTTATCATTCGCCAGCGTAGTAGTGATCTCACTCAGGCGATCCATGAAGATAAGATCAGTCTCATCAGTGTCGCTGTTATTGCCAATAACGATGGTATAGGTGAGATCTTCACCCGGTGTGTAACGGACAACATCGGTCGTTTTAGCTAGTGAAACATTGATGTCATAGGTACTGTGTGAGTTATCTATTTGAGCGGAAGAGCTGTGGTCACGGTCTGTAATAGGATCGTAAACATCAACACGGTTCGATACTTGTTCTTCTTCATAGTCAGACTTAACAATGCCGCTCACCTCATAGTGAACCCACCCTCCGGGAGTGATATCAACGTCGGTATCGATGTCAGTGTCGTTAGCAATGTCACCGTAACGAGAACCCGGTTTATCTGTATTGGTCGAACCTACAATTGTCCAACTATTAAAGAAGTTGAGCGCTGAAATGCTATCTTGTACCGTTGCGTCATTTGCGTAACCAATGCCGCGGTTATAGATATAAATATCGAATGTAGCGCGCTCACCTACAACAAAGTCGGTATTTTGAGCGGTCTTAGCGACTACAAGATTCGGTTCGCTAGGATAGGTACGTACCGTATCCGATAGATTAGTATCTAGTCCCGTCACTGTTGCGGTATTGGTGAATGCTCCCCAAAGAATCTCACTGTCGACACTGCGATCGAGTGTCCCAACAATGGTATAAGTAATCGTAGCACCTGGCGGGATCTGAGCGTTGGCATCCAGATCATTGTTATCCGAGAACGATCCAGGGTCAGTCACGGCTTTCACCCACGGGGAGTCTGCCTCTCTTTCTGCATTGATCGTCCACGAAGAGAACACAGACTTGGTTTCACCCGGCTCGTGAAGTAACTCAGCTTCTATGGTGCTGATTTCATCTTTGACATTGATGTTAGAGGCGAAACCGTTCCCTGCTGGGTTGGTAATGCTGATCGTATAAGTGACAGTATTGGTGGTGTCGGTATACGCGTTTTGTTCGTTATGACCATCAACACGCTTATCCAATACTAAGTAGTAATCTCGTGGGTATGAGCCTCTATCGGAATAAAGTACGCTGTCAACCGTCACTTCATTACGGATTTCATCATCGGCAATGGGGTTTACGATCGCGGCAATGCTATAAACGATCTTATCGTGTGGAGCTAGCTTTGCCTTCACATCTACGATCTTTTGATTCTTCTGATTACCTTCTATGTCATCAGTAAAGCCGGGATCACTGTTTGTCGAAATTGAGCCGTCAGAGGCATAGGATTTCGCAGTAATAACCCAGCTCAAATATGCTTTAGTCGGTGTATCGGTAATAGACTGAGTCATGACAGAGACTAAATCATCATAAACCGGTACATCAATCGCGTAGCCGTCACCGTTATTCTCTACCGTGATGTCGTAGTTCAGGGTACCGCCAGCTGAGTAGTAACGAGAATCCACTTCCTTTTGGACTTTTAATTTCGAGTTTGGCATTTGAACGCCAGAACCCGACTCACCTAAGTTATCCCCTAAACACAAACCCGCATCGGTACCATCATCAACAATCTGACCCACACTGGTGTCTGCCACTTTTGCGGTCAGCTTATAATGAACGTAGCCCTCAGGGGCGAGGTCGACTTTCAAATTGATGTCGTTTGTTGTCCAAGTATTGTAATTAAATGAACCATAATTCGATCCATCACCACTTCTATCGGCGACTTCAAGCTTCCACTCGGAAAATGCTGAAGCGTTAGAGCCATCCGCTTGCTCTGTCACGATACAAGCAAATTTATCGACAACTTCGATATCGTTGGCAAAAAACTCTGTGTCCTTGTTAGAAATAACAATGTCATAGACCACTTCGTTATCACCGGCTATCCCCGGAACATAAGTAGTATCTGTGGTGTTCTTATTACGTGTAATTTGACTTGATGACGTTGTCAGAACGTCTTTCGAATCAAGAATATTAGCCAAAGCATCGCCAGAATCAGCGAGGCCATCAGCATCAACCACTCGAGCAGCAACTTGGGGAATTTGACCAATAGACACAGGGCTAACGTCCACCACAACGGAATAAACAATCTGCTCACCGGGATAGATAGACACTTTGTCTTCTAGTGACTTGTTGGACTCCTTTCCAGATGCATTGAGTTCTGAAAGGCTATTAGAACCGATTGAGCTCACTTCATTAGTCCAAAAATCGTAAGGATTGCCAACCGTGTCAGTTGCGTTCTTTTCGTTGCTGACATCGTTACCTAGATCGGTTTCAAGATCTGCAAGAAACTGCTGAACCGAATAATGGTAAGCAATACCGGAGTTTGCTTGATTGGCAACCGTGACCGTATAGGAAAACTCATCGTCTACTAGGTAGTTATCCGATTGGTTCAAGGTATGTGTCAGGGTGATACTAGGCTCAGTGGGTGGAGTGATAACCTCATCAACTGTAACCAAGTCATCGCGTGTTTCAGCAGTTATGTCGTCATTAACAATGTCGCCGACTAAATTGTCGGCAACAGTTGCTTGAATTTCGTAAGTCACAGACCCGCCAATATCAATCGACGCACCACTTACCGATAAGTCCCCTGATTCGGCGAAGGTGCCTGGTTCGCTCTTGCTACCTTCAACCTTGCTGACTGAGTTAACGTTATCAGTAAAGGCTTGTTGCAAAGCCCCTTCAATATTGAGTGCTTTTATGTCTGAAAGGACATCTTGAACGTCGAGCGTCTGAATAAACGTATCGCCAGTATTCGAAACCTTAATCTTATAGGTGAGTTTGTTATGGAGTTGATAGTTCGCCTTATCGACCGAAACAACAACATCGTGTTGATACACGCCACGCTGAATGGATTCTGTATTTGATTCAACAGCATCCAACAGTCCAGTGCTCGCACTTGCGACGTTATCAATCGTTCCGGCTGCGTCACCAGAAACGGTGGCGACCATGGTGTAGGTCACCGACCCACCAGCTGCAATACGCACACCTGATGCATCTAAGTTTCCGAAGCGACTGTAATCACCTGGAGATGAAAGGAAGGAGGATTGCGCTTGAGTCGAGACTTGCGAGAACGCGCTGACATTATTCCCTTGGTCATCTGTCGTTAAGATATTTAATAGCTCATCTTTAACGTCCAACTCAGCAATAGCTTTATCCGACTCATTCGTTAAAACAAGCGTATAAGCCACCTCTTGGCCGTTGTCGTAAGACGCGCTGTCAACAGACAGATCCATAACAAGACCCGCTGTGTCCGCATAGGAGGCAAATGGAAACAATAGAATGGATAAGAAAAAGGCAAGATTGTATCTGAACATTAACGCGCACTTCACAGTAGATTGACAAGCGTCTAGGCAAAAAGCCATAGATTTGACGTCACTAATTTGGCACCCAGCCTGTTAGGGACATGCGCAACATACAGTTCAAACAATCCGAACAATTAACATCCGTAAAAAACAAATTACTGAAGATGTTAAATAGAGAGTCTGATGTCTAAATTAGAATCAAGACATTGAGTTAATTATCAGAAGGTTAATGTTTTAATGAGTGAGTTTTCACAGTTGTTACGTAACTTCAGAAAGGAACTTCAATTTACGCAAACAGAGTTTGCAACCTACTTAAATCAGCTGGACGATGAGTTTAATGCGGTTGACGTCGTAACGATAAATCGTTGGGAAAACAGTAAGGTAAAGCCTAGTACATACAAAGCACTCAAGATCTTACAGTACCTTGGCGGAGATTTGTTTGAGACAATAAAGAGCTTTAAGTCCGAACAAAAAGACACGTTAATCGAACTGTTTTTAAACGAATCCTATGGCTCATTTCAAAGTAGAATTTCAGCTCTATCAGGCCTGAATCAACAACAAGGCAAACGCAACTTTAAGTCACTGCCTTTAATGTCAGAGCCGTGTGACACTGGCGTTATCGACAGAATCAAACTACTTTCTAAATTCACAAAAGTCGATATTTCGCCACTGGACCAAATTGATTTATATCTCTACTACTGTGAGAAAAAAGCACATGGTCACAAGCTGATCAATGTAGATGGCGACATTGTGAGTCACAACGTAGGCTTTTTCTTTGAAGACCATCAATTTGAGACATTAAAAACTCAAGAGCTAGATCTAAGAATGGCCTGCTCTTTAAATTCAAGCAAAAGCATAAATTATTTTAATATAAGCTCACACTCAGAGACAAAAGATCATGTTATTGAGCATATAGTTTCAGATATACAGTTACTTTCTCAGAACAAAAACATTAAAAAATATTCTGTTTTAGTAAAAGACCCCAATATGATGAGACTCTTGAAGAGTGTGGGGTTTGAAGTATTTAAATTTTCAGAACCTTCTGCTAAAAAATGTAATATCACATTCAAAAATAAACATTATAGCTACTGTATATTAACGATTGATAAAATAGACTATCTGACGAATCGGAACGTAATGTCACTAATCAAAGATGAATATTCTACCATGATGAAATTTCCGCAATTACTGCGCGAAGCGCGCAAGAAATTGAAGTTAACGCAAAAGGATTTTGCGGCATACATTAATCACTTAGATGATGAATTCAGCTCTGTAGATGTCGTAACGATAAATCGATGGGAAAATAGCAAAGTAAAGCCAAGTAATTATAAAGCCCTAAAGCTATTGGACTGCCTTGGTCTGGACTTGTATACAACTTTGAAATCCTTTGATTCAGAAGATAACGAAGACAGTGCACTACTTGAAGACTTCCTTCGTGAGAGGTTCTTTTCGTTTCAAAGCCGAATATCGTCTATCACTAAAGGGGAAATAGAAGAAGGCTGCGACTGTCAGATCATGCCACTAATGACAGATCAGAATGACAAAGCAGTAATAGATAGAATAAAGCTGATTTCGCAATATACAAAGGTGGATCCTTCAGCTCTTGATACTATCGACCTGTTTCTCTATTGCAGTGAAAAAAAGGCGTATGGCAGAAAAATGGTCGATGTTAAGGGCGATATTGTTAGTCATAGCCTAGGTTTTTTCTTCAACGAAGAGGTATTCGAGCAATACCAAAATAAGCATCTACATATTAAGCAAGCCTGCTCTTTAGATTCTAACCAGAACTTAAATTACATTGTGGTTAGCGGTCACTCTGAGAAGCGCGAACAATCTGTTGCGAACCTAATTTCCGATATGAAGCTTCTTGCAAGAAATACTAAGATTAAAAAGTATTCCATGATCATTAAGAACCCAAGTGCATTAGAACTTATGAAGAATATCGGATTTGAAATATGGAAGTTTTCAGAACCAACTGAAGAAAAGTCGAACATTACTTTCAAAAACAAAAACTACCGCTATTGCGTACTGACTATCGACAAGATCGAGTTACTGAGTAACAAGAATGTTATCGCATTTATTAATAAATATGGTTAACGACTCAGGTTTACTGGATATAAACAGCCACCAAGCAATAGGTGGCTTTTAAATTCCCCGAGAGGCTACGCAATAGTACTCAGGCGAATAAGTCAATTAGCCAGATAACGACCAGCGGTATTCATACAGACAAACACCTACGGCAATTGCGTTTGTATCTCAGATAGCACCTCATCTAACCCCTCACCTAAGGCTTCAACAAGCGCTTCATAACCTACTTCTTTCAAGGGTACTTTTGATTCGAAATCGGCACGAGCAAGCTCTGAGCCTTGCTCGCTCAATACCCAAGTTCCTTTCACTTCTGCGCTTCCGGTATAAGAACCGTTGAACTGCTCAAAGGTTATCGTCAACTCTCTTTCGGGATCTCCTGATGTATCAGAAGTATTGACCCGCTCTTCAAGCAACCCTTCAAGGTTCTCAGCCCAAACGTGTTTACGTGCAGACACCAATTCATTTTCCGACTTGCGATACGCAATCCCTATTGTGTCGAGATAGTCTGGTAGCTCCACTCTCGTTTTGACCTTAAAGATCGGCTTATCTAGCGTACTTTCTGGCAAGAGATACGCGTTAGTGCCATCAGTAGGCGTTGAACACCCTAAAAGCCCGAAGAGCACGATAAGTGATATAAATAGCTTTCTCATTATTCCACTCCTTTAACTGGAATCGGATCTTCTTCTACTTCGCTGCCGAACACCAGCGCATTCGGTTTATCGTTCAGCACTTTAATCAGTGGACGAAGCTCTTTTAACACATGTTCTAACTCTTCAGATGCACTGATCAATTGCTTGTAGGCATCTGAATCATCGTCGTAGCTCTCTAATGTCGTCTCAAGTTGCTTCATGGTGTCACTGAGATCCTTTGGTAACGCTTTTGCGCCCTCACTATCCAGCAGTTCATCCATACTCTTTAAGGTGCTATCTAACGAAGCAAGCGAGCCATTTAAGTTAGCTACCGTTGCGTCTAATGGTAACTCGTTAATCTTGGTTAAGAAGTCTGTGATCTGCTTTTGAATCTCGGTCAAGCCACCAGCCACAACAGGGAAGACAGGATAACCATCAAACTCTCTTGGCTCGTACGGGTCTTCGTCTTCATAGAAGTTTATGTCGACAAACAATGCGCCTGTAAGCAAGTTACCCGTCTTCAGAGTCGCTCTTAAACCTTCTCCCATTTGAAGGTCGACTCGTTTGGCAAAGCTTTCAGCATTCACAGCCTTAAAGACTTCTGAAACTCGTTCTATCTCCAGCTTGATTAAGATGGGAATGCGGTTCGAGACCTTGCCGTCTTTATCCATGCGAATCTGTAACGGCACAGTATCCACTGTACCAATTCGAACGCCACGATACTCGACGGGAGCGCCCTTCTTTAGACCTCTGACTGACTCTTCAAACAACAATACGTAATCAATAGAAGTGGTGTATTTACCTTGTAAAACTGCGTCGTAATTATCGTAAAGTGTATATTCTTGTAAGTTCTCTTTGATCTGCTGTCCCGGCTGAATGCTCTCTGCCACATCAAAACTCACGCCGCCCGTTATTATGCTTTCTATCGACGCGAAGTTAACGTCGAGGCCATTCGCACCAAACTTCACATCAATCCCAGAGGACAACCAAAACTGAGTTTTCTCGAAGATCAGCCCGTCATAAGGAGCAAAGATAAACAGTTGGTATTTACCCACTTTATTCTCGTAATCGAAACTTGTTTTCTCGACACGCCCAACAACAAAGCCATGATGCAATACAGGTTCGCCAACGTTCAGTTGATTCGCTTTATGGTGCGATAACACCACACGAATGCCTTTGGTGTCAGGTCCTGCGACGGGTGGCGTGTCTAACACGTCAAACTTCAATTGCGACTCACTGGATTTCCCTGGCTTCAACTCGATGTATGAGCCAGACAAAATGGTTTCCAATCCGCTGATTCCATCAGTACCAATGTGTGGCTCAACCACCCAGAATTGAGTCTCAGTATTGATCATGCGAGAGGCTTTCTTATCTATTTGTGCTTTGGCGATGATGTATTCATAGTCTTCACTTAACGCCACATCTGTGATGGTCCCAACGTGCACGTTCTTAGATTTGATCGCCGTTTTTCCTGCTTCTATCCCAGAAGCATCTGGCAAGATCAGGGTGATCTCAGGTCCACGATTGTTGAAATATTGGAACAGCATCCAACACCCGACCAGTACCGCAATAATCGGCACAATCCAGACCGGAGACAGTTCGCTTTTTTTTGATACTTTCGCATCTGAAGTAGTTTGCTTTTCCATATGTCCCACACCTCTTTGGGGAGATTACTTCCATATAATCCGAGAATCGAAAATCATCGCCGACAACATCGTAAAGATAACAACCGACGCAAATGACAGTGCCGCAGGCCCAGGGTAAATAGCCATCACACCATCGAGCTGAACCAAGGCAACAAGAATCGCGACGACAAAAATATCTATCATCGACCAACGGCCAATAAATTCGGTGATACGGTAGAGCTTAAGATAGCGACTCGCCCTTTGATTGGTGAGCCCATGTACCCTTTTTGCATTCCAGTACAGATAAGCCAAGGCAAACATCTTTGCCATTGGGATGAAAACACTCGCGATAAGAATAATAAGTGCCACGGGGTATGAACCCATATTCCAAAGCAAGATCACCCCTTCCATGATGGTGGAACCTTCACTCGTCCCGAACGCAGACGTATACATCATCGGGTATAGGTTTGCTGGAATATAAAAAACGACAGAGGTAAACAACAGCGCCCACGCAACTTGCAGGTTTTTTATTGGCTCAAATCGATGTAAATGTGTGTGGCAGCGCGAGCAATGGTGAATAGCCTCACTGTAGCTATGCACTTGACCGCAAATGTGGCAAGCAAGGTGCTGCTTTTTCTGAAAGGTACTACCAACCGTTTGTTCTTGTGCGTTTTTAGTCGGAACTAAGCGATCCCATAGCCAATCAAAATCAACCAACGAAATCGTCTTCACCACCAACATGGCGTAGATACAAAATGCCCAAAATGATATCCCCATCGATACATCGGCTAATGCTGCGATCTTGATTAAGCTGACCAATACGCCGATCAAAAACACATCGACCATCAACCAAGGCTTTGCCCAACTTAATGACTTCAATGCCAAAAAGGTGAATCGGTTAGCCGCATAATGAATGTGCTTCTTTCTGTCTACCAGTAGATAAAACCAGAGAGAAAGCACCAAAAAATAGGCAGGCAAAAGAATCACGGCCAGAAAAAGTAATATAGCAATCAGGCTGTTATCCATCCGGTTCATCATATCAACAGCTTGATACAAGGTGATTTGCTGGCTGATGCCTTGAACGCTGAACGACATATACGGAAATGTCAGGCTCATGATTAAAGCAATAAGGCTAGCCGACGCATAAGCCATCACACCCTGCTCTTTATGATGCCCGAGGCTCGAGGCTCGATAAGGTGTGAGAACATCTCGGGCAAGAAGCTTCGCTGCCCGCAGACAGTTCTTCAAACTGACTAACCAGCCCGCATTCGTGGCATGACTTGGTAAAGCGCTCTGGCAATGACGTCCCCTTTTAGTCTTCATAAGCAACTAGACACTCTAGGTAAATATAAGTAAGGGTTGGATTTTTTGCCAATATGCACCGAATTAAACGCGCACGATATATTAGAAATGAGAGGTAGAAAGTAAAAGGGGATGACCAACTGGCTATCCCCTTTTTAATCATTGAACGAATACAAACCGCAACGAGTAAACTAGCTGCCGTAGCTACGCACTATTTATAGCGTGATCAGTTGTGATTGTTGTCTAACTGATAGAAAGTCACTTGCGCATAATCGCTGTCGTCACTTGAGTTGTCTTGCAAGTAGATACCCGCTTTAAAGTACATGTAGTTATCCGCATCATCATAACCGCTGTTACTCATATCCACTTCTTTTGCCGCCAACTCTGAGCCATTTTGACTAATGGTCGTAATCAACTTGTCACCTTCAACAACAATCGAATACGAGAAGGTTTCATCGAGTGCAATACCGTCACTTGGGTTGCTAGTGCTGTTTAAGTCACCATCAGACGTCACCATGTTACCTAATAGATTATGCCAAGTTTCATCGCCACCGCTCGAGTTCGAGGTTTCATGAGCAAAGTAGATTGCGCCTTTGTCGTTGCCTGGTAGTTTATGGTAGTACAGGCGAATAGGTTCGTTTTTCTCGGCATGGATCTGGCCAATCACGATTCGACCCACTTGTTCAGTGTTCGAAGTGGTTGTTGTCACGTGGTTGATGGCTAACGTCGCATTTAACGTCCCGTCGATACCACCAAAGTCCGACTGGTCACTCGATGGAATAGACGAAAACGCCCAGTTATTGTCTTTACCCGAAGTGGAGTAAGAGGTATCACCGCGACGAAGCATTTCTCTTAATTCAGTACGAACATATTTTGTTCCGCTAGATGTGGTCACGCCTTCTACTGGCGTGTAGAACACCAAGCCACCATCGCTACCGGTATAGAAGAATTGGTCTTCATAACCTGCATCTAGCGTGTTCTCTTTGATAGAAGTTGCGTAGCCGTCACCTTCATCAACGGGAATGCTCACATACCAGTCCAGTAAGTCGAAGTTACCTGACGGCGGTAGGTTTGGATCGAGTCCATAGTCAGGGCTATCATTGCCACTGATTTCGACTTCAGTAATATTCGTCCAAACACTTTCCGCACTGTTTTCAAAGACTTTGATACGAACCCAACGAGCCTGAACATCCGTCACATCGTAGGTTTCAAAACCAGATGTGCTGCCACTACTATATCCATAATAAACCTTGTCCCAGCTGCTTGAACTTTCATCAGCTAGCGCTCTGATCTCGAACTTATAAGTTTGCTCTTCGCCTTTACCCCAAGCTATCGCGACGTCTTGAACATTTTGTACCGAGCCTAGGTCGAGCACTAAATTGACAGGCGCATTCTGAGCAGCCCAACGTGATGACCAATCAGTACTGCCATCAATCGTATTCGATGCTGGGTAAGAGCTGTGCGCTCCGCCCCAGTCTGATGCGGATTGAATGTTCAGTGTTTCAGCCGATACGCCATAAGTAGCCATCGCTAAAAGAACCGCACACGACAATTGTTTGTACGGTTTAAATTGGTGAGTTCGAGGTTTGCAAGAAGTGAGTTTGCAAGGTTTAAAAGTCATACAAGTCTCCATGATATGTTTCACGTATATTATTTATTCCATATTTTGTAGGGTGTTACCGAAGTAACGAGAACCACTATAGGACAATATTTGTACGACAAGTTGAACAAACATCACGATCATGAATTATTATATTACAAATAAATAACTATGTGACATGAACCATTCTTATACCAAACACATCATCTAATAAGACGGCAATATAACGAAAGGCTTTAAACCAAATTACACTTGAGCTTCTCTTCCAACGCTTGGATACACAGCTTGATGGCGATAGGCGTATTAGAAGCGAATGGGTTTAGCGCATAAACCGTGTTAGTCGGTAGTTGGAAGCTTGGCATTATGTCGACAACTTCATTGGATAACTGAGAAAGATAGAAGTCTGGAATCACACCGATACCAACGCCAGATTTGATCAAGGCAAGACAGCTGTGAAAAGAGTTGGTGGTGCAGCTTGCTTGTTGTTGGTAAACGAAGTCTGTTTCAGTGTGAGAGGTAAAGTAATGAGAGATCTGCTTCCCCTGCCACGAGTTAGCAATATAAGGGATAGAATCAAGCTTACGAGAGCGCATGCTTTCAACACCACACAACACGTCTTTAAATTCACCCAAGCGTTTCTGTTTGAGGTTACTGTCACGAGAACTGCCCACTCGTACCGCAAGATCAATATCGTGTTCCATGAAATCTAGATGTTGATCGTCGCTTATCAGTTCTGGTTTTAACTTCGGATATTGCTTCATAAGATCTGCAATGACGGGGACGACGAGCAAGTCCATCAGAGCATTCGACGCAGTAATACGAATCCGACCTTGGGGCTCTTCTAGCTCAGCTTTCGCCATATCCCAAGCCGATTCAGCGATCACGTTGATGTCTTTGCAACTCAAATAAAAGCGCTCACCCATACTAGTCAGAGATTGCCTACGTGTTGTGCGCTTAAGAAGAGAGGCGCCTAACTCTTGTTCTAGAATTTTGAGATGTTGACTGACGACAGATTTAGACAACTCTAACTTTTCAGCCGCAGCCGAGACTGAACCCTGCTCTACGATATGAGCGAAAATCGACATCTGCTTTAGCTTACTCATCTTATTGTTCTCTTTTTACAAACAGTATTTTCCATTATCTCTGTTTTTCAAATCAATTTCCAAGACTAAACTCAATTCAACTTATCGAGATACCAAATCAAAAAGACAGTGCTCGAAACAAGACTGTTATGGAGAAAGACAATGTTAGACAACCAAATTTTAGAAGCATGTAAGCAAGGCATTAAGGCGTGGCAGAAAGCATTCAACAGCCAAGATGCAAAAGGTTGTGCCGATCAATATACTGAAAGCTGTGTAATGGAAGCGCGTCCATTTGGTACTTTTGAAGGTCGTGAAGCGATTCAAGCATTTTGGCAAAACATCATCGACCAAGGCTTCAAAGACGTTGATTACACAGACGTTCAATGGGAAGAGCACCCAGAAGGCGGTTACATTCTTACCGCTAGCTGGACAATGAACAAGGCGTTTGGTGTTGTTCATCGTGAACACTGGGCACTTGAAGCCGATGGCTGCGCTCGCTTAGTCAGTGACGACTTCGAAGTTCAAGGCGAACGCTAGAAGCTAGAAGCTAGAAGCTAGAAGCTAGAAGCTAGAAGCTAGAAGCTAGAAGCTAGAAGCTAGAAGCTAGAAGCTAGAAGCTAGAAGCTAGAAGCTAGAAGCTAGAAGCTAGAAGCTAGAAGCTAGAAGCTAGAAGCTAGAAGCTAGAAGCTAGAAGCTAGAAGCTAGAAGCTAGAAGCTAGAAGCTAGAAGCTAGA
>NZ_JBFSVK010000021.1:0-107956 GCF_041467855.1 Vibrio sp. 10N.247.311.51 | reverse complement strand
CTCGCATCTCGCATCTCGCATCTCGCATCTCGCATCTCGCATCTCGCATCTCGCAGTATGTTACAAGCAATAAAAAGCCCCGCAAGCTTTCACTTGCGGGGCTTTTTTAGCTAATTGAGAAAAGGGCTAATTACTTACCAGCTTCTTTTTCTGCTTTAACTTTTGCAATCACTTCGTCAGCAACGTTAGTTGGACATGGTGCGTATTGTGCGAATTCCATAGAGAATTGGCCACGACCAGAAGTGATAGTACGTAGGTGACCGATGTAGCCGAACATCTCAGAAAGAGGTACGTCAGCTTTAATACGAACACCAGTAACGCCAGCTTGTTGATCTTTGATCATGCCACGACGACGGTTAAGGTCACCGATAACATCACCAACGTGATCGTCTGGAGTGAACACGTCAACGTTCATGATAGGCTCAAGAAGTTGCGCGCCAGCTTTAGGCATAGATTGACGGAATGCGCCTTTCGCTGCGATTTCAAATGCGATTGCAGATGAATCGACTGCGTGGAAACCACCATCGAAAAGTTCAACTTCAACGTCTAGAGTTGGGAAGCCAGCTAGTACGCCGTTTTCCATCATAGATGCGAAGCCTTTCTCAACTGCAGGCCAGAATTCTTTAGGAACGTTACCGCCCACAACTACAGAGTTGAACTTGAAGCCAGAACCTGCTTCGCCTGGTTTGATACGGTAATCGATCTTACCGAATTGACCAGAACCACCAGATTGCTTCTTGTGCGTGTAGCTATCTTCAATTGCTTGAGTGATAGTTTCACGGTAAGCAACTTGAGGAGCACCTACAGTTAGGTCAACGCCGTATGTACGCTTAAGGATATCTACCTTGATGTCTAGGTGAAGTTCACCCATACCTTTCAGGATAGTTTCGCCAGTCTCTTCATCAGTCTCAACTTGGAAAGATGGATCTTCTGCAACCATTTTACCGATCGCGATACCCATTTTCTCAGAACCGCCTTTATCTTTTGGAGATACAGCGATTGAGATTACTGGAGTTGGGAATACCATTGGCTCAAGCGTTACTTGGTGCTTAGGATCACATAGAGTGTGACCAGTTTGCACGTTCTTCATACCAACGATCGCAATGATGTCACCAGCTTGTGCGCTAGTTAGTTCGTTACGGTCATCAGCTTGCATCTCAACCATACGGCCAACACGTTCTGTTTTGCCAGTGAATGAGTTAAGAATCGTGTCACCTTTGTTCAGTTTACCAGAGTAAATACGAACGAAAGTTAGAGCACCAAAACGGTCATCCATGATTTTGAATGCAAGCGCTTTGAAAGTTTCATCTGTAGAAACGATAGCGTGTTCGCCAGTTTCTTCGCCGTTCTCGTCCATTAGAGGTTGAGGATCAACTTCAGTTGGAGAAGGTAGGTAATCTACAACAGCGTCAAGAACGATTTGTACGCCCTTGTTCTTGAATGCAGAACCACAGAAAGTTGGGAAGAACGCTAGGTCACGAGTACCTTTACGGATACAACGCTTGATGTCTTCGATAGAAGGCTCTTCACCTTCCATGTAAGCTTCCATTAGGTCATCGTCTTGCTCTACAGCAGTTTCGATTAGCTCTTCACGGTATTGCTCAACGTCATCTACCATGTCCGCAGGAACATCTAGAATTTCGTAGTTTTCAGGAAGACCAGTGTCATCCCAAACGTATGCTTTACGGCTTAGAAGGTCTACAACACCCACGAATTCATCTTCGCGGCCGATTGGTAGAACCATAACTAGAGGAGTAGCACCTAGAACGTTTTTAACTTGGTCAACAACGTTGTAGAAATCTGCACCCATACGGTCTAGTTTGTTAACGAAGATCAGACGAGATACTTCTGATTCGTTAGCGTAGCGCCAGTTAGTTTCTGATTGAGGTTCAACACCACCAGAACCACAGAATACACCGATACCGCCATCAAGTACTTTAAGAGAACGGTATACTTCAACTGTGAAGTCAACGTGTCCAGGAGTATCGATAACGTTTAGACGGTGACCGTTCCAGAAACAGCTTACAGCTGCTGATTGGATAGTAATACCGCGCTCAGCTTCCTGTTCCATGAAGTCAGTAGTTGATTCGCCATCATGTACTTCACCAGTCTTGTGGATTTGACCAGTTAGCTTAAGGATACGCTCAGTGGTAGTTGTTTTACCCGCATCAACGTGCGCGAAAATACCAATGTTTCTGTATTTCGATAAATCTGCCATTGTCTTACTCTGTTAATAGGATATAAAATGCGCGCAGAGTATATCACAATCTGTGAAGACTGATAGCTTTGCATGCATTTGGGACTAAAAAACTTTGCCTTTTTCTAACATATAGAAAAAGGCAATCTGTAGAAACAATCTAAATGATTGTTTAGTTTAGTGCTAATCTTAAGCGCAATTGGCGTTTAAGTTAGACTGAATTTCTGCTGTATAGAGTAGCTGAAGTGAGCTCAATTACAACTCATCAAAAGCATTAATTGCTTCTGATAATTTTTTCACGCCATGGATCTGCATTCCAGGAATACCACCTTTAGGCATGTTAGCCGCCGGTACAATCGCTTTCTTGAAGCCGTGTTTAAATGCCTCATTAAGACGCTCTTGCCCACTTGGTACCGGTCGAATCTCACCCGCTAGGCCTACTTCTCCAAATACCACCACATCTTTTGGCAATGCGCGATCTCTGAAACTTGAAAGTAGAGCCATCACCAACGCAAGATCAGCACTGGTTTCGGTTACTTTAACACCACCGACGACATTCACAAACACATCTTGGTCAGCCATTTGTAAGCCGCCATGTTTATGCAGCACCGCTAATAACAACGAAAGCCTGTTTTGCTCTAGGCCAACAGCGACACGACGTGGGTTAGCCAGCTGGGAATAATCCACCAGCGCTTGGATCTCAACAAGCAATGGACGAGTGCCTTCCCATACAACCATCACCGAACTGCCCGAGGTTTCTTCTTCGCCACGAGACAAGAAGATAGCCGATGGGTTGCTGACTTCTTTTAGCCCTTGGCCTGTCATAGCAAACACACCTAACTCATTGACCGCACCAAAACGGTTCTTGTGACTGCGCAGCGTTCTAAAGCGGCTATCGGTTCCGCCATCCAATAGAACAGAACAGTCAATAATGTGCTCAAGCACTTTTGGCCCGGCTAAGGTGCCGTCTTTAGTTACGTGTCCCACTAAGAACACAGCAACGTTATTCTGTTTTGCGTAGCGCGTTAATGCGGTTGCCGATTCACGAACCTGAGCAACACTGCCCGGTGAAGATTGAACATCAGCAACGTGCATAACTTGGATGGAGTCGATAACCATGATCTTTGGCTGTTCTTTTTCAGCTATCTGACAGATCTTATCTACGTTGGTTTCAGAGAGCATCTTTAGGTGCTCTTTTGGTAATCCTAGTCGAGAGGCGCGCATTGCAACCTGCTGCAGGGATTCCTCACCTGTTACATAGAGTGTCGGCAGTTGAGAAGAGAGCTGACACATGGTCTGCAATAATAGTGTTGATTTACCCGCGCCTGGGTTACCACCAATCAGGATCGCAGCACCAGGGACAACACCACCACCAAGTACGCGGTCTAGCTCTTTAAAGCCACTGCTAAAACGTGGGACTTCTTGCAGATCGATTTCTGACAGCGTTTGAACCGAAGATTCAGTTGCACCGCCCGCATAACCACTCAATCGTTCATTACGTGCGACCTGAGGTGAAGCGGCTAACCTAACTTCTGTAATCGTGTTCCAAGCACCACATGCATTGCACTGCCCCTGCCAACGTGGAAAATCGGCACCACAGTCATTACACACATAAGCTCGCTTTGCCTTCGCCATAAAACCTCAATAATTTACTCAATTACACAATGATGTTGTCAATTTGTGACTTATTTGACCGTACGGATGAAAATAAAAGTTGCAGTCATACCACTTATACTTAAAGATCGATTTAAACTAGTCGATAACATAAACGCACCGTCCATTCTAACAAGAAAAGTATGCAGCAATCTGAAATTCTATCTGTAGCAGAACGTTTAATCCCGGCTTACCACGCCGAAGATTTCGAATTCCTTCTTTCTCAAATGACAGAAGGGGAATCGCCGTCTCTGAAGCTGCTCGTTAAAATGGAACTGAATCGTATCATGGCTCCGTGTACAAAGAGCATTGATTTACGCGGGCGTATTGATAATGAGTGTCGTCAGTTCACTCTCGATGGCCGTAAGCACTGGCTCGATGATATCGCTTTAAACGCATATCAACGTGGTACGAAAAAGTTTAAAGGTTACACAGAAGGCGCATGGGAGTTAGTAATGACTCCGCGAACTCAGCCTCTGAGCGTTGTTAAAACATCTTCTCAAGGTAACCACGACATTACTAGCGCCAATAGCCCGTACGAAGCGGAAGCTATTAACCTAGGTTACGACTTAAAACGCCAAGAGAACAGACTCAAGATTAGCTCGCAGGTCGAGATCACCACATCGAAAGGGCAAAGCCTACATGGTGTAACGGTTGATATCTCCCCGTCGGGTGCAAAGTTCAAAGTACCGAGCGCCTTTCGATACAACCTCGGCGAGATCATCAGCGTTAAGTTCTCAGAGCTTATCGAAAAGTCCCAAGAAAACGATGTTAACCAAGCGGTTGAATTTCGTGTTTTGGGTATCGACGAATCTTATGAGAACAACGCGGTCAAATTTCTAAGAACCATCAAGGTAAGCGACAACAATATTGTGGCTCGCTTACTCGATGAGTCTTTGAATAGCACCAGTAAGAAAACCAGCCATGAGAATCAAGATAGGATTATTCGAACTCGTACTCGAGGAATCGAACACACCTATCTAAAGCATACTTGTAACCTACCCCTGTTTTTCAGCGGCAGCGAACTAAAGCTTGCCCTACTGACGGATAACAACCATCCATTATGGCAATATTGGCACGACGAACGAAATCAACAAGCGCTGGGTACCCTGTTCAACGAGCAACGTATGAACCTGTTGGCGAAACCAGGAGTGAAGGGAACCAGTAACGTTATCTACTCTTTTACCCATGAACACCAAAACAAGACCTTGTTCTATTCAATGATGCTGCCTGAAGCCTCTCGTGAACAAAGACAGCTGTTCTGGCACATCGGTGGCAAACGTAAAAGTTGGAAGGCGTTCAAGTTCTCGGTTTTCGAACTTTCAGACACTGAGCGACAAGCATTAGCTAAACACTCGGATACGCTGGCTCAAAGCTCAGCTCAACTGACGCATTGCGGAATCTTGCAAGAGATTGGCGATCACGAAAGTGCGGCGGACTATCTTCTGAGTGAAAAGCCACGCATTCCAAGCAGTGAATTGAACCGCTTCCGTCACCCGCGTACTGTCGTCGGCAATATTCAAAGCATCTACTTTGACTCTCAGACTCGTCGTAAAGAGCCGAGATACCAATTTAAGTCACCGTTGCAACTTACATCACAAGATGGCACAGCGGCGAACGGACACACCTTAGATATTTCGAAGCGTGGACTGAGCATTAGCCTTGAACACCCAATGGTACTCAAGATTAATGATCCGGTATTAGTGAACTTCAATGAACTGCAGCTCTATGACAAGAACCTGCCACTGAGCACAGTGCCTTACCACGTAATTCGAGTGAGTCCGAATGGTCGCAACGTGCAGTTGGTTATTGCCGAGAACGCCAAGACAATGCGTACCATCGCTTTCCTTAATGGGCTTATCGATCAAAACCAAAGTAAGCTGATTAAGAAGCAAGAGATACTGCCAACACATTCGCTACTCGAATCACTGCACAACATTTTGTTGAGCAAGATGGTCAGTAACCCAATATTCATTGATAAGCCAAGTTCAACGCTGCGCTGTAAGATCATTGGTGTGAATTTCCCACTGAATAAGCATCTAACGTTACTTGCTAAACTTGGTCACAACCAAAAGTTCTCACTCGAGCCAATCTTCAAGGGTCACACCAACTCACTGTTGGCTGAGCCACTAAAAAGAATTGAAGGTGCGGAGCCTAAGCATCATGACGTGTACATTGCTGCAGTGAAGTTCGGCGACAAGATCCAATCAGTACATACTAAGTTAGTGAAAGACTTTGCCTCGGCAAAAGAAAGAATCTTATTCATTAAGAAAGCGCAGCACTTAGGTGATGTGTATGTACTTCGCGTTACGACCGCGCCAATCTTCAATCCATTGACCACCTTGTTCCAATCGGATTTAGAAGAGCTTGCTCGTATCAGCATGCACCAAGCGAAGAAGCTAGAAAACGAGATCACCGCGTTTATCGGTTATGGTGAGATAGAAGATATTACCGATGAAGTGTTGATCCGATTGGAGCTAACGCGTTAGTCATAATGCTCCATAATCTCTAGGTACAATAAAAAAGAAAAGCAGGCTCAGTGCCTGCTTTTGTGTCTTTGTAATATCACACGATTAACTAATCATGCTGTTGTGAACCTTTACGGTTTCGCCTGCCAGCTGATTTTTTGTTGCTTAGCCAACGCGCCAGACAGGATACACAATACCCCACCTAAGCCAGCATAACGCACAGCAGTTTGAGCTTGTTGCTCGACTTTTGGTTTTGCATGGAAGGCAATACCTAAACCAGCAGCGCCCATCATCACCAAGTCATTCGCGCCATCACCAACAGCAACCGTGTTATGTAGCTCCAGCTCATACTCTTCAGCCAACTCTACCAAGATATCCGCTTTGGTCTGCGCCGAAACAACATCGCCTAAGACTTCACCCGTCAACTTACCGTTGACGATCTCAAGCGTGTTTGATTGAGCATGGTCTAGATCAAGGGTATCTTTCAGGTAGTCAGAGAAGTAAGTAAAACCTCCTGATGCAATCGCTGTTTTCCAGCCAAGCTTATTTAGAGTATTCACCAGCCCGACCAAGTCTGGCATGAATGGCAATGACTGACGCACTTGCTCTAATATCGACTCATCCGCACCTTTCAGTGCTCCTACTCGTTGGCGCAGGCTCTGTTCAAAGTCGAGCTCGCCTTGCATCGCTCGTTCCGTGATTTCAGAGACTAACTCTCCCACTCCAGCTAGCTTGGCAATCTCATCAATGCATTCAATTTGAATCGCTGTGGAATCCATATCCATCACGATCAAACCTGGCTTAGATAAGTCTGGGACCTCGCTAAGGCAAGCATAATCAAGCTTTAGCGCTTGGAGGATTTCTTCGTGTGCTGGCGTTAGATTGCCTGACATCAAAGCCACTTCATAATGCCCAACCTTCCACGTATCGAGGATGGTGTTGTAAGTGCCAGTGAAAAAGTCGATGTCATCGAAAGATTGTGGAGATAGGTACTCACCAAACACAATCCAATTGGCCTTGGATTTAGCGAGTTGAGAAGCGAAACGAGTCTCGGGGAGTCGAGTTAATAATGTCGTATGCCTTTTTATCGGCAGATATTTCTGATCGTCCATGTGTATGATTCCTAATTAACTATGCTAAACGTTAACCTATTGCAATTTGAAAACGCAAGTCTCAATATGTCTTAATCATAACATTTGTTTATTTCAGGCTTCGTTAAACATGAATGAATCATTGTTCTCAATACGTAACGCTTTACGAATGCTAGCCCTCATTTTGTTGGCTACCATGTTCGTTGTAACGATTAAAAATACGGTCGTGATCAGTAAAGGTAACGAGAAGATCCAAGCAAAACAATTGGAAACTCTTACCAAGCTGCTTATCTCTCAGGCATCACTTTCAGCCAGCAAGATGATCACGCAACAAGACCAAGAGCGATTGCTTGATCTGACTAACCAGCTATCTCAAGACCGACTGGTGTTCGATACCACCATCTATGATGCAGAGGGTATTCGACTGGCTTCGAGCGAAAAAGCCCTCTCGGTACGTGAGGTTCTTGGCTTAGATACACCACTTTCAACAGCAAGTATCGGCAGACAACAGTTAGTTGAACCTATTTATTCTCCAGAGAAAACGATCATCGGCTTTATTCGAGTGACTTTTGAAACCGGTAAGATGACGGCGATTTCTGATCACCACTACCGCAAAAGTGATCGCTACATGATCGGTATGGTGTTGATGGGGTTTGTGAGTGGCGTGTTGTTCATCATGCTGATTCGCAGAAGACCAACTAAGTCTGGTGAGAACTTACTATTGAAAAATGTAAGCTCATAAACACACTAGGCTGACAATAAATACTAGACTCAGAATAAGTACAGCAATCCAATAAAAAGCCCCGACGCTCAGGCAGCAACGGGGCTTTTTGTTATCTGTTAACTTATCAAGCTAAGACAAATCAAGATTATTCTTGGTCACCAAGCAACACTGAGTCTAGTGCGATAACCATCATGTCGTTGAAAGTCGTTTGACGTTCATCTGATGTCGTTTGCTCACCAGTCTTGATGTGGTCAGAAACAGTACAGATCGTTAGAGCTTTTGCGCCGTATTCAGCACATACACCATAGATGCCAGCCGCTTCCATCTCTACGCCAACAATGCCGTATTTGTCCATTACTTCGAACATCTCTGGATCTGGCGTGTAGAACAGCTCAGCCGAGAACAGGTTACCGACTTTTACGCCGACACCGAGAGCTTTGGCTGCATCTTCTGCCGCGCGCACCATTTTGTAATCCGCAATCGCCGCAAAGTCATGATCTTTAAAGCGAATACGGTTCACTTTAGAGTCAGTACATGCGCCCATGCCGATCACCACATCACGCACTTTGATATCTTCGCTCACTGCACCACAACTGCCCACACGAATGATCTTCTTCACACCAAAGTCTTTGATAAGCTCAGTCGCGTAAATAGAACAAGATGGAATGCCCATACCGTGTCCCATTACCGAAACCTTACGACCTTTGTAAGTACCGGTGTAACCAAACATGTTGCGAACGTCGCACACTTGAACCACTTCTTCTAAGAAGGTTTCAGCGATGTATTTAGCACGTAGCGGATCGCCTGGCATTAAAACTACGTCAGCGAAATCACCCATTTCAGCATTAATATGTGGAGTAGCCATTGAAAATATCCTTAATCTCAAAACAAAAAAAGAAGAGAGAAGTTTCCCTCTCTCTTCGTTAACTATTATAGAAAGCTTGTACCGTGTCCCATTGGCGATGTACCAAAGTATGACGCTAAGCTTTGACCTATATCAGCAAATGTATCGCGACGGCCTAAAGAACCGGCTGGAACCTTCTGACCGTAAACAATCACAGGGATGTGCTCACGAGTATGGTCTGTACCTGGCCATGTCGGATCACAACCGTGGTCAGCAGTTAAGATAAGCACATCGTCTTCTTTCATCATATCGATGATTTCATTGATGCGACCATCGAAGTACTCAAGTGCCGCTGCGTAACCAGCAACATCACGGCGGTGGCCGTAAGCTGAGTCAAAATCAACGAAGTTAGTGAACACGATAGTGTTGTCGCCCGCTTCATTGATCGCATCTTTGGTTGCTTCAAATAGCGCAGGGATACCTGTTGCTTTGGTTTTCTGAGTGATGCCACAACCCGCGTAGATATCAGAGATCTTACCGATTGAGTGAACGTTACCGCCCTTCTCATCAACCAACTTCTGAAGAATGGTAGCTGCAGGTGGCTCAACAGAAAGGTCACGACGGTTACCAGTACGTTCGAATTGACCTTTACCTGGGCCAATGAACGGACGAGCGATAACACGACCAATGTTGTAATCTTCTAGCTCTTCACGAGCAATCTGACAAAGATCTAATAGGTTTTGCAGGCCGAATGTCTCTTCGTGACAAGCGATCTGGAAAACAGAGTCTGCAGAAGTATAGAAGATTGGCAGACCAGTCTTCATGTGCTCTTCACCTAGGTTATCTAGGATTTCCGTACCAGATGAGTGGCAGTTACCCAAGAAACCAGACAGGCCTGCACGCTCAAGGATGCGGTCAGTCAGTTCTTTTGGGAAGCTGTTCTCTTTGTCGGTGAAGTAGCCCCAGTCAAACAGTACAGGAACACCTGCGATTTCCCAGTGACCTGATGGCGTGTCTTTACCAGAAGACAGCTCAGCAGCGTGACCGTAAGCGCCAATGATCTCAGCGTCTGCATCCATACCAGGAGCAAAACGACCCGTAGACTCTTTGTGAGCCATCGCTAGACCTAGCTTAGACAGGTTTGGCAGTGCCAGTGAACCTTTACGATCTGCATTGTCTGCAAGACCTTGGTCACAATGATCTGCGATGTGGCCCATAGTGTCAGAACCTACATCACCAAATTTGTCTGCATCCGCTGTTTCACCGATACCGAATGAATCTAAAACTAAAATAAATGCTCTTTTCATTTTCTTCACCAACTTATTGCTCTTTGCACCAGAACTCTGTTTATCGGTATACGCGAGGTATACCGATACCTGTTATTTACACGTCTTCAGAACGAATCTGACGGTAAACGTCTGGCGTTGCTGTATATTCTCCGCCCACAGTGATTGCATTTTGTAATGCTGTTGCAGCTTCTTGCCACTGTTGTTCGTTGCGAGCATGAATCATTGCTAATGGCTTATCTTCACTTGCTACTTCACCTAGGCGAATGAAGTGATCAAAGCCGACTGCGTAATCAATGCTGTCAGTTGCTACACGACGACCGCCGCCCATACCAACCACAGCCATACCAATTGCACGAGTATCCATTGCTGATACCACACCGCTTTCTAGCGCGTACACTGGCTTAATAATGTCTGCTTTTTCTAGGTAGTTATCGTAGTTCATTACGAAATCAACTGGACCACCAAGGCCCGCTACCATTTTACCGAAGCACTCTGCTGCTTTACCGTTATCCAGTACTGCCATCAGTTTTTCGCGCGCTTCATCTGAATCTTTTGCAAGGTTGCCCAGCACCAACATTTCAGCACACGATGCTAGCGTGATCTCTAACAAGCGTGGGTTACGGTATTCACCCGTTAGGAACTGAACCGCTTCACGAACTTCTACTGCGTTACCCGCTGAAGAAGCCAGCACTTGGTTCATGTCCGTTAGGATTGCTGTTGTTTTAGTACCCGCACCGTTTGCTACTGCAACGATAGATTTCGCTAGCTCTTCAGATGCTTCGTAAGTCGGCATGAATGCGCCTGAACCTACTTTTACATCCATCACTAGAGAATCAAGGCCCGCAGCCAGTTTCTTAGATAGGATTGAAGCCGTGATCAGCGAGATGTTATCGACTGTTGCTGTGATATCACGAGTTGCGTAAACACGCTTGTCAGCAGGAGCTAGATCGCCTGTTTGACCGATGATAGCCACGCCAGCATCTTTCGTTACTTCACCGAACACATCGTTGGTTGGTGTAATGTTGTAACCCGGAATAGATTCCAGCTTGTCTAGCGTACCGCCAGTGTGGCCTAAACCACGACCAGAGATCATTGGAACGAAACCGCCACATGCTGCCACCATTGGGCCAAGCATCAGAGAAGTAACGTCGCCAACACCACCAGTAGAGTGTTTATCAACGATTGGGCCATCAAAGTTCATGTGGCTCCAGTCAATCACCATGCCTGAATCACGCATTGCACACGTTAGTGCGATACGTTCTGGCATCGTCATTTCATTAAAAAAGATAGCCATTGCGAATGCGGCAATTTGGCCTTCAGAAACCGTGTTCTTAGCCACACCTTGAATGAAGAAGTTAATTTCTTCAGCTGTTAGGACTTCACCGTCACGTTTTCTGCGAATAATTTCTTGAGGTAGATACATTAGTGCCTCCCAAACTCTAGTGAGTATGGTTTGTAGGGAAAAGAGGTAATATGGAGTGGCTTGACGCCACTCCATCAAACAGACTTATTATGTTCAATACTCTAAATATTTGGCGTTGCAGTTAGGCGACCAGTGAGTTCATTCCTATGAACATAGAGGCTCTATGTGATTAGGAGGAACTTACGCAGTGAACAACGCTGCGGTGTCAAATATGACGAGTAAATTAGTATGCTGCTGGATCAGCAGTCTGGTCTGTCACTTCTAATGTATTAAGAAGGTTAGTTAGTAGGCTTGAAGCACCAAAACGGTAGTGCATGTTGTCTGCCCACTCAGCGCCTAGTAGCTCATCAGCCATTGCTAGGTATAGTGCTGCATCTTCAGCAGTACGTACGCCACCAGCTGGTTTGAAACCAACTGTTTTAGCAACGCCCATGTCACGGATAACTTCAAGCATCATGCGCGCGTACTCTGGAGTCGCGTTTACTGGCACTTTACCTGTTGAAGTTTTGATGAAGTCTGCACCTGCTTCGATACAGATTTGAGAAGCTTTCTTGATTAGTGCTTCTTCTTTCAGTTCACCTGTTTCGATGATCACTTTAAGCGTGATGTCACCACAAGCTGCTTTACACTGTTTAACTAGCTCAAAGCCAACTTCTTCGTTGCCAGCAATAAGAGCACGGTATGGGAATACTACGTCAACTTCGTCTGCGCCGTACGCTACCGCTGCTTTTGTTTCTGCAACAGCAATTTCGATGTCGTCATTACCATGAGGGAAGTTAGTTACAGTCGCAATGCGTACTTCTGGAGTACCTTGCTCACGCAACGCTTTCTTAGCTGCTGGGATAAAGCGAGGGTAAATACAGATTGCAGCGGTGTTGCCTACTGCAGTCTTCGCGTCATGACAAAGCGCCACTACTTTTTCAGTAGTATCGTCGTCATTTAGCGTAGTTAGGTCCATAAGTTTAAGTGCACGTAGAGCTGCTGCTTTTAAATCGCTCATTTCTATCTCCGATCAATATATTCAAATAGTTAACTACTTCGCCCTCCATCCAGTATAGATGGATATTTTAGTAATGCTCAGTAGCCACAAATGAACGGACTTGGTTCCCTGAAGACTTGATAACTTTCGCTACCAATTGCAATCCTTGTCACCGCACAGTACCAGTTTGGTCTATGGCACAACAAATCAGTCATGTTGTGTCTAACATCTATAGCGTATCGCTAATTTTGGCTTAATCCCAGAAGAATAACGTTCGAGTTGATTTCGAGGTTACTTTCTTGCCAACAGAGACATCCTATCCCTTTAGCTTATACATTATAGGTATCCATCAATAAATTGTAGTGCTCCTTAGAACGCAAACGGTTTGTATCTCAAAAAAACATTCTAGACCCTACATCGAATCTAAGCATAAGCGCGTGCATATACTAAAAACGGCAGGCCTAAAAACAAAAAAGCCCCGCAGCAATTTCTTGCTACGGGGCGATATTATTATGGCGTCTATATATCGATTTCTAACTAATTAGAAAGACAGGAAGAAGCCAGCAATTGTTGCTGCCATCAGGTTAGATAGAGTACCAGCAATTACCGCTTTAACACCCATACGTGCGATGTCGTGGCGACGGCTTGGTGCAATACCACCTAGACCACCTAGAAGAATCGCAATTGAAGAAAGGTTTGCGAAACCACATAGTGCGAATGCGATGATAGCTTGAGTCTTCTCAGACATCACTTGACCAGTTGCTGCAACAACTTGAGCGTTTTCACCAACGTATGGTACGAAGTTTAGGTATGCAACGAATTCGTTAACAACTGTCTTCTGACCAATGAAAGAACCAGCGATAGTTGCTTCTTCCCATGGAACACCAATGATGAATGCTAGCGGTGCGAAGATCCAACCTAGAAGAAGTTCTAGAGTTAGGTTTTCCATACCGAACCAACCACCGATGCCACCTAGGATACCGTTGATTAGAGCAATTAGACCGATGAATGCTAGTAGCATTGCACCAACGTTAAGTGCTAGTTGTAGACCAACTGATGCGCCACCTGCTGCTGCGTCGATAACGTTAGCTGGTTTGTCATCGCCACCGTCCATTTCGTCAGCGATGTTGTCGTCTGGCGTATCTGTTTCAGGCTTGATGATTTTAGCGAATAGTAGACCACCTGGTGCTGCCATGAATGATGCTGCTACAAGGTACTCTAGAGGTACACCCATAGATGCGTAACCCGCTAGTACACCACCAGCTACAGAAGCCAAACCACCACACATTACTGCGAATAGTTCAGAGTTAGTCATTTTAGGAACAAATGGACGAACAACTAGAGGTGCTTCAGTTTGACCAACGAAGATGTTTGCTGCTGCA
The DNA here is from genome assembly GCF_041467855.1 of Vibrio sp. 10N.247.311.51. Classification (NCBI taxonomy): domain Bacteria; kingdom Pseudomonadati; phylum Pseudomonadota; class Gammaproteobacteria; order Vibrionales; family Vibrionaceae; genus Vibrio; species Vibrio sp. 10N.247.311.51. The sequence goes on along the minus strand of NZ_JBFSVK010000021.1, from coordinate 93,906 downwards.
GACATAGACTCGGCGCGAGAAGTACCTAGAGCTTTCTGAAGACCACCACCAAGAACTTTGATTACAATTTGCATAACACCAATGTAGTAAAGTACAGAGATAAGTGCAGAGAAGAAAATCAGAGTTGGTAGTACTTGGAAAGCAAAGATGAAACCGATACCGTCAACTGAGAAGTTAACTAGGCTGCCGAATAGGAAACCAGTACCGTCTTTACCGTAGTCGATCACGTTTGCTACACCAGCAGAGAAACCTGCAAGTAGATCACGACCCCAAGGGATGTAAAGTACGAATGCACCAAGTGCGAATTGGATAGCGAAAGCGCCACCCACTGTTCTTAGATTAATAGCTTTGCGGTTGTCAGATAGTAGTACTGCGATTGCGATCAGTGCAACCATTCCGACTAGGCTCATAAACAGGCTCATAGTTTATGACTTCCTTATTAGTTATTTATTGGCGTGTTACAAAATGGGGCTATAAAGCGGAGGCAATTATACTCATGCGACCACTAATAAAGTAATGCCGTCCTCACACTTTCGTAGAAGATTCATGTACCATTCACACGTAAATGTGACCCAAATCACAAGCTCAGTGCAATTTACGCAAACGATAAACAAAAACCTTCGATTTTATTCACATATACCGAATGCGCGATGGCTATTTTGCCAAATTTGCGCTGCAATCGATTGCTTTGGCTCTTTTCTAAGCAAAAAAAGTTCATTTAAGATCGTAACTAAATATTTGGAATGATTAACATTTCCTTGGTTTCCATACATGGGCATGTCCGGAGCATCCGTTTCCAATACCAGACATTCAAGGGGCAATTTTGCGATGGTTGTGCGTGTTTTTTGCGCTCTTGGGTAAGTTATCGTTCCACCGACGCCAATATAGAAACCGAGCTTGATCCACGCCAAAGCTTGCTGTTCACTCCCAGAAAAACCGTGAATCACACCACCTAAGGTGAACTTATGCTGCTTTATTAGCTCGATAAGTCGGTTGTAAGACTTCCTCTCATGGATGATTAAAGGCAGGTCAAACTCCTTCGCAAGCTCCATTTGTTGGATGAAAAAGCGCTCTTGTTTCTCTCGTTCAACGTCCACAAAAAAGTCGAGCCCGCACTCACCTATCGCGACACATTGGCTGTTTTTTGAAGCGAGTAATTGGCGAAGTTCCGAAAATTGTTCGTCATTGGCCGGTTCTAAAAAGTAAGGATGGAAGCCTAATGCATAGTAAATATTGGGGTGAGATTGAGCGATTTCATCGAGCTTCCTCCAGTTACGTTGGCCGATAGAAGGGATGATTAACTTCTCGACTTGCGCTTGTTTCGCTTCTTTAAGATAGCCATCAATAGTTTGATCAGGTGTAAAACCTTGCTCAAACGCCTCAAAATCCGCGTGGCAATGAGTATCAAACAGCGGAAAGTCACTTATTTGCTGTGTCATTTTCCCTACTCTCCATTTGTTTCCCTTGAGGATCACGACGATAAGCAACACAACTGCGCTTGTTTTCAGGCGTTAGCCCAAGCTCTTCACACCACTTATCATATCTTTTAACCCAAGTTTTTATCCAACCCAACATAACTGCCTCTAACCTCAGCCTTTAAACCTCAAATAAAACGCATTAAAAAACGCCTATTGCAGAACAATAGACGTTTTTGTTTAACTCTAATAGATCGCGGAGAAATTAGTGCTCGCGCGTCGCTCGGAATTGAACTTCAGGGAAGCGTTCAGAAGCTAGGTTCAAGTTCACCATAGTTGGTGCGATGTAAGACAGGTTGTCACCGCCATCTAGCGCTAGGTTAGATTGGTTCTTACGTTTGAATTCTTCTAGTTTCTTAGCGTCATCACATTCAACCCAACGAGCTGTTGCAACGTTAACACCTTCGTAGATAGCTTCTACGTTGTATTCCGCTTTCAAGCGCGCTACAACCACGTCGAACTGAAGGACACCAACCGCACCAACGATCAGGTCGTTGTTCTGCATAGGACGGAATACTTGTACTGCGCCCTCTTCTGAAAGCTGAACTAATCCTTTTAGAAGTTGCTTCTGCTTCAGTGGATCGCGTAGACGGATACGACGGAATAGCTCAGGTGCGAAATTAGGAATACCAGCGAACTTAAGGCTCTCACCTTGAGTAAAGGTATCACCAATCTGGATAGTACCGTGGTTATGTAGACCGATAATATCACCCGCGTATGCTTTTTCAGCACGTGCACGGTCACCCGCCATAAAGGTTACCGCATCCGAAATACTTACACTCTTGCCTGTACGAACATGGTTCATCTTCATACCTTGGTTGTAAGTACCCGAAACGATACGCATGAATGCGATACGGTCACGGTGTTTAGGGTCCATGTTTGCTTGGATCTTAAATACGAAACCAGAGAACTTCTCTTCTGTCGCTTCAACATCACGCTCGTTCGCTTGACGCGTTTGAGGTGCTGGAGCCCATTTCGTTAGACCATCAAGCATGTGGTCAACACCAAAGTTACCCAATGCAGTACCGAAGTAAACCGGCGTTAGTTCACCCGCTAGGAATAATTCATGGTCAAACTCAGGACAAGCACCGATAACAAGCTCTAGCTCTTCACGTACGCTTTCCGCAAGATCAGCACCTACTGCTTCATCTAGCTCAGGGTTATCTAGACCTTTGATGATACGAACTTCTTGGATCTCGTGGCCGTGGCCAGATTCATACAAGATCGTTTCATCACGGTGAATGTGGTAAACACCTTTAAACTCTTTACCGCAACCAATTGGCCATGAGATTGGAGCACAAGCCATACCTAGCTCGCTCTCTACTTCATCAAGCACTTCCATTGGGTCACGAACGTCACGGTCAAGTTTGTTCATAAACGTTACGATTGGCGTATCACGCAGACGTGTTACTTCCATTAGTTTACGAGTACGATCCTCGACACCTTTCGCAGCATCGATAACCATCAAACATGAATCAACCGCTGTTAGCGTACGGTACGTATCTTCCGAGAAATCTTCGTGTCCTGGAGTATCTAGTAGGTTTACTAGGCAATCATTGTATGGGAATTGCATTACCGACGTAGTTACCGAGATACCACGTTCTTTTTCCATCTCCATCCAGTCAGATTTAGCGTGCTGGTTAGAGCCACGGCCTTTTACGGTACCCGCTTTTTGAATCGCGTTTCCGAATAAAAGAACTTTTTCAGTAATCGTGGTTTTACCCGCATCCGGGTGAGAGATAATCGCAAACGTTCTACGTTTGCTCACTTCTTGTTGGAAAGACATAGTCGCCCTTTGCTGATCTAAAGCGTAAAAAGGGCAAGTAGATAATACTTGCCCTTGAATTCTGTGTGCGGATTATACAGAAAGCGTATCACTTTCTAAAGGGTCAGTTTACACCCTATTTTTTGGCTAATTTTGTGATTAGCTATCTAGTTAGCGAAAAGACGTAACATGACTAGCTAAAAGACATAAAAAGATAGCTCATAATGATGGCATCTTCGTTGCCTTGTTTAGTTGGATAGTAATTACGACGGCGATCAACTTCGTTGAAGCCTGCCTTTTCGTAAAGATTAAACGCGTTCACATTACTTTCGCGAACTTCCAGCCAAGCGCTTTCAGCATCAGCTTGTTCACATATATCAAGGAAATGTTCAGTTAGTGCCTTACCATAACCTTTGCCTTGCTTGCTTGGGTCTACCGCAATATTAAGCAGCGTCACTTCACCAACAATATTTTGAGCGAAGAAATAGCCCACCACTTGTCCATCAACTTCAAGGACATGATGACAAGCGCCTCGGCTATCAAGATCTCGGATCATATTTTCAGACCAAGGGTGAGAATGCGCGGCCTGCTCTATCTTCCAAATGGCGTCTAGGTGTTGTTGTGAAGTCGGTAAAAATTGATTAGTCATAAGCACAAATTTGTTGCCATAAGTCGCGGCGGTGTTGGTTGTTACCGTTAATGTCAGACAGTAATGGCGATTGAAGTGTTTTAGCATTCAGCTCTTGAGCCGACTCACAACCCGCAAACCACACCCATTCAACATCACCAAGTTCGATAGAAGATAAGTGTTGAGGCTGAATATGTAAGGCTTGAGATAAGTCGAGTTTGATACTTTTGAGTACACGCTCAAACATCACAGCGAGGTCTTCCTGAGGTTTTTCAGGCGATACCAACAGTAACTTGCAATCGTTAGAGAGCGGAGTCAATTCAGATTCATAGCCCGCTAAACGCTCTGGGTGGCTAAGATCCCATTGGCTAATGCCCATCTCTTGCAGGTATTGTGCGTGTGTTTGTGACATATCTAGCGGTGTAACCTTAGGTTGATAGTGGGCGACTTATTAGAGCAGAGTTAAAACGAGCTCATCAGAGCAGGGCTGATACTAACAAAAAATAAAGGAGCATCAAGCTCCTTTATTTAGACTAAATCAGTTTGTATCTTGTTGCGTGATAAATCAGCTTATAAGTCGTTGAACTCGGGGCTGTAAGCAATCTCACCAGCATGTCCAGCAAACGCACCGTTTACCAATTCAATCGCTTGGAAAGCACCTTCAGGCACATCCCAAACACAACTCAGGCCAAACTCGCTCGCAGCCTTGAAACCAAAGCGGCTGTAATAAGCAGGGTCACCCAACACAACGCAAGCTGGGTAACCAAAATCAACCAAAGTGGAAAACGCATCTTCAACTAGAGATTTGGCAATGCCTTGGTTGCGGAACTCTTCTTTCACAGCGAGAGGCGCAAGCCCTTGCCAGTTATGATCGTCGCCATCAAGAGTGATAGGGCTAAACATCAGGTGACCAACCACCTCGCCTTCATCAGAACAAGCCACCAGCGATAGCGTTAAATGGCTATTCTCACGCAAGCTCATAACCAAGTTAGCTTCTGCATCTGTTTCAAAAACAGATTTCAATAAACGATCAATGACAAGTATATCTGCCGGTGCTTCAGTTCGAATAAGCATTCATTACCTCACTTTGTGTATCTGGGGATTGTACTCCCTTCTGCACAAAATCAGCTAATTGATTTAACAAAGTTTTCATAGGAGTCGGCAATAAGTCCAAATCTACGCTATCCATCAAGTTTTTAACTTCTAAACCGAGCTCGGTATCGCCTTCAATAGACAGTCTACGTTGGAAGAAAAGCGTATCTGGGTCTTCTTTACGCCCCGCAATCAACACAAGATCGTTAAGATTGCCGCTAAAGCTTACATCTTCAACCACCTCTTTATCAGCTACAACCAGTTGCTCATTTTTGTAGCTAATACACCAACTTAACCCCATGTCTTTTATTGAGACTTTCAGCCATTTGTCTTCTAAAAACTCAAAGTCACCGTCCTCTAAAGCTTCCTTGAATACATTCTTAAGCGCCTCCAATAAGGCTCTTTTTTGTACTGTTTTAGGCAATAACTGGACTGGAGATCGCAAAATTGATGCGGCATTTTGAACTAGTTGAGTGCGAATCTTGTTTATCACGTGACTTATCCGTAACTTTGTCAATAATATGGAATGCATCATAGATGATGTTGAGATCTCAGTTACTGTTATGTATCAAATTAACTTCTGTTTGATACTCGACCTTTAATATCCTGAAAATCACAGTTATAGTAACTCAGGTAATGAGAATTACAGCGGATCGCTGCACTCACAGGTAAATATCGATAGCCACACAAAAAGTAATAAATATTTATCGATAGTGAATATTCAAGCTCTTGGAGAATTGGTAGTACTTTGATGCCTCCCCAACAACTACAACATTGGTTTACCCAGCTAACTGCAAATAGTCCGTTCTTTTTTGCAGTACTTGATGCTCAACATAACTATTTTATGGTGAATGAGCGTTACTGCGATATTGCTGGTTTGAGTCAAACAGAGCTTGCAGGCATGAATGATCGCCAAACATTGGGCGAACAGTTCTACCAACATCTCAAGCCTTACTATAAGCGTGCATTCAGTGGCGAAACGATTGAGGCCGAAGTCACCCTCAACGAAACAGACCTCGATACCAGCCTTCATTTCAGCCTATCTCCGCTTACCAATGGCAACAAAACCGACTACATCGTCTTTCACGCCTTCGACACATCAGAAAACCAAGTACTTGTCCGTTCTTTAGAAGAATCCGAAGCCAAATTCCACAAACTATCTCAACTACTCCCTGACGGATTACTGCTCGTTGAAAGTGACTATATCTTGTCATCCAACCCAGCGGCAGCGCGCCTGCTTGGCTTTAACTCAACCACAGAGTTAATTGGCGAACAGCTGGGACGCCTATTTATCGATGAACAAACCAAAACAGTCTTCAATAATAACCTCAGCTCTATTATTTCTGAGTCTGGTTTGGTTTGCTTAACGGGTGCACGATGCGGCTTTGAACGTAAGGTTCAGCTCAACATCGACTCCACCACTGTTCTTGGAAGCAACACTCAGTTGGTGCTTATCCAAGACGCACAAGAAACCGCAAAACAATACACACCGGCAAACAGTGAAGATGCCTACATCGATGCACTGACCAAGCTCTACAACCGAGTTGGGTTTACTAAGCGTCTTGAGCAGTTCATTCACAACGATACGCCGGTGGTGATGCTCTACTTAGACATTGATAACTTCAAGAATATCAATGACTCACTTGGTCATCACATCGGTGACAAGGTGATAAAAGAGGTCGCTTCGCGCCTTAAACGCTTACTGCCTCGTAAGGCCGTGATTGGGCATTTAGGCGGGGATGAGTTTGGTATTATCTTGCCAGAACCTGAACATCAGCGAACACCTGAAATGCTCGCTGAAAAGATCATATCCCTTATCAACCAACCCTTCGATCTTCACCACTTTAGCAAACGCTTAGCCTGCTCAATTGGTAGCGTGAGCTTTCCTCAAGATGGGACTGATGCTCGTATCTTGCTGCAAAATGCAGACACAGCAATGTATGAAGCCAAAGATCGTGGTCGCAACCGCCTGATCAAGTTCAACGAACAGATGAACAAAGAAGCGCGCATGCGACTGTGGCTTGAGATAGAGCTACAAAAGGCGCTGCAACAAAATGGACTTGAGGTTTGGTATCAACCTAAGGTCAATGCCCGTGACTTCACCATTAACGGCGCTGAAGCTCTAGTACGTTGGAAGCACCCTGTCGAAGGTTATATCAGTCCTGCTGCGTTCATTCCTGTGGCAGAGCGAGCTGGACTTATTGAACAACTTGGCCGAGTGGTAATGCGTGAAGTGTTTGCTACGGTTAAGCGCTGGAAGATGCAAGGTATCCTTCCAGGTCGTGTCGCGATCAACCTATCTCCAGAACAGTTTGGTAACCCAAAGCTGATTGATTATATGGAAAAATTGCTGCGTTCGACCGAGCTTGATCCAAGTGCGATTACGTTTGAGCTAACGGAAAGCGCAGTAATGAGTGATAGTGAACACACACTTCAAATGCTTAACGCCATCAAGAAACTTGGCTTTGCTCTCTCAATTGATGATTTCGGTACAGGTTACTCTTCACTGTCTTACCTTGCTCGCTTCCCAATTGATGAGCTTAAAATAGACCGTGCTTTCATCTCTGATATCGATACCCTACCAAAGCAAATTACCGTAATTGAAAACATCATCAACCTAGGTAAATCTCTCGATTTGACCGTGGTTGCAGAAGGTGTCGAAACCAGTGAGCAAGCGACTCTGCTGTCTAACCTCAACTGTAGTTCGATTCAAGGCTTCCACTTCTATCGTCCGCAACCAAAACAAGATGTCGAAGAGTTGTTTGCTCAAAACCGCCGTCATAAGAACTGATTAGACGATTCCAATACGCACCTCATTCAAAACCAAAGCAACACACAAAACTACCACTCGTCAGTACCTCAAACGGAGTAAAAGCAGATTTATCCATCTAAACCTGCCTTACATCAATTCCGTCATTCACAATTCTTCATAAAATGCTCGCTTCAACTTAATTCTACTGGTAGTGAGCAAATGGAACTCTTATGCCCAGCGGGTAACTTACCTGCTTTGAAAACCGCTATTGATTGTGGTGCGGATGCTGTCTATATCGGATTCAAAGACGATACCAATGCCCGACACTTTGCAGGCCTAAACTTTGCGGGTAAAAAGCTCGATCGTGCTGTGCAGTATGTGCATGACCACAACAAGAAAATTCATGTTGCCCTAAACACATTTGCTCACCCAAATGGCTTCGACCGTTGGACTAATGCCGTAGACAATGCTGCTGCACTGGGTGTTGATGCGTTGATCATCGCAGACATCGCGGTGCTTGAGTACGCAGCAAATAAGTACCCAGATCTCGAACTGCACCTATCAGTGCAAGCATCTGCGACCAATGCGGCGGCTATCGACTTCTACCATAAAAACTTCAACGTTAAGCGTGTCGTACTACCGCGTGTGTTGTCGATTCATCAGGTCAAACAGCTTTCTCGTAACATCACTTCTGACGTTGACCTTGAAGTATTCGCTTTTGGTAGCTTGTGCATCATGGCAGAAGGCCGTTGCTACCTCTCTTCATACATGACAGGCGAATCACCAAATACCGTTGGTGCTTGTTCTCCCGCAAAATACGTTCGCTGGCAAGAAACAGAAACTGGCCTCGAGTCTCGCTTGAACGAAATCCTTATCGATAAGTATGAAGCAGGTGAGAACGCAGGTTACCCAACGCTGTGTAAAGGCCGCTTTGAAGCCGAGATCGATGGTGAACGTAAGCGCTATCACGCACTTGAAGAGCCAACCAGCCTCAACACGCTATCCATGTTGCCTGAGCTTTTCGCGGCAAACGTTGCCTCAGTGAAGATTGAAGGTCGCCAACGCAGCCCGGCTTATGTTGAACAAGTCACTCGCACGTGGCGCGCAGCTATCGATCGCTACTTAGCGAACCCAGAACAATACCAAGTGGAACAAGCTTGGAATGCGACACTGGCGAATGTATCGGAAGGTACACAAACCACGCTTGGCGCTTATCACCGTAAATGGCAATAGAGCCAAATGGAGAACTCAATGAAATACGCATTAGGCCCTCTACTTTATTTTTGGCCAAAACAAGACGTTGAAAGCTTCTATGAGCAAGCGAAATCAAGCTCTGCCGATATCATCTACCTAGGTGAAGCGGTGTGTTCAAAGCGTCGTGAGATGAAAGCGAAACACTGGATGGACATTGCTAAAGAGCTGTCGGCTTCAGGTAAGCAAGTCGTACTTTCCACCATGGCATTGCTAGAAGCACCAAGCGAAGTCAACATCATGAAGAAGTACATCGATAACGGTGACTTTGCGATCGAAGCCAATGATGTATCTGCAATTCAACTGGCCAGCGAAAGCAAAGTACCTTTCGTGGTTGGCCCGGCAGTAAACACCTACAACGCACGCACCCTGAACCTATTCTTGAAACAAGGCATGACGCGTTGGTGTATGCCGGTTGAGCTTTCTCGCGAATGGCTAAGCAACGTAATGACCCAGTGCGAAGAGCTAAATATTCGTAACAAGTTCGAAGTTGAAGTGTTTAGCCACGGCTACCTGCCGCTTGCTTACTCAGCACGCTGCTTTACCGCTCGCGCTGAAAACAAAGCTAAAGACGATTGCGAAACCTGCTGTATCAAGTACCCAACAGGGCTACAAGTAGAAAGCCAAGAAGGCCAATCAGTCTTCAACCTTAACGGTATTCAGACGCAATCAGGCTACTGCTACAACCTAGTCAATGATTTACCGAACATGCACGACCTGGTTGATGTGGTTCGTTTAAGCCCTCTCGGTATCGATACCTTCTCTGAAATCAACAACTTCAGAGCAAACGAGCAAGGTCAAAAACCGATGAAAATTGAAAGCCGCCAATGTAATGGGTATTGGCATCAGCTTGCAGGTTTAGACGTTAAGAACATCTAGTTCCTCGCATTGGACTAACCAGTAACAAATACAAAAAAGGTCTAGCATTCGCTAGACCTATTTTATTCGACTTAAGAAACGCGACCTATGCCGCCGCGGTTTCCATCGGTGAGGTATCGAGCTTCTTTATATCTTTGTAGAGCATCACCATCACCACCACACTTAGCGCGATGTTAGACAGTGGGTACGCAATCCAGATCCCCGGCACACCATACAACTTAGGCATAATGTACAAGAACGGTAGTTGGATAAGCATATTACCTATAGTCACAAACATCGCCTTGCTGCCCTTGTTCACCGCTTGATAGTAAGCAGCTGCGACTACCAAGAAGCCATCCAGCGCCAGTGCAAACATGTGAAGGCGAATACCCAACACGGTGTACTCAACCAACTGAGGTTCGTCTGAGTTAAATACTGATACAAACTCACGTGGGAACGCATTGAGAAGCAGCACGAACGCCACACCAATCAATACCGAACTCATCATCGCAATCTTAAGTAGCTTGCGGATGTTTGCTTGGTTACGCGCACCATGGTTGTAGCTCACCAATGGTTGCATGCCGTTGGCGATACCTTCAGCCGTGAGATAATAAACCGTCACGATGTAGCCCAAAATCGCGTAAGCACCGATCATCAACTGGTCGCCATATTGAGAGAACAACGCATTGTGCAACGCCACCATCATCGAACCATAAGCGTACATAAAGAAGCTTGATGTACCAATGGCGAAGATTTGTGGAATCACATCCAGCTTCAATCTCAACTCATTCCAACGTAAACGTAGGTTTGCTCGACGCGAGAAGAAGTAAGCCAAGCCGAGAGCCGTTACTACAAACTGGGCAATCGCTGTTGCTAATGCTGCACCCATCAACTCCCAGCCATAGAGAGCGATAAACAGGTAATCGAGCACGATATTAATCACCGCACCAACGATCATCAGTATCGTCGCTAAGTTCGGACTGTCATCGTTACGCAGTAGAAACGGCATCGCGATCGAACCTAGCGTGAAGACACTAGCACCAATCAGAATGTGTAAGTACTGCAGACCAAGTTCATACACTCGCCCTTCAGCGCCCTGCCAAAGCAAGAAGTTATCAGCAAACAAGAACAGCAATGCAGAGACAATAGGCGTTATCGCTAACAACAAGGTTAAGCCCGTTGCTAAGATCTGCTTAGCGCCTTGAGTATCTTTTTCACCTTGGCGAATCGAGACAAGCGCACCTGTGCCCACACCCACCAACATACCAATACCAAGAATCGAACCAATCACAGGCCACGCAACATTGATACCTGCAAGTCCATCAGCCCCCACATAGCGGCCAATGAAGATGCCATCCACCACTTGGTACAGGCCATTAACCAACATGGCCGCCACGGTAGGGATTGTGTATCGCCAAAATTGACGACTAATTGAGTTACTCATTTCTTACTCTACTTTCATTTGTGAGTCGCATATCAACAAGATATGACTCGAAAAATTAGTTAACAAGGCTAACTAAATATCTAAATTATTTACTTTAAAGCTTTATTTAATAATAGGTTTAACTGCTGAGATTCTTGCTCAGACAAACGGCTTTCCAGTATCTGTGCCATGACCTGATAGATCTTACTTTCTTCTTCCAAGCCGACTTCCGCTTTGCTGGTCAGTACGACCAACTTAGACCTCGCATCTTCGAGCGAAGCTTTACGCTCAACGAGACCTTTTCTCTCTAACCTTTGAACCATAGTAGTTGCTGAAGGCTTGGTTACTTGCATTTCAATCGCCAGATCTGTCAATCGGATCGGTTCAGGAGAGGCTTGAATGACCTTCAAATAGTCATATTCATTGAAGCTCAATTGGCAAATAGGATCTTCATTTACCTGAGTGCGCCATATCTTAGAGGCGAAGCGCTCAATCTTTTCTAAATTCTGGTTCAGCATACTCACCTAATCAAAGAATAGCATTTAGTTAGCAAGGCTAACTATTTTAGTGTTGTTTAAATAAAAAGCAATCAAAACGAGATGAAGATCATAAAAAAGGAGCATAAAAAAACCGCTGACAGACAGCGGCTTTTCGGAATCAAAATGTGTTGCTTACTTAGCGTTGGCTTCTTCTTCGGCCTCAGCCAGCTTAACTTGCGCTAAGTGCTCAGCTTTAAGTGTGGTGAAGATACGGCTTAACTCTAAGAAAGAGTAACGATGTTCTACGTATTCATACACGTTAAAAGAGACTGACAACTTGTACAAAGAGATAGCATTCGCGTAATCACCATTCATATGGTAACGCTTAGCAAGGTAGAAGTACGTCTCTGTTAGACGCTGCGCAAGTAACGTGTTGTCAGGAGTACCGGTTAAGATCGCCTTGAAAGCCTGCTCTTCAGTAATGTCATCAAGCATAATCGCGACTAATACCCAACCCCACTGCTCATCACGGCTCTCGTAACGTTTTTGCAAATCAAGCTTAGCCTGCTCTGGCGTCAGCTCATGCTGAATGATGTACAACCACAGAGCGCGAAACGGATCGCTAGGATCGTCGGCATAGTGCTTCATCATCTCTTCATTGGCTAAGTCGTAACGCTCGCCATAGTAAAGCGCGATAGAGCGGTTCCTTTCTGCGTAAGAGTTTGCAGGATCAAGCTCTAACGTAGAATCAAAAGATTCATAAGCCGCATCAAACTCCCCTACCTGCGTAAAGTAAACACCCAAAAGATTGAAGATATCAGGTTGAGCAGGGTTCAATGAAAGAGATTGGTTGAAGTCGAGACGCGCGAGATCACGCAGGCCAACACTGTCGTAGTAGTTACCACGTTCAAACAGCATCTTAGCTCGAACTTCATCGTTCAAATCTGGGCGCTGTAATAACTGACTAAGACGTGCAATTTGAACTTCTTGCTGAACGCTTGGTTGCAGTGGCACAGCCATCGGTGGATAAACCCAACTTGAGGTGTTATCTGATGTTGTCGCACAACCTGTTAGTACAAGCAGTAAACACATACTCGCGGTTTGAAACCATTTCACAAATAATTACTCCTGTTATGACCGCAATAAAAAAGGGGAGCGATATGCTCCCCTTTATAACATGCTTTGTTGACGATAGGTTAGAAATCACTAAAAAGCGATATCACCATCGACACACTGAGAATTACTCAGCAGCAGGTGCTTCGCCTTCAGCTGGCGTTTCAACTGCTTCTTTCATGCTTAGACGTACACGGCCTTGACGGTCAATTTCAAGAACCTTAACAGGAACTTCTTGACCTTCAGTTAGGTAGTCAGACACTTTCTCAACGCGCTTGTCAGCGATTTGAGAGATGTGTACTAGACCATCTTTACCTGGAAGGATAGTAACGAATGCACCGAAGTCAGCTAGACGAGCAACTTTACCTTGGTAAATGCGGCCAACTTCAACTTCAGCTGTGATCTCTTCGATACGACGAATAGCTTCTTTAGCAGCTGCGCCTTCAGTAGCAGCAATCTTGATTGTGCCATCGTCTTCGATTTCGATTGTAGTACCCGTTTCTTCACAAAGAGCACGGATAACTGCGCCGCCTTTACCGATAACATCTTTGATCTTATCAGAGCTGATTTTCATTGTGTGGATACGTGGAGCGAATTCAGAGATATCTTCACGAGCACCAGAGATAGCTTCATCCATTACAGAAAGGATGTGCTTACGTGCACCTTGCGCTTGGTTAAGTGCAATTTGCATGATCTCTTTAGTGATACCTTCGATCTTGATGTCCATTTGAAGTGCAGTGATACCAGCGTTAGTACCTGCTACTTTAAAGTCCATGTCACCTAGGTGATCTTCGTCGCCAAGGATGTCAGAAAGAACAACGAAATCGTCGCCTTCTTTAACAAGACCCATTGCGATACCCGCAACAGAAGCTTTGATTGGAACACCAGCATCCATAAGAGCTAGAGATGTACCACATACAGAAGCCATTGAAGAAGAACCGTTAGATTCTGTGATTTCCGATACAACACGAACTGTGTATGGGAATTCTTCAACAGAAGGCATTACTGCTTGGATACCACGTTTAGCAAGCTTACCGTGACCAATTTCACGACGCTTAGGAGAACCAACGAAACCAGTTTCACCTACACAGTATGGAGGGAAGTTGTAGTGTAGAAGGAAGTTGTCTTTCTTCTCACCCATTAGGCTGTCAATGATTTGAGCATCACGTTGTGTGCCAAGCGTTGCAGTAACAAGTGCTTGAGTTTCACCACGAGTGAATAGAGAAGAACCGTGTGTACGTGGAAGAACACCAGTACGTACGTCTAGCGCACGAACCATGTCTTTTTCACGGCCATCGATACGTGGGTTGCCAGCGATGATGCGGCTACGTACTACGTTTTTCTCTAGAGAACCAAGCATGCCGCGGATTTCGCGCTCATCTAGGTTTTCGTCTTGTGCAATTAGAGCTTCAACAACGTCGTTCTTGATTGCGCCAACTTGCTCGTAACGAGCCATTTTCTCAGTGATCTGGTACGCGTCAGATAGACGAGTTTCAGCAAGTTCAGCAACTTGAGCTTTAAGCTCAGTGTTAACTGCTGGTGCTTCCCAGTTCCAAGATGGAGTTGCAACTTCAGCAGCAAACTCGTTGATAGCTTTGATTACAACTTGTTGTTGGTCGTGACCGTAAACAACAGCTGAAAGCATTTCTTCTTCAGATAGGTTATCTGCTTCAGATTCAACCATAAGTACTGCGCCTTCTGTACCAGACACAACTAGGTCTAGTTTAGAGTTTTCAAGCTCAGTATTTGATGGGTTAAGAACTAGTTCGCCGTCGATGTGACCAACACGTGCAGCACCGATAGGACCATTGAATGGAGCACCAGAGATAGCAAGCGCAGCAGACGTTGCGATCATAGTGATCATGTCTGGGTTTACGTCAGGGTTGATAGAAACAACCGTAGCGATAACTTGAACTTCGTTTTTAAACGCACTTGGGAAAAGTGGACGAATTGGACGGTCAATCAGACGAGCTGTTAGCGTTTCGCCTTCAGATGGACGACCTTCACGCTTGAAGAAACCACCAGGGATTTTACCCGCAGCGTATGTACGCTCTTGGTAGTTTACTGTTAGTGGGAAGAAGTCTTGACCTGCAACTGCTTCTTTCTTAGCAACAACAGAAACGAATACTGATGTATCGTCCATAGTCGCCATTACAGCAGCAGTAGCTTGACGTGCAATTACGCCCGTTTCTAGAGTAACGGTGTGGTTACCGTACTGGAACGATTTTACAACTGGTTTTTCAAACATTGTATATCCTTAGCTCTAAAGTCAGACTTTAGATTAAGTGAATAATGACTCAAGATATTACCAATCGCGACTAGTGAAAAGGGACTTAGGATGGTGACTCTTTGTATGTGTTCATACGCCGAATTAAGACCAAATCCGCCTTTGAATAGTCGCGACCTATTGGCCGACATCTGTGACTGTAATCTCTTGAGAGGTTGATTGCCAAACGCTGAAAACGCTATAGGCGGGCGTAGTATAAACTATTTTTATTAGGAGATATATTTCCTATCAGAAAAAGCCAGATGATATTCTGAGCATCCAGCCTAGCATTTTCTTACAGGCACAAAAAAAGGAGCATAAATGCTCCTTTTCTTCAAACTGTCTTTGCAAACATCGCTATTAGCGACGTAGGCCTAGACGCTTGATTAGGTCTTGGTAACGAGCAAGGTTTTTGCCTTTCAAGTAATCAAGAAGCTTACGACGGCTAGAAACCATACGTAGTAGACCACGACGGCTGTGGTGATCGTGTTTGTGCGCTTTGAAGTGACCTTGTAGGTGGTTGATAGAAGCAGTAAGTAGTGCTACTTGTACTTCTGGTGAACCTGTGTCGCCTTCAGATTGTGCGTATTCTGCAACGATTGCTGCTTTAGTTTCTGCATTCAGAGACATAATTCTCTCCTGATAAGAGTAAGTTTATATTTGTAGCAGCCAATCTCTGATTCAGCCGCTACGCGAGCCGAGGATTATAGGGAAGTTTGTCAGTTGGTGCAATAACAATCGAACCCATTAAAAACGAAAAAAGCGAACCACCTAAATTAGGCGTTCGCTTTCTGTCTTATTTGCTCGCATTTCAAGGCAAACCGCTAAGATCTGACTCGATATAAGCGCTAAGCTTGTGGCTCTTCATCTCTGAAAACAACCAAACGCTTCGGTGCAACTCGGCCATCTTCAGCAATCTGAGCAACGCCGACAAACAGCTTCTCTTCGCCACTTGTCATACGAACCGTGCCTTCAGTTGGCGCACCAGCAACCTGAACTGGCATACCGTGCTGAACTAAGTCAGTCAGTTCCGCGTTCAGGTTTACTTCTGGTAAGTCTTCAACGGCAGTGTCCATTGGCATCAGCAGTGGATCAAGCAGCTCTTTCGGTGCAATTTCTTGCGCCTGTGCTTGCTCTAGGATCTCGTTTAACTGCTCCAAAGTCACCATACGCTCGTATGGGTACTTTGCGACACCTGTACGACGAAGCATGGTCACGTGAGCACCACAACCTAGCATTTCACCAAGATCGTCGGTAATTGTGCGGATGTATGTGCCTTTCGAACAATGCACTTCCATTTCAACTTCATCACCTTCAAAGCGAAGCAGTTCAATAGAGTACACAGTGATCTTACGAGACTCACGAGGAACCTCGATACCTGCACGTGCGTACTCGTACAAAGGCTTACCTTGATACTTCAATGCCGAAAACATTGATGGTATCTGATCGGTTTCACCCTTGAAGCTCGCAATGCAACGCTCAAGCTGTTCTTGAGTCACGTTAACATCACGTGTCTCTACCACTTCACCATCAGAGTCAGAGGTATTGGTACGCTCACCAAGCTTAGCGATAACAACGTAGCGCTTATCAGAATCTAGAAGAAACTGAGAGAACTTCGTCGCTTCACCAAGACAAATTGGCAGCATGCCAGTCGCAAGAGGATCCAGAGCACCGGTGTGCCCTGCCTTCTCTGCAAAGTAAATACGCTTTACTTTTTGCAGTGCATCATTAGACGAAATGCCAGTCGGCTTATCTAATAGAATTACCCCGTTGATAGGGCGACCTTTACGACGGCGAGCCATTACTCTTCGCCCTTAGACTGAGTTTCGTCAGTGCGGCCAGCTTCTTCTTGCTTACGTTTGTCGTCGTTCAGAACTTCACTTACTAGGTTAGACATACGCATGCCTTCTACTAGTGTGTTGTCGTAAGTAAAACGAACTTCAGGCGTTAGACGGTGGCGAATACGCTTACCAAGAGCCATACGAACTGGCACTTCATGCTCTTTAAGAGCTTTAAGACATGATTCAGGAGTTTGCTCACCAACACATAGGAAAGTCACGAACACTTTTGCATAAGCAAGGTCACGAGACACTTCTACGTCTGAGATAGTTACCATACCAATACGTGAGTCACGAACTTCACGTTGTAGGATAAGCGCAAGCTCTTTTTGAAGCTGCTGAGACACACGTTGTGTGCGGCTAAATTCTTTTGACATTTTCTTTTCTCACTTAGAAAGATGGGGGGCTTGGTAATTACCAGCCCCCCATGGTGTATTCAACAACCGATTACTTATTACCTTTACTAGTAATGTTAGTAACCTTAGTCAATATGTCGAGTCGTACAGACTGATTAGTCTAGAGTACGTTTAACCTCAACGATTTCGAATACTTCGATCTGGTCACCAACGCGAACGTCGTTGTAGTTCTTAACGCCGACACCACACTCGTAACCGTTCTTAACTTCTTGTACGTCATCTTTAAAGCGACGAAGTGACTCTAGTTCACCTTCGTAGATAACAACGTTTTCACGAAGTACACGGATTGGGTTGCTACGCTTAATCGTACCTTCAGTAACGATACAACCAGCGATTGCACCAAGTTTAGGCGACTTAAATACGTCACGAACTTGTGCAAGACCAATGATCTCTTGACGGAATTCAGGAGCAAGCATACCGCCCATCGCCTGTTTAACTTCGTCAATCAGTTGGTAAATGATTGAGTAGTAACGTAGATCTAGGTTTTCGTTCTGAACCGTGTTACGCGCAGTTGCGTCAGCACGAACGTTGAAACCAAGGATGATAGCGTTAGAAGCTGCAGCAAGAGTTGCATCAGTTTCAGTAATACCACCAACACCAGAACCTACGATGTTCACTTTAACTTCGTCAGTAGACAGTTTCAGTAGAGAGTCAGCAATCGCTTCTACAGAACCTTGAACGTCAGCTTTAAGTACAACGTTAAGCTCAGCAACTTCGCCAGCCGTCATGTTCGCGAACATGTTCTCTAGTTTCGCTTTTTGTTGGCGAGCTAGTTTAACATCACGGAATTTACCTTGACGGTAGTTCGCAACTTCACGTGCTTTACGCTCATCACGTACAACTGTCGCTTCATCGCCTGACGAAGGAACACCAGAAAGACCTAGAATTTCTACAGGGATAGATGGACCTGCAGTTTCGATGTCTTTACCGTTTTCATCACGCATTGCACGAACACGGCCGTACTCTTGACCACAAAGAACGATGTCGCCTTTGTTTAGAGTACCAGACTGTACTAGTACTGTTGCAACTGGACCGCGACCTTTATCAAGACGAGATTCAACAACAACACCAGACGCCATGCCTTCCTTAACCGCTGTAAGTTCAAGAACTTCAGACTGAAGAAGGATTGCTTCTAGAAGACCATCGATGTTTGTACCCTGTTTAGCAGAGATGTGAACGAAGATGTTCTCACCACCCCATTCTTCAGGGATAACGTCGTATTGAGCTAGCTCGTTCTTAACGTTGTCTGGGTTTGCACCCTCTTTATCGATCTTGTTCACAGCAACAATCAGAGGAACGCCTGCCGCTTTCGCGTGCTGGATTGCTTCGATTGTTTGTGGCATTACGCCATCGTCTGCTGCAACTACAAGTACAACGATATCTGTCGCTTGAGCACCACGAGCACGCATAGCTGTAAACGCCGCGTGTCCAGGAGTATCAAGGAAAGTGATCATGCCGTTGTCAGTATCTACGTGGTAAGCACCAATGTGCTGCGTGATACCGCCAGCTTCGCCAGAAGCAACGTGTGCTTTACGAATGTAATCAAGTGTTGAAGTTTTACCGTGGTCAACGTGACCCATGATAGTAACAACAGGAGCACGACCTTCAGCGATAGCATCGCTATCACGGTCAGCTAGTACTGCTTCTTCAAGTTCGTTTTCTTTACGTAGGATTACCTTGTGACCCATTTCTTCAGCAACAAGTTGTGCTGTTTCTTGGTCGATCACTTGGTTGATAGTCGCCATAGCGCCCATCTTCATCATTACTTTGATAACTTCAGTTGCTTTAACTGACATTTTGCTAGCCAGTTCAGAAACAACGATAGTTTCGCCGATAGCAACGTCAGATTTAGCAACAGTCGCTGACTTATCGAAGCCTTGCTGCATTGAAGTTGGTTTAGCAAGCTTACCTTTACCGCCACGACCACGTTGGTTACGACCACCACGGTTGTTTGCAGGTTGGTTAGCAGGAGCTGCTTTCTTCTTGCGACGACGAGGTGCTTTCTCATCTTTCTTATCTGCCGCATCTTCAGCTTCACGAGCGTAAGTAGAAGTAGTCACATGGTAATCCGCAGATTTCTCTTGCTCTTTCTTCTTCTTCTCTTCTTCAGACCAACGTTCTTGGTTCTCTTCTGCTAACTTACGAGCTTCTTCAACAAGCTTAGCTGCTTCAGCTTCTGCTTTACGAGTTGCTTCTAGCTCTTGACGAGCTTTAAGTTCATCCGCTTCTTTTTTCGCTTGTGCGTTAGCGTCTGCATTTTTTGAATTCATGTCTTTTTTAGCCTTTTCAGCTTGTGCGCGTTGAGCCTTCTCTTCAGCTTCACGTTTTGCATCCGCTTCACGTGTTACTTTTTCTTCGGCTTCGCGCTGTGCTTTCTCTGCAGCATCACGTTTCGCTTGCTCTTCAGCATCGCGTTGTGCTTTCTCTTCCGCTTCACGATTAGCTACTTCCTCAGCTTCACGTTTCGCTTCATCTTCAATAGTGCTGCGCTTCACGTAAGTACGCTTTTTACGTACCTCTACTTGAACATCCTTACTCTTACCGCCTCCAGCGGCAACACTTAGCGTGCTGCGGGTCTTGCGTTGAAGAGTTAAACGAGTCGGTTCTGTTTCGCCTGAAGTATCGCCGTGCTCCTTTTTAAGGTGCGTTAGCAATGTTTGCTTCTCTGAATCAGTCACTTGATCCGACCCTGCTTTCTTCATGCCTGCATCAGCAAGTTGTTCAATTAAGCGGTCAACTGGCGTACCAATCTCTTCACTCAGTGCTTTAACTGTTAATTGTGTCATACCGCTTTCTCTCCTTGCTGAATTATTCTTCGTCGCCGAACCAACAGATGTTACGCGCAGCCATAATTAGCTCGCCTGCACGTTCTGCAGTTAGGTCTTCGATGCCTTCTAGTTCATCAACGCCTTGGTCAGCTAGGTCTTCCAATGTCGCAACGCCTTTTGCTGCTAGCTTGTAAGCCATTTCACGCTCAAGACCTTCAAGTGCAAGTAAGTCTTCAGCAGGCTCAACACCGTCGAAAGTTTCTTCTTTCGCTAGCGCTAGAGTAGTCAGTGCGTCTTTTGCGCGGTTACGTAGTTCTTCAACGATACCTTCGTCTAGACCATCTACTTCAAGAAGCTCGTTCACAGGAACGTATGCTACTTCTTCAAGCGTAGAGAAGCCTTCTTCAACAAGCATTTGAGCAAAGTCTTCTTCAATGTCTAGGTGCTTCATGAAGTTTTCAATAGAAGCAACTGCTTCTTCTTGGTGCTTCTTCTCAAGATCAGCAACAGTCATTACGTTCAGTTCCCAACCAGTAAGTTGAGAAGCTAGACGTACGTTTTGACCGCTACGGCCAATCGCTTGTGCTAGGTTATCCGCTTCAACAGCGATATCCATAGAGTGTGCGTCTTCATCAACGATGATTGAAGCAACATCAGCAGGAGCCATTGCGTTGATTACGAATTGAGCCGGGTTATCATCCCAAAGAACGATATCAATACGCTCACCACCAAGATCGTTAGAAACAGCTTGTACACGTGCGCCACGCATACCAACACACGCACCAACTGGGTCAATACGTTTGTCGTTTGTTTTCACAGCGATTTTAGCACGAGAACCAGCGTCACGTGCAGCACCTTTAAGTTCAATTAGCTCTTCACCAATCTCAGGCACTTCAACACGGAATAGTTCAGCTAGCATTTCTGGCTTCGAACGAGTAACGAAAAGCTGGAAACCACGAGCTTCTGGTTTAACTGCGTAAAGAAGACCACGAACACGGTCACCTGGACGGAAGTTTTCACGAGGAAGTTGGTCATCACGAAGGATTACCGCTTCAGCGTTGTTACCTAGGTCTAGGATAATAGTGTCACGGTTAACTTTCTTAACTGCGCCAGTTACTAGCTCGCCTTCGTTATCGATGAACTGCTCAACGATTTGAGCGCGTTCAGCTTCACGTACTTTCTGTACGATAACTTGCTTAGCCGTTTGAGTCGTAATACGGTCAAACGTTACTGATTCGATATCATCTTCAATGAAACCGCCAAGTTCGATCTCTGGGTCATCGTACTTTGCAGCTTCAATAGAGATTTCTTTTGTTGGGAATTCAACTTCCTCAACAGCTTCCCAACGACGGAAAGTTTCGAAATCACCCGTTTTACGGTCAATTTCAACACGAACTTCAATTTCTAGTTCGCTTTTCTTTTTTGTTGCCGTTGCAAGCGCGATTTCAAGCGCTTCAAAAATACGCTCACGAGGAACTGCTTTCTCATTTGAAACAGCTTCTACTACCGCCAAAATTTCTTTGTTCATTAATCTAGCCTCTTAAGCTCTTCTCTCTAGGAGAACTAAAATTTAGGGATCAGGTTAGCTTTCGCAATATTGCTCAGGACGAATTCTTCTTCTTGTCCTTCAACCAATACTTTCACTGTCTCGCCTTCGATAGATTGGATATCACCTTTCCATTTACGACGGTTGCCGACAGCCATTTTCAAAACGATGCTTACCTCGTGACCAATAAATTGTTGGTAATGCTCTGCTTTGAACAGTGGTCTCTCTAGACCTGGTGAAGACACTTCAAGGTTATAAGCCACTGAAATTGGATCTTCAACGTCCATTACGGCACTTACTTGGTGACTAACTTCAGCGCAATCATCTACATTGATACCGTTTGGTGAATCGATGTAAATACGTAGCGTTGAGTGCTCACCAGCACGAATAAATTCTAATCCAACTAACTCATAACCTGATGCTGCTACTGGAGCGTCAAGCATTTCAGTAAGTTGTCTTTCTAAACCAGTCATTTAACCACTCCAGAAACAAAAAAAGGGCTCAAAGCCCAATTTAAATTCCAAGCAAACATTATCTAAATACATTTACAAATGCTTAGATAACAAAAAACCCCGTATAAGCCGGGGTTTTTGTTGCTGGACCCTTATATGTTAAGCGCCATCACATTCGATATCGCACTTAACTCACAGTGAGGTTCACACTGTGCAAACTTGCTACCAATACAAGCTATATAATAGCATTGAAATTGGTTGCGGGAGCCGGATTTGAACCGACGACCTTCGGGTTATGAGCCCGACGAGCTACCAAACTGCTCCATCCCGCGTCCGACTTGCGAGCATTATACGCCCAACAAGATGTTTTACAAGTTTGTAAACATGGTGCCGAGAGAGGGACTCGAACCCTCACACCCTAAGGCACTAGCACCTCATGCTAGCGTGTCTACCAATTTCACCATCTCGGCATCAAATCTTTACAGATTATTGTGGAATTTCGTCGCCTTGCGCCGGAACTTCACTCACTGCATCATCAGCTTGTTGAATTACCTGACCTTGGGTCGGGTCAATCCATTGTGACTCAGTTTTATGTGTAGACATATTACCAAGCACTAAGCTAAGGATAAAAAATGTAGTTGCAAAAATTGCAGTCATTCGGGTAAGGAAATTTCCTGAGCCACCAGCACCAAACACAGTGTTTGAAGCGCCAGCACCGAAAGAGGCTCCCATATCTGCGCCTTTACCTTGTTGAATCAACACTAGGCCAATTACACCAAGCGCTGCCAACAGGTAAATCACAAGTAGAACTGTAAACATTTTTCCACCTATGTTCCTAATTGTTGAGCCAGCGCCGTTCAAAAAACTATTTTTAAGAACAAGGCTAGCGACCTCCTAACTGAAGGCCGAGCAATACTAGCGAATGCGACGATGGCTGACAAGGAGAATTTGCTAAAAAATAAGCCTTTACCAAGTGAATGGTCAAAAAAAGGTCAAAAGCGACACAAAACTCATTTACGTCTCTTTTGACCGTGATATAACTCAATCACTTCTAATCACAGGCGCTATTCGTTACGCCGGTTAAGTAAAAGGTTAAATTAGCAGTTTGCTTTTACTGCATCTGCAATCTTAAGCGCAGACGCTTGAACAAGCTCTGCATCTTCGCCTTCAACCATGACACGCAGTAGTGGCTCGGTACCAGACTTGCGTAATAGCACGCGGCCTTTCTCGCCAAGCTCTGCTTCCACTTCAACAACCGCTGCTTTTACCGCTTCGGCTTCTAGTGGATTAGAATCTCCGCTGAAACGAACGTTTTCTAAAACTTGAGGGTACAACGTCATGCCTTGAGACAGCTCATTCAGTGTCATTTCGCTATCAACAACTGAAGCCAACACTTGCAGAGCAGCAACGATAGCATCACCCGTCGTCACTTTATCCAGTAGGATAACGTGCCCCGAGTTTTCAGCACCGATCTTCCAGCCTTTAGCAAGAAGCTGCTCCATCACGTAACGGTCACCAACAGCAGCACGAACAAACGGAATACCTAACTGCTTAAGGCCGTTTTCCATACCAAGGTTGGTCATTAGTGTACCAACAACGCCGCCTTTCAACTCACCGCGACGCAGTGCATCACGAGCAATGATGTAAGCAATTTGGTCACCATCAATTTTGTTACCTAGCTCGTCAACCATGATGATACGGTCACCATCACCATCAAAGCCAAGACCTAATGCCGCTTTCTCTTCAAGCACTTTTGCTTGCAGAGCACGTACATCCGTCGCACCTACTTCGTGGTTAATGTTAGTACCGTTTGGCTCAACACCAATCGCAATAACTTCTGCACCCAGCTCTTTAAATACAGCAGGAGCAATATGGTAAGTCGCACCATGTGCACAATCGACAACAATCTTCATTCCTGCAAGCGTCATATGATTTGGGAATGTGCTCTTACAGAATTCAATGTAACGGCCAGCCGCATCGTTCAAACGTACCGCTTTACCAAGTTCGAATGAGTCAACACATTCGATGTCTTTATCCAATTCAGCTTCAATCGCCAACTCGATATCGTCCGGCAGTTTTGTTCCCTCAGAAGAGAAGAACTTGATACCGTTATCGTAGTAAGGGTTGTGCGATGCAGAGATAACAATACCCGCTTCAGCGCGGAAGGTTTGAGTTAGGTAAGCAACAGCAGGTGTTGGCATTGGGCCAGTAAACGTAGCCTGAAGACCAGCAGCAGCAAGGCCAGCTTCTAGCGCAGACTCCAACATGTAGCCAGAGATACGAGTATCTTTACCAATGATGACTTTCTTTGTGCCTTGCTTCGCAAGAACACGACCCGCAGCCCAGCCAAGCTTCAGAACAAAATCAGGTGTAATCGGGTACTGGCCAACTTTGCCACGTACACCATCTGTGCCGAAGTAACGTCTCTTATCAGACATATTGATTTTCCTTAATTATGATTAGTGATTGTTATTCATCACTTCGATTATCTTCATCGCTTCCAATGTATCTTCAACATCGTGAACGCGAATAATTTGTGCACCTTTGATTGCAGCGATGGTAGCGCAAGTGACGCTAGCGACCATGCAATCTGCTGGAGCTTTGTCTAGTAGCTTAAAGATCATCGATTTTCTCGACATCCCCGCTAAGACGGGCAACCCAAGCGTGTGAAATTTTTCAAGGTGCGCTAATAGGTGGTAATTATGCTCAATGGTTTTACCAAAGCCAAAACCAGGATCCAGAATCAGCTGCTCTTTTGATATGCCAACAGCCTCACAAGCCTCCACCCTTTCTTTTAAGAACGCTTCAACATCCGTTAGAACATCATCGTAATTTGGGTTGGCTTGCATGGTTCTCGGCTGACCTTTCATGTGCATCAGGCAAACTGGCACATTAGCATCGGCCGCCGCCTCTAAAGCTCCGGGCTCTTGCAGTGCGCGCACATCATTGATCAAATCAGCCCCCGCTTCAACGGCTTGGCGCATCACTTCAGCTTTACTGGTATCAATGGAGATCCACACATCAAACTTGGCGCGAATTGCTTTAATGGCAGGAATAACGCGAGCGAGCTCTTCCTCTAAAGGAACGTCAGGTGCTCCCGGGCGAGTTGATTCACCACCAATGTCAATAATGCTAACACCAGCTTGAATCATTCGCTCTGCTTGCACTAAAGCATTATCTAATGAATTGAATTTTCCGCCATCAGAGAAAGAGTCAGGCGTAACATTGAGGATACCCATCACATGTGGGCGGTCTAAAACGAGCGTTTTATTATGTGCTTTTAATATCATGGAAGGCGGGTCTTAAAGGTAAAAACATCTTAGGCTAGAAACAGAAAAACCCTGAGCGTACTCAGGGTTTTAATTTAAAGCTTAGCAATTAAGAATCTTTGTTTTGAGCATCATCTGTTTCAGATTTAACTTCTTCAACTTTCGACTCTTCAACTTTCGACTCTTCAGCTTTTGGTTCGGCTGTTGCTTCTTCTGATTTCGCTTCAGGTTTAGCTTCTTCCTTTGCAGGTTCTGCTTTCGCCTGATCACCCCAACCAGCTGGCTCACGAATGTCGTCTTTACGTTCCATCAAGTCATCAATCTGACCTGCATCAATCGTTTCAAACTTCATTAGCGCGTCTTTCATCGAGTGCATGATATCCATGTTCTCTTCAAGAATTTGCTTCGCACGAGCATAGTTACGGTCGATTAGAATACGAATTTCTTCATCGATCAGCTTAGTCGTATCGTCAGAAACATGTTTCGCTTGGCTCATACCGCGACCTAGGAAAACTTCGCCTTCTTCTTCAGCATATAGAAGAGGACCCAGTTTTTCAGAGAAGCCCCACTGCGTTACCATCTTACGAGCAATATCAGTTGCACGTTCGATATCGTTAGACGCACCAGTCGAAACTTTGTCTTTACCGTAGATAAGTTCTTCAGCAAGACGACCACCGTACAAGCTAGAGATCATTGATTCTAGGTGTTGGCGAGACATGCTTACGCGATCTTGCTCTGGTAGGTACATAGTTACACCGAGCGCACGACCACGTGGAATGATTGAAACCTTGTACACAGGATCGTGTTCAGGCACCAAACGACCAACAATTGCGTGACCCGCTTCGTGGTAAGCCGTTGACTCTTTCACTTCTTCAGACATAACCATCGAACGGCGCTCTGCACCCATCATAATTTTGTCTTTTGCAAGTTCAAACTCAACCATAGATACGTTGCGCTTGTTACCACGAGCAGCAAATAGCGCCGCTTCGTTCACAAGGTTCGCAAGATCTGCACCAGAGAAGCCTGGAGTACCACGAGCAATCAAAGATGGTTCAACATCACCTGATAGTGGCACTTTACGCATGTGTACTTTAAGAATCTGTTCACGACCACGTACATCTGGTAGACCAACCACAACCTGACGGTCAAAACGACCAGGACGAAGTAATGCAGGGTCTAGTACGTCTGGACGGTTAGTCGCAGCGATAACGATAATACCTTCGTTACCTTCGAATCCATCCATCTCAACCAGCATTTGGTTCAGTGTTTGTTCACGTTCATCGTGACCACCACCAACACCAGCGCCACGTTGACGACCTACGGCATCAATTTCATCAATAAAGATGATACAAGGTGCCGCTTTCTTCGCTTGTTCGAACATGTCACGCACACGAGATGCACCAACACCAACAAACATTTCAACGAAGTCAGAACCAGAGATAGTAAAGAACGGTACTTTCGCTTCACCGGCAATCGCTTTTGCAAGCAATGTTTTACCCGTACCAGGAGGACCAACCAACAGGATACCTGTCGGGATCTTACCACCTAGTTTTTGGAAGCGGCTTGGGTCACGAAGGTAATCCACAAGCTCTTTCACGTCTTCTTTTGCTTCGTCACAACCAGCAACATCAGCAAACATCGTTTTGATTTGTTCTTCGCTCATCATTCGAGCTTTACTCTTACCGAAAGACATAGCGCCTTTACCGCCGCCGCCGCCTTGCATTTGACGCATGAAGAAAATCCATACACCAATCAGTAAGATCATTGGGAACCATGAGATGAAGATAGTGCCAAGCAGGCTCTGCTCTTCAGGTGGTGTACCCTGAACTTTTACGTTTTGATTAATTAAGTCATCAAGTAGCTTTTGATCATAAACAGGCATGTAAGTTACATACTTAGAACCACCACCACGACGTGTGAAAGTGATTTCGCTGTTATTGAACTGTGCGTCTTGAATCTGGCCTTGGCCAACTTCCTGTACAAACGTGGTGTAATCTACTGCTCTGCCGTTACTTTCCCCAGGGCCGAAGCTCTGGAATACCGACATCAACACTACCGCGATAACAAGCCACAGAATTAAATTTTTTGCCATGTCACTCAAGGTGTAAGCCTCTCGATAACTAATTGTAATTAAAGGTAGGGTACTACAGTTTGTAACCTGTAGCCATGTTGTTAACTCTCACTCTTGGAAGAGAATCGTTAACCTTTGTAACCAGTGGCTACGATAAACACTTCACGAGATCGAGCTCGAGAAGAGTCGGGTTTTCTAACTTTTACTGTTTTAAACATCTCGCGGACGTCCTTAACGTATTGGTCAAACCCTTCGCCTTGGAATACTTTTACAACAAAACTACCATTGGTAGCTAGAACTTGTCGACACATATCCAAAGCTAATTCAACTAAATACATAGCTCTTGGCTGATCCACAGAATTGTTGCCTGCTATATTAGGTGCCATATCTGACATCACGACATCAACCATGTTTGGTTGTATACGTTCCAACAAGGCATCTAGCACAGCTTCTTCGCGGAAATCGCCTTGTAAAAAGCTAACACCAGCAATCGGATCCATTGGTAACAAGTCACACGCAATGATTTGTCCGTTGTCTCCAACAATCTTAGCAGCATATTGAGACCAACCGCCAGGTGCTGCACCCAAATCCACAATGGTCATCCCAGGAGACAGCAATTTATCTTTCGTTTGAATCTCTTCCATTTTGAAATAAGCACGTGAACGATAGCCTTTCTTTCTTGCTTCATTTGCGTACTTGTCGTCGAAGTGTTCCTTCAACCAACGGCCTGAACTGGCCGAGTGTTTCTGTTTGCTCATTGGATACCTAAATTGGAGGAAAGTACTAATTGCTGAATAAATTATAGTCTTCAGCTTTAGATGGCGTTAAAATAGGTTTTTTCAACCCTAATAGTAAAGAAAATTGGCCGCGTAATGAACCTAAGTACCAAACAAAAGCAGCATCTAAAGGGCCTAGCTCACAGTTTAAAACCTGTTGTGCTAATGGGCGCAAATGGACTTACTGAAGCTGTTCTAGCGGAAATCGAATTAGCTCTAGACCACCACGAACTGATCAAGATTAAAGTTGCATCAGAAGACCGTGAGACTAAGCAACTGATTATCGATGCAATTGTACGTGAAACTAAAGCTGAGAAAGTACAGACTATCGGTAAAGTTCTAGTACTGTTCCGTCAGTCAGAAGCACGTAAAATCGAGATTCCACGTAAATAAGCGAGCTTAATATAAGCTAACTTCACTAATAGGAAGCCACAGCGCTTATCTTTTAGTGTAGCGTGAGAAACGAAAAAGGTCGCATTTAGCGACCTTTTTACTTATCAGAAACAAAGAAAATTCAATTAGATATATTCTACTTTGTCGATTTCGAAGTCTTTGTCACCACCAGGGGTAGAGATCATGACTTCGTCGCCTTCCATTTTACCGATAAGACCGCTAGCAATTGGCGATTTCACAGAAATGCGACCCGTTTTGATGTCTGCTTCGTCTTCTGAAACGATTTGGTAGCGGAACTCATCATCGGTATCCACATCAATCAGTGTCACTGTCGTACCAAAGATAATCTTGCCCGTATTATCCATTTGCGTTACATCGATGATCTGAGCCAGTGATAGCTTATATTCAATATCACGGATCTGAGCTTCACAAATACCCTGCTCTTCACGAGCGGCATGGTATTCAGCATTCTCTTTCAAGTCACCTAGTTCACGTGCTTCACCAATAGCTGCTGAGATAACAGGGCGTAGCTTAAGTAGGCGATCTAATTCGTCACGTAGCTGCTGAGCGCCACGTACTGTCATTGGAACCTTTTCCATTTTTTACCTCTATGCCAAAGCTTTCTTTGGCCAACATAAATACACCCAACGTATTTATTGGGTGATAGAAACAAAACGATTTGGCTTAGTGTAAACAAACTTTATGGCTAAATCACCTTTATTCCACTTTGCGTTATAAAAGCTTTATCTAGGTCTAAATTACAGACATCACAAAAATGAATAATAACTCCCCCATCAATAAGTAGAGAGTTAAATACCTAAAAAAACAAAAAACAAAAAACAAACAAAATAAACACAGATCACACTCTTATAAAAACCACTTTAAAACAAATGCTTAAATAACAATAAATATAATAAAACAGTGTTCATTTTTTAGTTTTATATCATTTTACTAACTAACCATGGAACTTTAGAGGTAAAAAGTAACCCATGGATTGCACTGGCATTTTTCAGACTTCTGTTCTAATCATGATTATGAAGCCTGATTAATACAGGCAATACACAAAAGGGTTCAAATCCTTGATAAAACTTCTATGGACAGTAATTAGGAAATAATAACATGAACAAGACTATGATCGCGCTTGCTGTATCTGCTGCAGCTCTTGCTACTAACGCAGTGGCAGCGGACGGTAAACAAGCTGGTGGTATTGACGGTACTTCTGTATACAGCTCAAACGGCACTTCTCTAGAGATCGGTGGTCGTGCGGAAGCTCGTCTATCTCTAAAAGATGGCAAAGCACAAGACAACTCTCGTGTACGTCTAAACTTCCTAGGTAAAGTTGAAATCCAAGACGGCCTATACGGCGTTGGTTTCTACGAAGGTGAATACACTACAGCTGACAACACAGTAGTTGTTGACGGCGACACAACTTCTGGTAGCGATATTGACCACCGTTACACTTACGCTGGTATTGGCGGTGCATTCGGTGAAGTAACATACGGTAAGAACGACGGCGCGCTAGGCGTAATCACAGACTTTACCGATATCATGTCTTACCACGGCAATTCAGCGGCATACAAAATTGCAGCAGCTGACCGTACAGACAACATGCTTTCTTACAAAGGTCAATTCCAAGATCTAGGTGTTAAAGCAAGCTACCGCTTCGCAGATCGTACTGACGCAGTTGACGGCGGTTACGCAGACAACAACGAAGACGGCTACTCGCTATCTGGTATCTACGCAATCGGCGACTCTGGCTTTAAGCTAGGTGCAGGTTACGCTGACCAAGACGATCAAAACGAATACATGCTATCGGCGTCTTTCCGCACTGAAGCTCTTTACTTTGCAGGTGTATTCACTGATGGTGAATTACAGAAAGATAACGGTGATTACACTGGTTACGAATTCGCAACGGCTTACACGCTAGATAAAACTGCATTCACTCTAACGTACAACAACGCAGAAACTGACGGTGAAACTTCAGCTGACAACGTTGCTATCGATGCAACTTACTACTTCAAGCCTAACTTCCGTACGTACATCTCGTACAACTTCAACCTAATCTCTAAAGGTGACAAGATCGGTACTGCAGGTTTAGGTAGCGATATTGCATCTAAAGCACAAGCTGAAGATGAGCTAGCTCTAGGTCTACGTTACGACTTCTAATTCTGACTATCTAATTGATTAATTAGTTAATTGAGAATCAAAACGCCCGCGATCTAGCGGGCGTTTTTTATATCTGTATACTGAAAACATCAGCCACCCAAGAAATCTTCTATGCGCCTTCTATCCACACTACTGGTATGTAGTTTTTCCATTAGCGCTTTCTCAGTTAACGCTTACGCCCCTTTAGATAAATTGCCTGATGGTAGTAGCACCAGTGTAATTTTAGAATCCCTGAGTGGCGATTCAAACCAAATGAATTCCAACAGTGATGGCTTCTATCCACCGGCCAGTACTTTAAAGCTGGTGACAGCGTTGGCGGCTAAGTTGGAGTTAGGGGATGACTTTCACTACACGACCAGCATTGCTCGTTCTGGGAGTGACTCAATCATTTCATTTAGTGGCGACCCAACGCTGCAACGAGAACAGCTTAAAAGCCTTTTGGCTCAATACGCAAAATCTCAATCCAGAACCATAAAGGGCAACTTATATCTCGATAACTCGACTTTTACGGGCTATCAGCGAGCCGTTGGTTGGCCTTGGGACATTCTAGGCGTTTGTTACAGCGCGCCTTCTAGTGCAATGACCTTAGACAGCAACTGCGCACAAGCCTCTATTTATACAAAAGATAATGGCAGCACTCGCGTTTATATTCCCGCTCACTATCCGATAGACGTGACGACCACAGCTGCCACGGTAACTCGCTCTGGGCAGAAGGCGACACAATGCGACTTAGAGCTCATCACCACACCAGATAACGCTTACAAGCTCTCTGGTTGCTTGGTTGAGCGTAAAAAGCCACTGCCACTCAAGTTCGCGATTCAAAATCCAGAACTTTATACCTATCAAGTCGTTACGTCGCTTCTCAAAGAACTGAAAATAGAAGTAAAAGGTGATGTGATTATTGGTAAAAAAGAGAAAGCAGACAAAACCACGTTAGTCGCTAGTCACAACTCAGAAAAGCTTCCTGAACTGCTCGATATCATGCTCAAGAAGTCAGATAACCTTATCGCAGATAATCTAACTAAAACGCTAGGAGCCACATTTTATGTTCAACCAGGCAGTTTCAATAACGGTACTGAAGCGATAAAGCAGATATTGTTGACTAAGGCAAACATTGACCTCAGCAAGGCGCAGCTCGTCGATGGTTCAGGGTTATCCAGAAATAACCGAATGAGGTCACAGACCATGGCTCAAGTGCTTCGTTATATCTGGGAAAATGATCAACAGCTCAACCTGATTGAGGCTATGCCTATATCTGGCACTGATGGAACGCTCAAATACCGTCAAAGCATGAGAAAAGCACCGATTCAAGGCAACATTATCGCCAAAAGTGGTTCTCTATACGGCAGTTACAACATGGCGGGATACGGATTAGATAAGGCGGGAAAACCAAGCTCTCTCTTTGTGCAATTTGTCCGTGATTACTTCCCTGAAGAACAAGATCCAGACAAACCAGTGGAAGCCCCTATCACCCAGTTTGAGCGTGCTTTCTACAAAGATGTGGTCGAGTTCAGTCAAACACAAAGCAAATCTAAGTAATGCTTAGCTCTGTGTAAACTTCTACTTTAATAACAAAAATGGCGCTGAAGACCTTCAATCTTCAGCGCCATTTTTATTTCTCGGATGTATTTAGCTATTTTTATCAGCTTTTAAGCGATTCCTAGGAATGAGTTCACGACAGTGAAGTAGATCCACATTCCTGAGATATCCACTATCGATGCAAGTACTGGGCTCACTAACACCGCTGGATCAAGCTTAAATAGCCGAGCGACTATCGGTAACCCGCCGCCGAGTACAGTTGATATGGTCACCTGAATAAACAGCGCTACCGCAATCGCTAACGCAATCATGTTGATGTCATAACCACCTGTCGATTGGTTTTCACTGAATAGCAGAATACGCCCAATCATCACTACGGCAATCGCTAGAGCTAAACAAATAGCAACTCTAAACTCTTTCCACAGAACGTTAGCCCATTGGCGTTTTTTCAACTCACCAGTGGCTAAGGCTCTGATAACCAAAGTCGCGGCTTGTGTTCCGGTGTTACCACCAGCAGCAGCAATTACCGGCATGTAGATTGCCAAAAGTACCAACTGACTGAGAATGTCTTCATACTGAGCAATGATAAGCCCTGAGACGATTCCCAATAGTGCTAACGCAATAATCCAACCGATACGCTGCCTAACGTGGCTCATGACGCCAGTAGAAAGGTAGCCCTGCTGAGGTTCTACCTCTGAGTAGATCAGCCCTAGTTGGTGAGCTAGATGTCGAGAGCGCTTCTCAAAGCCCTGCTCTTCTAGCTCACTAAGTAAAGTCTGAATCGTACTCAAAGAGCATTGCCCCAGCACTAGCACCGCATCTTCGAGCGGCATTCGGTTCAAAAGGTTAATTTGTTGTTCACGCCCGTACTGTTGAAATGCATTCGATACAGCTTGGATGTCTTGCTCTGAGTACAGAGCTTCAATAGATAAAAAAGTGTTGTTCATTACCGTCATGGCGAATCTCCCGATTGGCAAAGGTAACGACCATCAAAACAAATAGCATAGATTTATAGATTTATAGATTTATAGATTTATGCGCACCAAGAACTGAAAGCTACTGGTGTGTCTACTTGTTAGAATCTAGTGTGTGGAAAAGAATGAGGGGAAAAACAAAGATACCCTACCTGAACGGCAGGACAATAGATCAATACCGAGACAGGTTATTCTTCTCCATTCAAACTAGGAGGATGGTCGGTATTGTTCATAAAAATCTCCAGAATTACTGTCAATTTGACAGCGCGCATAGTGTAGCAATAGGCGTTTCAAAGTTTCGTCAACTTTCGGTCAATAAAAAAGGCATCCGTGGATGCCTTTGGTTCAATTATTGATGTGCATTATTACTTAATAGTAATTCGAGCAAATTTACGCTTACCTACTTGATAAACCGCAGTTCCTGCTTCAGGTACGAATTTGCTGTCTTCAATCTTCTCGCCTTCAAGCTTAGCCGCGCCTTGCTTGATCATGCGCATCGCATCAGAAGTCGAGTTTACAAGACCTGCTTCTTTTAGAACGTTCGCAATTGGCAGACCAGCTTCGAATTCAAATTCAGGCATCTCATCAGGAACTTGGTTCTTAGCAAAACGGTTAACGAACTCTTGCTCAGCCGCTTCAGCATCTGCTTCACTGTGGAAACGAGCGATGATCTCTTTAGCAAGAAGCACTTTAACGTCACGCGGGTTCTTACCTGCATCAACGCCAGCTTTCAATTCCGCAACTTCTTCAAGAGGACGGAAAGACAGCAGCTCGTAGTAGCTCCACATTAGATCGTCAGAGATAGACATGATCTTACCAAACATCTCGCTTGGTGCTTCGCTAATACCGATGTAGTTGTGCGCAGACTTAGACATCTTCTTAACACCATCTAGACCAACAAGTAGTGGCATCATCAGTACCGCTTGTGGTTTTTGACCTGCTGCTTTTTGCAGTTCACGCCCCATTAGAAGGTTAAACTTCTGGTCAGTACCGCCAAGCTCAACGTCGCTCTCTAGTGCAACAGAGTCGTGACCTTGTAGAAGTGGGTACATAAATTCGTGGATTGCGATCGGTTGACCACCAGCGTAACGCTTTTTGAAGTCATCACGCTCAAGCATACGAGCAACAGTTTGGTTAGAAGCAAGACGAATCATACCTTCAGCACCAAGCTCAGATAGCCATTCAGAGTTGAAACGAATTTGCGTTTTCGCAGGATCTAGAATCTTGAATACTTGCTCTTTGTAAGTTTCAGCATTCTTCAATACGTCTTCACGGCTTAGCGGTGGACGTGTTGAGTTTTTACCTGATGGGTCACCAACCATTGCAGTGAAATCACCGATAAGGAATGTCACTTCATGACCAAGCTCTTGGAAAGCACGAAGCTTGTTAAAGATAACCGTATGGCCTAGGTGGATATCTGGAGCTGTTGGATCGGCACCCAGCTTAATGCGTAAAGGACGACCTTCTTTTAGTTTTGCAATCAGTTCGTCTTCTGGAATCAGTTCTTCTACGCCACGTTTGATCTCGGCTAGTGCAGCTTCAATACTCGCCATTCTTGTTCACTCCCACAGATTTGGCAAAAATACATTAATTAGACATCTTACTTGAATAGCGATGTATTTTGAAACCAGTTACACTATTCCGTCGTCGATTTTCATAATATTTACAGAACGAACCGGAACATGTTGTCTATTTTTGCACGCCTTCCTATTTTGCACCGGGCTTTTATCGCATTTTTTAGTGCCATAATTTTCGTCGCGATTTTCTTACTCCCCGACGTCAACAGTTTGCGTGACGATTCGGGCGCTTTAGTTGTGGGAAAACATTACCCACTGACTATCAATGCCTCTGCGCTTATTAGCTCAAGTGATGCTCCACCGACGGCAGTGCTCAATTGGGAGAAATACACCGTTCGCTCTGGCGAAAGCACTTCTGTTTTATTTGAACGTATTGGCCTCTCATACCGCCTGCTGATCACGCTACTCAATACCAATAATGATATTAAGAAGCAGTTGTCTAATCTAAGACCTGGTGATGTCTTGCAGTTCGGCTTTGATGAAAACAACGACCTTATTCAGTTAAAACGACAACTTAGTGCGTTTGAAAGCTTCAAGATCACTAAGTCTGGCGATTCTTTCTCATCAAGTTTCGACAAAAAAGAAGTCGCCTACCAGTACAATTATGCCGAAGCTAATATCACCTCTAATTTCTGGAATGCAGGCGTCAGCGCAGGTTTAACCGCAAACCAAATTATGGAACTGGCGGGCATCTTCGGTTGGGATATCGACTTTGCGTTAGATATTCGCAAGAACGACAGCTTCAAAATCTTATACCAAGAAAAAGTGGTTGAAGGTGAAGTGGTTGGTCGCGGTAAGATCATGGCAGCCGTATTCAAAAACCAAGGCGACTCATTTACCGCGGTATTGGATGATAAAAGCGGCAACTACTTCGATGAAAATGGTCGAGCAATGAAGAAGGCGTTCTTGCGCTCACCGATTGATTTTCGTCGTGTAACATCGAACTTTAATCCTACCAGGAGACACCCAGTAACCGGTAAGGTTCGCGCTCACCGCGGTACTGACTACGCAGCTCCTGTTGGCACGCCTATCTGGGCAGCCGGTGACGGTATTGTTCAGAAGTCGGGTTACAACCAATTCAATGGTAACTACGTGTTTATCCGCCATAGCAACACCTACATAACCAAGTACCTGCACATGAAGCGACGTATGGTGAAAACTGGTCAGCGCGTAAAACAAGGCCAAACCATTGGTACTTTGGGCGGTACAGGCCGTGTGACAGGCCCGCACTTACATTATGAATTCTTGGTTAATGGCGTACATAAAAATGCGCGTACCGTGAAATTGCCTCAATCTAAATCGTTAACGGGCAAAGCAAAAGCAACCTTTATTGCCAACTCAGAGATTCGACTGAATAACCTTGAGCGATACGGCCAGTTGCTAGCGACTAATTAAGCTACTAGCGACCAATTAGGTTAATAGCCATATAAACCAACGAAAAGAGCGCCCGTCAAGGTGCTCTTTTTTATGTTCATCGAACCACTACATCTACTATTTTTCAGTCTTCTTGTCTCGGCCTAGCATTAACAGACATGGTGTCAGTACCAAGGTTAGTACTGTCGCAAAAGCTAAGCCCCCGGCAATTGCCGTAGCGAGTTGTGACCACCACTGCGTACTCGGAGCGCCGAATTCTATCTTTTGATTAATCAGGTCGATGTTCATCTCTAACACCATCGGCATTAAGCCTAAAATGGTGGTGACCGTAGTCAGCATTACAGGTCTTAAACGTTGAACACCGGTTCTTAGAATCGCATCTCGCTTATCCAAGCCTCTTTTGATTAGCTGGTTATAGGTGTCGATCAGCACGATATTGTTGTTCACCACGATACCTGCCAGTGCAATCACTCCAATACCAGACATCACGATGCCAAACGGGCGCTGGAAGATTAGCAGACCAACAAACACACCAACCGTTGAGAACAACACCGCACTCAGAATCAGGAATGCTTGATAGAAACTATTAAACTGAGTAATCAGAATCAACGCCATTACCGCCAAAGCAACCAAGAAAGCACTTTGTAAGA
Source organism: Vibrio sp. 10N.247.311.51 (assembly GCF_041467855.1). Classification (NCBI taxonomy): domain Bacteria; kingdom Pseudomonadati; phylum Pseudomonadota; class Gammaproteobacteria; order Vibrionales; family Vibrionaceae; genus Vibrio; species Vibrio sp. 10N.247.311.51. Next base: position 56,995 of record NZ_JBFSVK010000021.1, on the reverse strand, counting down.
AGGCTGACGAGTTTTCTTGTTCTTCGTTTTGACCGCGGATACGAAATTCTACACTACTCGGTAGCCCCAGCTCACTCAACGCTTGCTCAATCTTTGGTAATTCAAGGGCAAGGTTATAACCCTCTTCCATATCAGCCATGATGTTCACCACACGCTTACCATCGAGGCGTTTAATCGTATCTTGCTTATGGTCGGGAACAATCTGAGCAAAATTGGTGATCGGCACCAAGCCCGCAGGTGTTTTGACTCTCAGCTGGTCGAAGCGTCCGATATCCCTTTTATCATTCGGGTAACGCACCAAGATATCGACCTCTTCTGAAGAGTCATCGGGCAGATAATCACCAATCTTGAGACCATTAGTCACGAATTGAACGGTATTACCCACCAAGGTCGCATCAGCTGCAAAACGCGCAGCATCGTCGCGGCGAATATCCACCTTCCAATCGATGCCGTCTTTACTCGCGGTATCACTGATATTGGTCAGTGCCTGATTGCCATCCGCCCAATCTCTCACAATTTTTGCAGCCTGATTAAGTTGCTCTGGCGTTCTTGCCGACAGCTCAATCACTAAGTCATTTTCAACCGGAGGCCCAGCATCAGGGAACTTATATTCAATCTCAACACCAGCGTATTGATCGGTTTGTACCTTCAATTCATCAATGATCGCTTTAACGCTGCGGCGGTATTGCCAGTCAACCGGCGTAATTGAGATCAAACCAATCTGGTCGTCACCACCCGTTCGCGTGTAAACGGTATCGAACTCATCATGATTGAGCATCATCAGTTCAATATCGCGCATAATGCCATCCTTTTCTTGGATAGACAGATCACCATGAGAACGAACTTTGACGTTAAAGAATGGCGGATCAACCTCAGGAAAGAACTCTGCTCCAAGACCGGCTTTGGAGTAAGTAAAGCCAACCGCAACCGCGAGTAATATCGCACTGAAGAGGATCTTAAATGGGTGTTTAATCGCAATCGAAAGCGTGTGGTAGTAAGCCTTGGTTAAACCAGTAGCCTGTGAGAAATCACCGTTGTGCAGTGCGACCATTCGAGCTTGGCTCTGAGACGATACGTATTGCGGTTTGCCAATCAAACCTCCCAGCACGGGCACAAACAACAGCGCCATAATTAACGAAGCAGTTAATGTCGCGATCAGAGTTAGTGGTAAGAACTTCATGAATTCGCCCGTCACATCCGGCCAAAACAGTAACGGGGCAAATGCGGCTAAGGTTGTGGCTGTGGATGCGGTTATTGGCCACGCCATCCGTTTCGCAGCATCTCGGTAAGCGGCTTTGCGCCCTTCCCCCTCTTGCATTCGCCTGTCGGCAAATTCGGTCACCACAATCGCACCGTCTACTAGCATCCCCACCGCCATAATCAGCGAAAACAGCACCACGATGTTAACGGTTAAACCGAATACAGACAGAACCAATAACCCCGTCAGGAATGAACCAGGAATGGAGATACCCACCAATAATGCAGTACGCACACCAAGAATAGCGATGATCACGATCACCACCAAAATGATGGCGGATAGAATATTGTTTTGCAGATCATTAAGCATGATCTTCACATCTTTAGATTCATCCCAGGTGTATTTGACCAACAGGTTATTTGGCCATTCCGCTAGGTGCTGAGCGCCTGCCATTACTGCTTTGACTAGCTCAACCGTTTCGATGATGTTTTCGCCTGCACGCTTCTTGATATCCAACACCACCGCAGATTTGCCATCTAAACGAGCAAAACTTTCAGGATCTCGAAACGCTCGACGAACCGTGGCGACATCACCAAAAGTGACTACCTGTTTACCATCCACTTTGATTGGCAACTCAAGCACGTCTTTTAAGGAGTTAAACACTGAAGGGACTTTGACAGAGAAACGCCCATACCCCGTATCAACAAAGCCAGCGGCAACCACTCGATTGTTCAGAGCGATCAGGTTATAGATATCCGCTTGATCTAAGCTGTAGCTCTCCATCAATAACGGATCGACAATGATCTCGACGATGTCCTCGCGATCGCCTGCAATATCGACTTCAAGGATTTGGCGATAGCTTTCGAGTTTATCTCCGAGCTCTCGAGCGATTTGTACTATGGTGCGCTCAGGAACGGTACCGAATAGCACAACAGACAGAACAGGCTGCTCAGAAGCCAGCGTCACTTCATTTACGGTCGGCTCATCACTGTCTTCTGGCAATTTGGGCTTAGCCAGATCAACGGCATCACGCACATCGGCCATCGCTTTGGTGAGATCGACTCCGACATTAAACTCCAACACAACAGAGGCGTGGCCTTCTGCTGCGGTTGCTGTCATCTCTTTTACGCCTTCAATCGACCTCAGCTCTTGCTCTATCGGCCTAACCAATAAGCGTTCGGCATCGGTTGGCGAAATACCTTGGTGCCCAACAGAGACATAGATAATAGGGATGGTAATATCTGGGCTCGATTCTTTGGGGATCGTGATATAGGTGACGACACCGGCTACAAGGATCAACGCCAAAAGGGAAAGCATTGTTCGAGCACGAGACAAAGCTGCATCAATAATTGAATACATCGGCAATCTCCTACTCTGCGGTTACATTTGAGGGTTCAGCACCCTGCTCAACAGCAATCACAGAATCACCATCACGCACAAAGCCTTGGCCTACGGTGATGATGTCGACGCGTTGACCCAGTCCAGTGAGCCACACTCCATCTTGTTCGGCCTTTACTAGCTGAATGCCTACAAACTTCACCGCTGGTGAGACATCGACTGAAACCAAAGTTTTGACCCCGAGGTTACCCGCTTCATCCAATGCCAGCATCGCCGGTGTTATCTTGATTGCGTCTCTTGTTTCTAGGTTGAGTTTTACTTCGGCACTGACACCTGCAGGTAATAGGCCTTTGGAATTATCAATTTCAATCTCGATTGGGAAAGTATTGGTAGAGGCCGAAGAGATTCGAGAAACATAACGCAAGCGGCCTTCCGCTTCTTCTCTTCCCAACAAGCGAACCAAAGCGGACTGATTAACTAACAAATGCTGGATATGACGTTCACTGACATCGGCTTCGATGACCAGAGGATCGAGATCAATCACGCCCGCGACCGGATCGCCAACCCCAACAAAGTCACCAAGCTCAACCATTAAGTCTTGAACCACACCCGAAAAAGGCGAAGTAATGACAGTATTCTTTAAAGCCAATTCCGCATTGCGCATCATGGCTTTTGCTTCTGTTAATGAAGCCTCTGCTGTGGTGTAGGCGATTTCGCCTTGCAGTCCTCTTTTCTTCAGTGACTGCGCCGCTTTAAACTCTTTCTGCTTCAAGCGATATAAAGCCGAGGCTCGCTCTAGTTGAATCTCTAAATCACCCTTATCTATCTGGGCAATGGCTTGTCCAGCTTTAACCATATCCCCCTTAACAACGTTCAATCTGACAATCTTGCCCGCGACTTCTGCACCTAGACGAGCATGCCGATCGGGCGCCGTTCTTCCATAGAGATCAATCGTTTTAAAGGTCGGTGATGAGGTGAATGTTTGAAAGGAAACCTTAGCCAACGGAATTTCTGTCGCCTTTTTTTCAGGTGACTCTTCTGCTTGCCCTACGCCTAAACCAAGCCAGATCGACAACAACACGACTAGAGTCAGAGAAACCAGCCACGGCTGCTTCAATTTCTGAAAAAGTGGTGAGTTAGAAAATAGAGTGGGCATAACAAATCCTTTTGTCCGATGTAATTCAGGCGCGCTAGTTGGCTTAATAGCGTGATGTGCAACTTCCTTATGCACAAAGGTAACCTTAACAGACCAATCCTCAACGAAGTTGGACGCTATCGACAGTTTAAAAAATATGCCGTGTACTAAAAATGACAAAATAGAAGGTTGGAATGGTTTTAAAAGCAATAACTTAATATGTCTTAGCAATTTTGAGGCTGCGTGAAAAACAAGAGCCTTGCTAAGAAAGGAGCGTTGTTATGAAGAGAAATTTGGGGATATAAAAACAAAAACGCCGAACATAAGTTCGGCGTTTGAAATATTTCTAATGCAGCTTTGAGCTCAAGCTATTTTCAACTCATGCTATACGCTGAATGATGCACCACAACCACATGTTGTTGTCGCGTTCGGGTTGTTCACAAAGAAACGAGCGCCTTCTAGGCCTTCTGTGTAATCAACCATGCCGCCCATTAAGTACTGTAGGCTCATTGGATCAACAACCAGCGTTACACCGCTGTTTACAATCGTAGTGTCGCCATCATTTACTTTTTCATCAAATGTGAAGCCGTATTGGAAACCGCTACAACCACCACCTGTAATGTACACACGTAGTTTTAGTTCTGGATTTTCTTCTTCAGCAATTAGCGTTTGTACGCGGGTAGCTGCTGCATCAGAAAAAGACAATGGGATATTTACTTCGCTCACGACAACCTCTCTTACCTGTGTCAAAAACAACATGATACAAATCTAATTCGAGACCATAGTTGTTGAGTATTTTCTTATATTCCGGTGATTATCTAATACCTGACTGAAACGTTCAAGTATTCACCACAGGATCGGTCCTTTTACTGCTGTAAACTCACCAATATCTAACAATTAAAACGTGTAACCACACAAAACAACCAGATTCGGGTGATTATCTGGGCGAAAGCATTCCTAGTTGGATTAGGGATAGGTACAATGCGTGCCAATTGGTCCGACAGTCAAAAGAGGATATATCAATGACCAAATCAGCAGAGCTGTACGAAAAAGCACAGCAAACTATTCCTGGTGGCGTAAACTCTCCAGTTCGTGCATTCAATGGCGTAGGTGGTTCTCCAATCTTCGTTGAACGCGCTGATGGCCCACTTATTTTTGATGCTGATGGTAAAGCGTATATCGATTACGTTGGCTCTTGGGGTCCAATGATCCTTGGTCACAACCACGCGGTTATTCGTGACGCTGTTATTGCAGCAGCTCAACGCGGCCTTAGCTTCGGTGCTCCAACCGAAACTGAAATCAAAATGGCTGAACTGGTGTCTGAGATGGTTCCCTCAATGGAACAGCTACGTATGGTGAGCTCAGGTACAGAAGCAACAATGAGTGCGATTCGTCTTGCTCGTGGCTTCACTGGTCGTGACAAAATTCTTAAGTTTGAAGGCTGCTACCACGGCCACGCAGACAGCCTACTTGTGAAAGCAGGTTCTGGTGCGCTAACTCTAGGTCAACCTAGCTCTCCAGGCGTTCCAGCTGATTTTGCTAAGCACACGCTTACAGCAACCTTCAACAACCTAGATTCAGTGCGTGAGCTATTCGCAGCGAACAAAGGCGAGATCTCGTGCATCATCGTTGAACCAGTTGCGGGCAACATGAACTGTATCCCACCAGTAGAAGGCTTCCACGAAGGTCTACGTGAAATCTGTGACCAAGAAGGTGCATTGCTAATCTTTGATGAAGTAATGACAGGTTTCCGCGTTGCTGAAGGCTGTGCGCAGGCTTACTACAACATCAAGCCAGACCTAACGTGTCTTGGTAAAGTTATCGGCGGCGGTATGCCTGTCGGTGCTTTTGGTGGTCGTAAAGAAGTGATGCAATACATCGCACCAACTGGCCCAGTTTACCAAGCAGGTACGCTTTCAGGTAACCCTGTTGCAATGGCTGCTGGCTACGCATGTTTGAACCTTCTACGTGAAGAAGGCAACGAAAAGCGTCTAGCTTCAAAAACTAAGCAGCTAGCGAATGGCTTCAAGCAGCTTGCTGACAAGCACGGTATCCCGATGCTAGTACACCAAGTGGGTGGTATGTTTGGTTTCTTCTTCACAGACCAAGAAACCGTGACGTGCTACGAAGATGTAACTAAGTGTGATGTAGAACGCTTCAAGCGCTTCTTCCACCTAATGCTGGATCACGGTGTTTACCTTGCACCTTCAGCATTCGAAGCAAGCTTTACTTCTCTTGCTCATGGTTCAAAAGAACTTGATGCAACACTAGAAGCTGCTGACCGCTCTCTTGCGATCATTGCTGCTGAAAGCAAATAATCGAAAGCACTTTATAAGTCGCTAACCGATTGAATTTAGGGCTGCATTAAATGCAGCCCTTTTTTATATATTGCGCTCACCAGCCACAAATATGACAGCTTATTTAGCCGTTAATTGAGGCTAAAACTGAACCAAAAGCGACTAACGTTCCCAGAAAAGAAAAACCAACAGCATCAAGGTACCAAGGAACATTCTGAACCAAGGGATCTCTTTTTTTGCTTGCTGTTCATCGTCTTGGCATTTCTTATCTTTATTACAGCATCCCATTATCAAAACTCCTCATTGCTAACTCTCTGTTTTGCAGCCATTATAAACTCAGAACGCAAATATAGAGACCATTACCGTGTCAGAAAAACTCAAAATCAATTCCAGCCACTGGGTGATCATCATTGCCCTACTCGCGGCGGCTTATGCTTGTTACCTGCTTATTGAGCCATACGTTAACTCTATCGTGATGGCCTTTATCATTTCACTATTGATGTTCCCAATCCATGAGTGGCTTGAAAAAAAGCTCCCTAATAAAGAAAACATCGTCTCTCTGCTGTCTTGTATCATACTGACCTTCATTATTGTTATCCCTTTATTGGCAGTATTCGCAGCAATTGTCCAGCAAGGCTCTCTATTCTCTCAGAACACTTACCAATGGGTGACACACGGCGGCATTCAAACTCTGTTTGCTCATCCGTTAGTGGTCAAAGCGCTGTCGTTTGTGAATAACTACCTGCCTTTCGACAACATTGAGCCCCAAGCCATCGCACAAAAAGTCGGTGAGTTTGCGACAAGCTTTGGTTCTAAGCTAGTTGGTATCAGTGCCAAAATCTTAGGTGATGCGACCAATTTCTTGATGGATTTCTTCTTGATGCTGTTCGTTTTGTTCTTCTTATTAAGAGATCATGACAAAATCATCAGTGTGGTTCGTCATATTCTGCCGCTGTCTCGTAGCCAAGAAGACAAACTTCTAACAGAGATAGAGCAAGTATCTAAATCAGCAGTAATGGGCTCATTCTTAACCGCAATCGCGCAAGGTTTTGCCGGCGGTTTAGGTATGTGGATTGCTGGTTTCCCAGGTCTATTCTGGGGCACCATGATGGGCTTTGCCTCTTTCATCCCAGTTGTGGGTACCGCATTAATCTGGATCCCAGCTGCAACCTACTTGTTCCTAACGGGTGATACCACGTGGGCGATTTTCCTAACGGTTTACTGTGTAGCGATTGTTGGTTCAATTGATAACCTGCTACGTCCGCTGCTGATGCAAGGCAGTGCAGGCATGAATACCCTAATGATCTTCTTCTCACTCTTGGGCGGTATTCAACTGTTTGGCCTAATTGGTCTTATCTACGGCCCACTGATTTTTGCGATTACCATTGTCCTATTCAACATCTACGATGAAGAGTTTAAGGACTTTTTAAACCAGCAAGACAAGAGTTAATCAGCGGTTCGACAACTTGGTTGCCGAACGAGTATTAAACACTTCAAGCTTTGGGCGGATTATGCGAAAATCCGCCCTCATTTTTTGCTAACGATTCAACAGAGTGTCCTATGTCAGCTTATATTGCCCCAAGCCAGATTGCTCAACGCCAACTCGCCTACTTTGAAGGCAAACATGTTTTAGTTGCCGGTGAGGCAGAAGACTTGTTCCCTGTTGAGTTAGCGAAGCATTGTGAATCTGTCTCTGTGTTTACTTCTAATTACAGCTACTACCGTCAATTAGAAGGCTGCAACACCATCCAACGTTTTTATGGTGCGGAGTTTACCGAAGAGACCAAAGCCGACTTAGTGATGCTGTACTGGCCAAAAGCCAAAGCGGAAGCAGAGTTTTTGTTGGCGATGCTATTTGCCAAGCTAGGCAAAGATACCGAGATCGTCGTGGTTGGTGAAAACCGTTCAGGCGTGAAAAGCATCGAGAAGATGTTTGCTCCTTACGGCAAAGTTGTTAAATACGATTCAGCGCGTCGTTGCTCTTTCTACTGGGGTCAATGCTTCGAGCAGCCACAAGCATTTAACCTACAAGACTGGTTTAAGACCTACACGGTTAACATTGATGAACAACCTCTGACGGTAAAAAGCCTTCCTGGCGTCTTCAGTCACGGTCAATTCGATGTTGGTAGCCAACTGCTGCTGGATACTCTGCCAAAACTAAAAGGCAAGGTACTGGATTTTGGTTGTGGTGCAGGCGTGCTGGGCGCGGTAATGGCATCTCGTAACCCTGATATCGAGCTAGAAATGTGCGACATCAGTGCGTTTGCCGTGGCATCAAGCCAAGCAACGCTAGAAGCGAATGGTTTATCGGGTAAAGTCTTCGCATCCGATGTCTATTCTAATACTGCAGAAGACTATCAGTTCATCATCAGTAACCCGCCATTCCATTCAGGTTTAGATACTAGCTACAGCGCGACTGAGACCTTACTTGCTCAGGCTCCAAAGCATTTGAAGCGTTCTGGAGAGATGATTATTGTTGCGAATAGTTTCTTAAAATACATTCCAATTATTGAACAAGCGTTTGGAAAATGCGCGACTCTAAATAAGACTACTAAATTCGCGATCTATCACGCAAACAAATAACCTCTCTAGCACAGCGCAGGGTCATTATCTGCGCTGTCTGTTCATATTTTTGTCAAAACTCTATAAAAATGAGCTTTTGCACACGCTTTAAATACCACTTACTTGTCAAAGTAAAAAAACTCGTTAATTTCGTTAAATTGGAACCCGTTAATTCTATTCTCTGTACTTGTTTTCGCCCCTTTTAGCAGTACATCAAAGGAAAGTAGTACCCAATTTATGTTTAGATTCTATCGTAAGCAGAAGTTTAAGCGCCTTCAAAATACCCTAATGCTGGCATTTCTTGTCCTCAGTATTACCCCAGTGACACTTATCGCGATATTTTTCCTCCAATCGCACAGTCAGGATCTCCAGGAACAAAGCACCTCACACCTTGTTTCGGTTCGTGATACTAAGCAGCAGCAAATTGTCGATTACCTACAAGCTCAAGAATCCCAAGTGATGGGCTTTGTTCGCTCAGAATTGGCCAATGCCAGTGGCGGGCGATTTTATGGTTTGATCAATGCATTCCAACGATTGGGGTTAGATATTCACGAGGCACGCAGTAATGCGCAGCAACGCTACATTCAAGGCTCTGGCGATCAAATCAAAACGTCGATTCTTCCAGAGTCCAGCAGCTTTATTGGCAGCGAACGTTATCGCTTACTGCACAAGCGCTACCATAATGCTTACCTAGAACTGCTTAAACGCTCTGATTTTGACGATATTCTCTTAGTTGATATCAACGGTAACGTCGCTTATTCCGTCTTTAAAAATGACGATTACGGAACCAATTTACTGACTGGAAAATACAAGGATTCCAACCTAGGGATTACCTTTCAACGACTAGCCAAAGACGTAACCGACCGACGTAAATCTAACGAAGATTACACGCCGGTTATCGTTTCTGACTTTAAAGACGAGAACGGCAAGCAGACTGCATGGTTAGGTGCGCCTATTGTCCAACAAGGCTATCTACACAGCTACGCGATGTTTAGGCTGCCAATCAACGGCATTACTAAGCTGATTGCGGATCTCAACAAGAGTTCGAATATTCAAACGCTGCTTGTAGGTGATGATCACCTACCGCGTAGCCTTGCCCATTCACAAGAATCTATCAACTTGAGCCTAGACGTTGTTGATAAAGCATTGGCTGGCGAAACAGCGGTTGGCACCTTCGACAACACCCTAGATCAAGCGATCATCGCAGCATATACACCAATTGAGCTGAAATATGCAACATGGGCTCTTGTCGTAGAGCTGCCAGAAAAAGAGGCGTTTGCTCGTATTCATCAGTTAGAAAAGATCTTCGTGATCGTGATGCTAACGGCGATCATTCTCGTAGTCGTTGCATCGCACTACCTGTCTAACTTCATCACATCCCCACTACTTAAACTGACGTGGGCTGCCGAGAAAGTATCGGCGGGTGATCTCGATGAAACCATGATCAATACCGAACGCAAAGATGAAATCGGCCGCCTCGCGGTGAGCTTCGAAAGAATGCAGCGCTCTATTCGTGAAAAAATGCAACTCATCAAAAGCCAAAACGATGAGCTTGAGGACAACCTTAAGACCATTCAAAAGCAAAACGAAGAGTTGCAACTGGCCAACAAACTCAAAGATGAGTTCTTAGCGACTACTTCACATGAGTTGAGAACACCACTGCATGGCATGGTGGGTATCGCTGAAGCGTTGATATCTGGAGCGAACGGTCCTATTCCGGCTAACCAGAAATATCAGCTGGATATCATCATCAATAGTGGTCAAAGATTGGCGACCTTGGTTGATGATCTGCTTGATTATCACAAGATGCGCTATGGCAGCTTAGACATTAAGAAATCAGCCGTTGATTTATCTGCAGCCACCAGCTTGGTCCTAGAGTTATCTCATCACTTATTGGGCAATAAACCAATCCGTATCATTAACCAAGTCCCAAGTGATTTAGGGCTGGTTTCATCTGACCCTCAACGACTTGAGCAAGTGATGTATAACTTGGTCGGCAATGCTATCAAGTACACCTCGGAAGGTAAAATTGTTATCTCTGCCAGCGTTATCGACGACAACATTCGTGTACAAGTTGTCGATACTGGTCAAGGTATTCCGGCCGAATATCTTGAACACATCTTTGAGCCATTGATTCAAGCAGGCCAAGATGCGAGTAACTACCGCCAAGGTGCCGGACTTGGATTATCTATCAGTCGTCAGCTGATCGAGCTAATGGGCGGTTCACTTTACGTTAGTAGTCAGCCAATGCTTGGCACTACGTTTAGCTTTACCCTGCCCCTAGCGACTCAAGATGAGTTGGACAGTTACAACGAATCCGGTCACTACTCGCACTTCCAAGCGCCTGATTTGATTGATAACAGCCAACAAGAAAACAGTGTTATCAGTGAGAACCCAGATGGCCCGTTACTGGTCATCGCCGATGATGAGCCGGTTAACCTGCGAGTATTAGACAGCTTCTTGAAGTTAGAAGGTTATCGAGTGCGTACTGCATGTGATGGCCCTGAAACCATTGAACTGATTGAAAAAGAGAAGCCAGAGCTGCTTCTACTCGACATCATGATGCCAGGAATGAGCGGCTATCAGGTTTGTGAAGCACTGAGAAAGCAATACGATCATGCTCAATTGCCAATCATCATGCTAACAGCCCTCAACCAAGCAGAAGACCGTGTTCGAGGTTTCGAAGCGGGCGCTAATGACTATTTGTCTAAACCGTTCAACAAACAAGAATTAGCGGCTCGAATAACAGCGCATCTATCAGCAAGCAAAGCTGAACAGAGACGCCTTGAAAACGACCAACTGCAACTCGAGCTCAAACATAGAGCGATGGTTGAGGCTAACTTGTTAGAAACTCAAGGGCGCTTATTAGAGCAACTAGAATCGGCACCTGAAGCCATCATCTGTATTCGTGATGACCAACGTATTCGCTTTGCTAACGAAGCGGCGGCGAAGCTATTCAGGCGCGGACAAGAACAACTTAAACGCTCAATGGCCGACGAGATCATTGCGCCTAAGTACCTTAAGGTGGAACAAGCCCACTACTGCGGTGACATTGATATCTATATAGACGACACACGTCAGCGCATACCAAGTGACATCCTTAAGCTGCCTGAAGGCTCAGGGCTCGACACCATGTATATCTTTAATGTAGGTGGTGGTGTTAACTCCAACCGAATCAATAACCTTGAAACGGCGGTTGAGGCTCTTTCTAGCTATGCCTTTGAAGGCGACAAAGACAAGTTACAGCAGCTGAAAGAGCTTGGCGGAGAATTTACTCGTCTTGCTGACAAGGCAACCGGTGAAGGTAAAAACAAGCAAGAGTTAATGCGTGAGGTACTGGTCGATGCGATGACTAATGCCATCATCTACTGGGAATCAGTGACTGGTGAAACCAAGTTTGCTTTCGCCGAAAAGAGTGGCTTGTGGCGCGTCTACTTAGACCGCAGTACACTGCAAACTCGAACGCTAGACAAATACCTACGCGTCGAAACCCTACCGAAAACGCCTCGCTGGCGAACGGTACTGAGCTCAATCGAATTCATACTGGAACACTGTAAAGAACAGACGCCAGAAAGAACCCATATTGAGATGCTAAGGGATAAACTGCAGAAACTACTGACCAGTTAAACCCTGAACCAACATCACCAAATTAGCCCACCTAGCGTGGGCTTTTTTGTACGACTCATAAACACAAAAAGTAGAATCCCAACGCTTGCAACACACTTTTTTTACGTCTTTAAACAAGGAAGAATTCACGCCAATTACGCACAGTGCGTGCTTGTAAGTGTCAGTACTTTTCGTTCTATTCTCAATCATATCTGACCGTTATCTGACTCTTTGTTGCAGTTTGAGAAGCGAGTCACAACAGAACGGCAGATTTAATTTTCTAGGGAAATTTAACGTAAAACTGGCAAGTGACCGAGATCTACAATTATACCAACGTAGGGTAAAGCATTATAATAAAAAGCCTTTAAAGTTAGTGACCACTTACAACTAGCGGTAACCACAAAACCAAATGCGAGTCACATCACCTTAACAATTGCGCACAAAAAACCACCAAAGCAACCTATTTTGACGTTAATGACGTGAGGTTGTGTGTTTTTAACGTTTTTGACGGGAAACGAGTTTGATTAATTCATCGATAAGGTGTTTTCTTACTCCTGCCAAAGGCCTACAGGCCACTCTTACCACTTCTCAGAATCAACGATGAATCTGGAGCAACGAAGAAGAGGTAGGCCTTTAACCAGAGTGTGTATCTACTAAACAATTTAGCGACAGATAACATTCAATCCATTAGTGAAATGAAAGCAAATAGTAAGGAACAGCTATGCTTGCCAATATAAAAAAAACAGCAATAGCAACAGCAATTATTGCAACTGCTACAACAGGTTTTGCATCAGTAGCAACCGCTGCAGAACGCAGTGAACTGACCGTTCACCCGAAAGAGTACACTACATTCGTACGTAACTTTAACCCGTACCTTGGTGCTACTAACCTACATACTACAACTGACTTCATGTATGAGCCGCTAGTAGTATTTAACGAAATGCACGGTAACACTCCAGTGTTCCGTCTAGCTGAAAACTTCAAGATGTCAGATGATCTGATGAGCGTTGTTTTCGACATTCGTAAGGGTGTTAAATGGTCAGACGGAGAAACTTTCTCTGCTGATGATGTTGTTTTTTCTTTCAACCTTGTAAAAGAGAAACCAGAGCTTGACCAATCTGGTATCAACTCTTGGGTAACTTCTGTAGAAAAACTGAACGACAATCAAGTTAAGTTCACACTAACAGAAGCAAACTCAAACGTACCTTACGAGATTGCTAAAGTACCTGTAGTACCTAAGCACATCTGGAAAGACGTTAAAGATCCATCAACGTTTACCAATGAGAACCCGGTAGGTTCTGGTCCATTTACAGAAATCGATACGTTTACAGCGCAACTTTACATCCAGTGTGCAAACCCGAACTACTGGGATGCAGACAACCTAGATGTTGACTGTCTACGTGTTCCACAAATTGCGAACAACGACCAATTCCTAGGTAAAGTTGTAAACAGTGAAATGGACTGGACGTCTTCTTTCGTTCCAGATATCGATCGTACATACGCAGCAGCTAGCCCTAAACACCACTACTGGTACCCGCCAGCAGGTACACAGGCATTCATCGTTAACTTCAAGCACCCTGATGCTGCGAAGCATGAAGCATTGAGCAACGTTGACTTCCGTCGTGCTTTCTCTATGGCTCTTGACCGTCAAACTATCATCGACATCGCATTCTACGGTGGCGGTACTGTGAACGATTTCGCATCGGGTCTTGGCTACGCGTTTGAAGCTTGGTCTGATGAAAAAACTCACGACAAGTACAAAGGCTTCAACACTTACAACGCTGAAGGCGCGAAGAAGCTTCTTGCTGACGCTGGCTTCAAAGATGTAAACAAAGATGGTTTTGTTGACACTCCATCAGGCAAGTCTTTCGAACTAATGATTCAATCGCCAAACGGCTGGACTGACTTCAACAACACAGTTCAACTAGCGGTAGAACAGCTGAACGAAATCGGTATTAAAGCGAAAGCTCGTACACCTGACTTCTCTGTTTACAACCAAGCAATGCTTGAAGGTACATACGACGTAGCATACACAAACTACTTCCACGGTGCGGATCCATACACGTACTGGAACAGTGCTTACAACTCATCACTACAATCTGGTGATGGTATGCCTCGTTTCGCAATGCACTTCTACAAAAACGACAAGCTAGATGGTCTTCTAAACAGCTTCTACAAAACAGCTGATAAGAACGAGCAGCTAGACATTGCACACGGTATCCAGCAAATCATCGCTGCAGACCAAGTGACAATCCCTGTGATGTCTGGTGCTTACATGTACCAATACAACACAACTCGCTTCACTGGTTGGTGGAACGAAGAAAATCCAAAAGGCCGTCCAAACATTTGGGCTGGTATTCCAGAGCGTCTACTTCATGTACTGGACCTAAAACCAGTTAAATAAGTAATCGTTCAATCCTTGCGGCGTAACCTCTTACGCCGCTTATAAAAATCCCCACACTCTCAATTGAAAGTATGGCGCTAGTCGTCAGGGGATTTTTCGTTCCAAATTTCGCTAGGAGCGACCTGAATCCAGAAACAGGGAAACAATCTGGGTGAGTAAGGTGTGAGTTATGGGTTATTTTTTAAGACGTTTGTCATTTTATTTTGTCGCGCTATTAGTTGCTGCGACGTTAAACTTTATTATTCCAAGAGCAATGCCTGGTGACCCAGTTACCATGATGTTTGCGAACGCTTCTGTACAAGTTACTCCAGAGCGTATTGCTGCAATGAAAGAACTATTAGGCTTCGTTGATGGCGGTCTACTGGTTCAATACGTAGCGTACATGAAGAACATTCTTAGCTGGGAACTTGGTACATCAATTCAATTCTACCCACTTTCTGTAAACACACTGTTGGGTGGAGCATTCGGTTGGTCGCTTTTCTTAGCCGGCACCGCAGTTATTCTTTCTTTCTCGATTGGTTCAATCCTAGGTATTTTCGCAGCGTGGAAACGCGGCAGTAAGTACGATGCCTTCGTAACGCCAGGGATGCTGATTCTACAAGCCGTTCCTCAAGTTGTTATCGCAATGATTGCACTATTTACCTTTGCAATTGGCTTGAAGTGGTTCCCAACAGGTTACGCCTACACCGCAGGTACTATGCCTGACTGGACAAGCTGGGCATTCATTAAAGATGTCGCTTACCACGCCTTCTTACCACTGTTCTGTGCTTCTGTTGTTCAAATTGGTGGCTTCCTAGTAAACATGCGTAACAACATGATCAACCTACTAGCCGAAGACTACATCACCATGGCGAAAGGCAAAGGCCTGAGCGAAAACCGAGTGGTATTCAACTACGCAGCTCGTAACGCGATGCTACCTAGTGTGACAGCCCTTTCAATGTCGCTAGGTATGGCAATCGGTGGTCAGTTAATTATCGAAATCATCTTTAACTACCCAGGTCTTGGCAGCGTACTTTTCAACGCAATTAACGCTCGTGACTACCAAGTACTGCAAGGTCAGCTGCTTATCATGACGCTATTCATGCTGTTCTTTAACCTAGTTGCAGACATGCTTTACGTTGTTCTTGACCCTCGTCTTCGTAAGGGTGGTAAATAATCATGAAAGACTTTCTAAAACTCATTTGGCGTAACCCGATGGCTCTAACAGGCGTCATCATCCTAAGTATCTTTATTCTTGGCGCGATTGCAGCTCCATTGATCACTAAACATGTACCAGACAAACGTACAGGTAACCCACACGAATACCCTGGTTTCGTAGTGAAGTCTGCACAAACTAACCCTGATGGCTGGGTTGCTCAAAACCTAGCAGACGACCGTCGTACACTGATCATGTCTAAAAAGGCAGACCACGTACTAGGTACAACTCGTATGGGTCGTGACGTTTGGTCTCAAGTGGTATACGGCGCACGCGTATCTCTTGCTGTAGGTTTTGGTGCGGGTTTAACCGTATGTTTACTCGCAACTGTTATTGGTGTTTCTGCAGGTTACTTCGGTGGCCGTGTCGATGACGTACTAACAGCCGCAATGAACATCATGCTGGTAATCCCTCAATACCCATTACTGTTCGTAGTAGCAGCCTTTATCGGTGAGGCAGGGCCACTCACCATAACCTTGGTTATCGGCTTTATGTCCTGGGCTTGGGGCGCCCGTGTTGTTCGCTCCCAGACCTTAGCACTGCGTGAAAAAGAGTTTGTAAAAGCCGCTGAAGTTTTGGGTGAATCTTCATTCCGTATCATCTTCGTAGAGATTCTGCCAAACCTTATCTCTATCGTTGGCGCAAGCTTCATCGGTTCGGTGATGTACGCAATCATGATGGAAGCAACCATCTCGTTCCTAGGTCTTGGTGACCCGAACACAATCAGCTGGGGCATCATGCTTTACAACGTTCAAACCTCTTCATCAATGCTGATTGGCGCTTGGTGGGAACTGTTGGCTCCTTGTATCGCACTGACACTACTTGTAACTGGCCTTGCTCTACTTAACTTCGCTGTCGATGAAATTGCTAACCCGCAACTGCGTTCTCACAAAGGCATGAAGCGTTGGAAGAAACTAGCAGCTCAAGACAAAGAAGAACGTGAACCAGAACTACCACCACAAAATGCACTTTGGAGCGGAGATAAATAATCATGTCTGAACCACTAATTTCTATCCGCAACTTATGCGTGGATTACATCACAGAGTCAGGCGATGTTCGTGCGTGTAACAACGTAAGTTTCGACATCGCTCCAGGTGAAGTATTCGGCCTAGCTGGTGAATCTGGCTGTGGTAAATCAACGGTCGCTTTCTCCCTTATGCGTCTTCATAAGCCGCCCGCTTACATCAGTGGTGGTGAGGTTATCTTCAACGGTGAGAACATCCTTGAATACAGTGATGACCGTATGCAGTCGTTCCGTTGGAGTGAGATGTCGATGGTATTCCAGAGCGCGATGAACGCACTCAACCCAGTACTACCGATGGAAGAGCAGTTCTGTGACGTAATTATGCGTCACACCAACATGACTCGTGAGCAAGCTAAACAACGTGCTGAAGGTCTACTTGAAATCGTCGATATTCACCCGAGCCGATTGAGTGACTACCCTCACCAATTCTCTGGCGGCATGCGTCAGCGCTTGGTTATTGCTATCGCGTTAGCACTGAATCCAAAGCTGATCATTATGGATGAGCCGACAACCGCACTTGATGTGGTTGTGCAACGCGAAATCCTACAAAAGATCTATGCACTGAAAGAAGAGTTTGGCTTCTCGATTCTGTTCATCACCCATGACTTGTCATTGATGGTCGAGTTCTCTGACCGCATCGGCATCATGTACTCAGGTGAGCTAATCGAGGTGGCTAACTCTCAAGATATTCTAGAAAACCCTTACCACCCTTACACCAAAGGGCTGGGAAGTTCTTTCCCTCCACTGACAGGGCCAAAGACAAAGTTAGCAGGTATTCCGGGTAACCCTCTGAACCTGTTAGAGATCCCTGAAGGGTGTCGTTTCCAAGCTCGTTGTGACCGTGTACATGAAACGTGTACCAAGGTGCCAACCAAGCTGCGTTCTATCGACCCGGGACATTTGTCTAACTGTCACCTGTACGGTGACCCAATAGTACAAAGGAAGCTATAGCTTGCACGCTGACTCAGCGTGAATAACGAACAAGGCGGCTCGACCGCCTAAAAACAAGCAAAGCGAATAAGGATTCTGGAGACAATTATGAGCAAAGATTTCGGTCAATTATTGGTAGAAGGCAAGAATGTCGTAAAAGACTTCCCAATAAGCAGTACCACCATTCAAACCCCAATGATGCGTGCGATTAACGACGTGTCATTCAAGATGTACAAAAGCCGCGGCCTAGCAGTGGTTGGTGAGTCTGGTTCAGGCAAATCAACAACCGCAAAAATGATCGCCAAAATGTACGCACCTTCAGGCGGCACGATCGAATACAAAGGTCGTGATATCCAAGAGATCTCAAGCAGAAAAGATCTTATGCACTACCGTGAAGGCGTGCAGATGGTATGGCAAGACCCGTTTGGTTCATTGAACCCAACGCACAATATCTTCCACCACATTGCTCGACCACTGTTGATCCACAAGAAAGTATCTCCGGGCAACAAGAAAGAGCTAGAAGAACGCGTTTACGATCTTTTAGAGCAAGTCGGTCTCATTCCGCCAAAAGAGACGGCGAAAAAGTACCCTCACCAACTGTCTGGTGGTCAGCGTCAACGTGTCAACCTAGCGCGCAACATCGCGGTAGGTGCAGAAGTTGTATTAGCCGATGAACCAACATCAATGCTTGATGTATCGATTCGTGCGGGCGTTTTGAACCTGATGGAAGAGATGAAGTTTGAGAAGCAAATGTCTCTGCTTTACATCACTCACGATATCGCAACCGCTCGTTATATCGCTGAAGATCTTTCAGTGATGTACGTAGGACACATGGTGGAATGGGGCGATACCGATGACGTAATTGCTAACCCTCAGCACCCATACACGCAATTGCTTGTTTCTGCTGTTCCAGATCCTAAGAAATCGATCCACGAACAACTTGCTGGCAATAAAGGGGAGATTCCTCTGTGGACACCAGTATCAGCAGGCTGCCCATTTGCAGGTCGTTGTACTCATGCAATGGATAAGTGTAAAGAGCAGCTACCAGGGGTTACGCAGCTCGCTGATAACCACTTTGTGCGCTGTTACCTACACGAAAGCTAAGCAATAAAACCCAAGTTAGGGTCTGCGGGCCCTAACTATTTATATCCAAAACATTCAAGTACCTAGCCAATAGAAACTAGGACTGTCGGAGAATATTGATGCTGTTATTGACCAACCATATTGGCTATGAGTCCACAGGCCCCAAGCAAGCTATCCTACAAACGAAGAAAGCTCGCCTATCTAGCACAACGGCTCTGCTCGTCTGTGCAGACAACCATATGACTGTCGGAAGTTTTGATGTGGTTAAACAAGGCGGCGTAGCAAATTGGCATCAAGGGCAATTCTTCACTATCGATTTCGGTTCAGTCACTGAATCTGGTCGCTACTATCTACGTTTTGACAACCTGCGTTCAGAAGTATTTGAGATTGGTAGCAACCTATTAATGAACCACACATTCTCTGATGTGCTTCATTACTTTAAGTCACAACGCTGTGGCGGCATTTTCGACAAAAAAGATCGACAAGCACAAATTCTAGGTACCGACCGATACGTCGATGTCCACGGTGGATGGTATGACGCATCAGGTGATGTCAGTAAGTATTTTAGCCACCTGTCTTATGGTAACTACCTAAACCCACAACAAATTCCAATGGTCGTTTGGAACATGCTAAAAAGCGTACGCTTGACTAGCTATAACCCAGACTTCCCAAAATTCTCCATGACTCGTCTAACGGAAGAGGCTCTGTTCGGTGCCGACTTCTTAGTACGTATGCAAGACGCTGACGGATACTTCTATATGACGGTATTCGATAAATGGAGCAAAGATATCAACCAGCGCGATATCTGTGCTTATGCGACTCAAGAAGGTCATAAATCAACGGACTTACAAGCGGGCTACCGACAAGGTGCAGGTGTTGCTATCGCAGCATTAGCCGCCGCTTCTGAGCTTGAAATCTCTGGCAGCTACTCGAGCCACACATACCTTGAAACGGCTGTTAAGGGTTACTGGCACCTAAAAGAGTACAACCTACAGTATCTAAACGATGGTGAAGAGAACATCATCGATGAGTATTGCGCCCTACTCGCAGCCAATGAGCTGTATCGCGTAACTCAAGATCAGCAATACTTAACAGAAGCCCGAACTTGGGCGACTCGTTTAATCTCTCGCCAACATTCAGATGATTCATTTGAGCACTTCTGGTCTGCGAACTCTGATGGTACTCGACCATACTTTCATGCAGCAGAAGCCGGCCTTCCGGTGATTGCACTATGTGAATACATCGACAACGAAACCAATGCTGAACTAAAAGAACAGGCTCGCACAGTTGTTGAACAAGCTTGTCAGTTCGAAATCAACATCACCGACAAAGTCACCAACCCATTCGGCTACCCAAGACAGTACGTTAAATCTGTCGATGGTGATAAACGTGATGCCTTCTTCGTAGCTCAACAGAACGAAACCGGTTACTGGTGGCAAGGCGAGAACGCACGCCTTGGCTCGATCGCAACCATGGCTTACCTAGTTCAACCGCACATTAAAGATAATGACCTTCAGAAGCGTTTAATCCAGCTTTCACAAAATAGCCTTGATTGGATCTTGGGCCTAAACCCATATCACATGTGCATGCTCGATGGTCATGGCCATAACAACCCAGACTACCTGCCTCAGCTTGGTTTCTTCAATGCGAAAGGCGGTATCTGTAATGGCATCACAGCTGGTTTTGAAGATGAGCAAGACATTGCGTTCAATCCACCAGCACAAAAAGATGACATGCTTCAAAACTGGCGCTGGGGTGAACAATGGATCCCTCACGGTGCGTGGTTCCTATTAGCAACCGCTGCACAGTTCAACTTCTTAGCTCAGCGTAAGGAGCAATAATCATGACTCTTTACTATGTAGGTATTGATGGTGGTGGTACTTCTTGTCGTGCTCGTATTCGTGACGACCAAGGCAAATTGATTGGTGAAGCGAAAAGTGGCAGTGCCAACATTTTATTGGGTGTTGATGTCGCGATGAACTCTATCGTTGATGCAATTACCCAAGCTGCTCAGCAAGGGCAACTCAATTCAGGCCATTTTTCAAACATGCATGTTGGCCTAGCACTGGCTGGTGCTGAGCAAAAATCAGCATGGTTCGACTTCATGGCTCAACCACACCCTTTCGCAAGCATGACACTAAATACCGACGCTTATGGCGCTTGCATTGGTGCTCACAATGGCCAAAACGGCGCAATCATGATTGGTGGTACGGGTTCTTGCGGTATCTACCTAAAAGACGGCGAGCAACATGTGGTTGGCGGTCGTGAATTCCCGGTTTCAGATCAAGGCGGAGGCGCGGTTATGGGCTTACGTTTGATTCAACAAGTCTTACTTGCAGAAGACGGTATTCGCAGCAAAACCCCACTGACTCAGCACGTTATGAATCACTTTAATAATGATGTGGATGCCATTGTCGAATGGTCAAAAGGCGCGATTCCAAAGGATTACGGTCAATTCTCACCAGTGATTTTTCAACTCGCTAACGAAGGTGACGAACTGGCTATCGATATGCTCAAGCAAACCGCGGCTGATATCGAAATGTTTGTCTTAGCACTGCATCGAAAAGGCGCTGACAAGGTGTGCTTAATGGGAAGTATCGCTGAGCGTATTCTCAACTGGCTATCACCACCAGTACAACAATGGATCGTAAAACCTCAATTCGACGCTATTGAAGGCGCATTGATGTTTGCCGGAAAACCACAACACAACTTGTATCAACAGGCTTAGCAGGGAAGTTATATGAATTATCGCATCGACTTAGCTGTTCTTTCTGAACAAAAAAATAACTGCCGATTTGGCCTTACGGTACATAACTTAAGTGACCTCGACGTAAAAGATTGGTCTCTGCACTTTGCGTTTGATCGTTTCATCCTTCCAGAGAGTTTATCGCAAGGAGAGCTGACTCAAGTTGGCAGCTTTTGCTCGTTCACACCAAGTTCGTCAGTGTTAAAGGCCAACAACCATTACTACCTTGAATTCAGTATTCAAAGCGCACCATTCCGCTTCTATTCTGATGGCCTTAACGATGCCTTTATCCAGTCACATCATGATGGAGAAACATCGGTACTGCCTGTCGCGATATCACCCATTGTACTGGCTTCGCCATACCGTGAACGCAACCAGATACCTGAAGTGAATGCAGCTGAGATTGCATTGATTCCTCAGCCGAACCAGATCGAATTTCAGCAAGGTAGCTTCGCGCTAAACAGCGAATGCAAGGTTGAGGTTCAATCTCATCTTGCTGATAAGGCAGTCTCTTGGTTCCAGCAAGAATTGCTCTCGACCTTTGAGCTGTCTCTTTCGACCGCGCTTTCAGCTGAACTTTCAAAAGACGAAAGCGGCGACATTCTATTTCGCAGCAACCCGACGTTAGATGAAGCCGAATACAAGCTGACCATCACTGCACAACAGATTATTGCTGAATCAGGCAGCCAGTCGGGCTTTACACACGCTGTGGCAAGCTTGATTCAACTAGTTCAACAACTGGACGCAGAGAACTTCTCTCTACCATGTTGCAAGGTAGCCGACCAACCGCGCTTTAAGTACCGCGGCATGATGTTGGATTGCGCTCGTCACTTCCACTCAGTGGATCAAGTGAAGCGTTTAATCAACCAATTGGCGCACTACAAATTCAACGTTTTTCACTGGCACCTCACCGATGATGAAGGCTGGAGAATTGAGATAAAGAGCCTGCCACAGCTAACAGAAATTGGCGCTTGGCGTGGCCCTGATCATGCACTAGAACCGCAATACACCCACATTGCTGACAACTATGGCGGCTTCTACACACAACAACAGATTCGCGAAGTCATTGAATACGCAGAGCAACGCAGCATCACCGTGATCCCAGAGATCGATATTCCGGGACACTGTCGCGCCGCAATCAAATCACTGCCTGACATGCTGGTAGAGCAAGCGGATACCACTCAATACAAGAGCATTCAGCACTACAACGACAACGTCCTGAACCCAGGCTTGCCCGGCACTTACCAATTCTTAGACGCGGTTATTGAAGAAGTCGCAGAGCTGTTCCCGAGCGAATTGATTCACATGGGTGCAGACGAAGTGCCACCGGGCGTGTGGAGCAACAGCCCTGCTGCTCAAGCATTGATGAAAGAACACCAGTACCAAGACAGCAAAGACCTACAAGGCCACCTATTCCGCTATGCCGAGAACAAGCTTAAGCAGCTCGGCAAACGCATGGTCGGCTGGGAAGAAGCACAGCACGGCGACAAAGTGAGTAAAGAGACCATCATTTACTCATGGCTCAGTGAAGAAGCGGCTGTCAATTGCGCTCGCCAAGGCTTTGATGTGGTGTTGCAACCTGCACAGTTTACCTATCTCGACATGACCCAAGATTATGCACCGGAAGAACCGGGCGTAGATTGGGCTGCCGTTATCCCATTAGAACAAGCTTATACCTACGAAGCACTTGCTGAGATATCCGACACCGACCCAATTCGTAAGCGGATCCGCGGAATTCAGTGTGCTCTATGGTGTGAGATCGTCACCAACCAAAAGCGTATGGATTACATGGTATTTCCAAGAATTAGCGCTTTAGCTGAAGGATGTTGGACACATAAAAACAACCGAAACTGGCTAGATTACCTATCTCGCCTAAAGGGCCACCTGCTATTACTCGACAGACTCAATGTTGACTATCGCAACCCTTGGAAAGCTCAATAAAACAAAACCAAAGCGACACTCACATCGAGCGGTTGCTGACTCAAATTAAGGTGCTCAGTCAGATAAGACTCAGCATCACTATTTAAAAATTAGCTGCATAGATGCAGTTTGTTAAAAAGGAAATGACAATGAAATACGGCTATTTCGATAACGACAATCGCGAATACGTCATCACTCGCCCTGATGTACCAGCACCTTGGACCAATTACCTAGGTACTGAAAAGTTTTGTACCGTAATTTCGCACAATGCGGGCGGTTACTCGTTCTACAATTCTCCGGAATACAACCGTGTTACTAAATTCCGTCCAAACGGCACATTCGACCGTCCAGGACACTATGTTTACCTGCGTGATGATGAGACAGGTGATTACTGGTCTATCTCTTGGCAGCCAGTGGCAAAAAGCCTAGATGAAGCGAACTACGAAGTACGCCATGGCCTGTCATACTCTAAGTTCAAGTGTGAATACAGCGGTATTACCGCAACTAAAACGCTATTCGTTCCCAAGGGTGAAGATGCAGAAGTTTGGGATGTCGTACTGAAGAACAACACTGACAAACCAAGAACCATCAGCACATTCTCGTTCGTTGAGTTCTCTTTCAGCCACATTCAATCAGACAACCAGAACCATCAGATGTCCTTGTACTCTGCGGGCACGTCTTACCAAGAAGGTGTTCTGGAATACGACTTGTACTACAACACTAACGACTTTGAAGGTTTCTACTACTTAGCTTCAACTTTCTCACCAGATAGCTACGATGGCCAACGTGACAACTTCCTTGGTATGTACCGTGATGAAGCAAATCCAATTGCGGTTGAAAACGGTAAGTGTTCTAACAGCGCTCAAACTTGTTACAACCATTGTGGTTCTCTGCACAAGCAATTTACGATTCAACCAGGTGAAGAAGTTCGCTTTGCGTATGTACTCGGTATCGGTAAAGGCAACGGTGAACGCCTACGTGAGAAGTACCAAGACACAGCAAACGTAGACGCGGCTTTCCAAGGCATCAAAGATCACTGGGACGAGCGTTGCAACAAATTCCAAGTTAAGTCGCCAAACGAAGGCTTAGACACAATGATCAACACGTGGACGCTATACCAAGCGGAAACCTGTGTGGTTTGGTCACGCTTTGCATCATTCATCGAAGTTGGCGGTCGTACTGGTCTTGGTTACCGTGATACGGCGCAAGATGCTATTTCAGTACCTCATGCCAACCCACAAATGACCAAGAAGCGTATTATCGACCTGCTTCGCGGCCAAGTGAAAGCGGGCTACGGTCTACACTTGTTCGATCCTGACTGGTTCGATCCAGAGAAAGCCGACGTTAAGCCATCAAAATCACCAACAGTTGTTCCAACACCGTCAGATGACGACAAGATCCACGGCATTGAAGACACATGTTCTGATGATCACCTATGGATCGTTCCGACCATCATCAAATACGTAATGGAAACCGGTGAGCACGACTTCTTTGATGAAGTGATTCCATACGCAGACGGTGGCGACGCAACAGTTTACGAACACATGAAAGCGGCACTGAACTTCTCTGCAGAATACGTGGGTCAAACGGGTATCTGTAAAGGCCTTCGCGCAGACTGGAATGACTGTTTGAACCTAGGTGGCGGTGAATCTTCAATGGTTTCATTCCTACACTTCTGGGCTCTACAAGAATTCCTAGATCTTGCTAAGTTCCGCAATAACGATGCTGACGTTGCGAAATACACTGAAATGGCAGCTAACGTTCGCGAAGCGTGTGAAACGCATCTTTGGGATGACGAGGGTGGTTGGTACATCCGTGGTCTGACTAAAAATGGCGACAAGATCGGTACAGCTCAACAAGCTGAAGGTCGTGTACACCTTGAGTCAAACACGCTCGCGGTTCTATCTGGCGCGGTATCTCAAGAACGCGGTGAGAAAGCGATGGACGCTGTTGATGAGAACCTTTTCTCTGAATATGGCCTACACCTAAACTCTCCTTCATTCGCAACACCAAACGATGACATCGGCTTCGTAACTCGCGTTTACCAAGGCGTAAAAGAGAACGGCGCAATCTTCTCTCACCCTAACCCATGGGCTTGGGTAGCAGAAGCTAAACTAGGTCGTGGTGACCGTGCTATGAAGTTCTACGACGCACTGAACCCGTACAACCAAAACGACATGATTGAAACACGTTACGCAGAACCATACTCGTACGTGCAGTTCATCATGGGTAAAGATCACCAAGACCACGGCCGTGCAAACCACCCTTGGTTAACGGGTACGTCGGGTTGGGCTTACTTCGCGGTAACCAACTTCATTCTTGGTGTTCGTACAGGCTTTGAAGGCTTAACGGTTGATCCTTGTATCCCGACTGATTGGCCAGAGTTCGAGGTTACTCGTCAATGGCGCGGCGCGACTTACAACATCATAGTACAAAACCCGAATGCCGTAAGCAAAGGCGTTGCCTCTATCACTATCAACGGTGAATCAGTTGAAGGCGCAATCCCAGTACAAGCAGAAGGCAGCGTGAACGATGTTGTCGTTGTTCTAGGCTAGTCACGCAATTTAACGAACAGCTCTTGTCTCAAGTCTTTACGGCTTGAGACAATGAGACTAAAAGGATTTTCTAATGATTAAATTTGGTACAGGTGGCTGGCGCGCTTTCATTGGTGAGGAATTCACTAGAGAAAACGTCCGTTTGGTAGCACAAGCGCTCGCTAACATCATCAACAACGAAGATGCAGCCAAGAATGGGTTTGTGATCGGCTATGACCGCCGCTTCCTTTCAGATAAAGCCGCATGTTGGTTTGCAGAAGTACTTGCGGCGAACAACATCAAAGTAAGCTTCATTGATAAGTTCGTTCCAACACCTATCGTGATGTTCCAAGCGAAAGAGATGGGATGCACCTACTCGGCGTGTATTACCGCTTCTCACAACCCAGCAGACTACAATGGCATCAAGGTGTTCATTGAAGGCGGCCGCGATGCCGATGAGATCATCACAGAGAAGATCGAACAGCAAATCGCAACACTGACCAACGAAGACGTTATCCGAGTCGATTTCGAACAAGCATTAAACGACAAAGAAATCGAGATCATCAACCCGATGAACGACTTTGTTGATTCAATCATCAACTTCATCGATATCGAGTCGATCAAGAAAGCTAACCTACGTGTACTGATTGATCCAATGTTTGGCGTGGCAAAAAATGCTCTGCAAACCGTGCTGATTAACGGTCGCTGTGATGTCGACGTCATCAACGATGGCAAAAACCCAGATTTTGGTGGTTTAATGCCATCTCCAAATGCTGCAACGTTGTATCGCTTGAAGCACTTAGTTGCAGCAGAAGGCTATGACATTGGTATTGGTACTGATGGCGATGCCGACCGTTTGGGAATCATCGATGAGAAAGGTCACTTCATTCATCCTAACGAAGTACTACTCCTACTTTACTACTACTTGCTGGAATACAAAGGCTGGAAGGGCTCTGTCGTTCGTAACATCGCAACCACACATCTACTGGATAAAGTGGCGGCAGATCATGGTGAGAAGAGCTTTGAGGTTCCTGTAGGCTTTAAGCACATCAGCTCGCAAATGGAAGCTGATGATTCCCTGATTGGCGGCGAAAGTTCGGGTGGTTTAACCATTCGAGGTCACATCAAAGGTAAGGATGGCGTATTTGCTTCAAGCTTGCTGGTTGAGATGATCAGTGTGACAGGCAAGAAGCTGTCTGAATTACTTGATGAGATTTACTCTAAATATGGCTATGCCTACACCGCAGAAGGCGATTGTAAGTTTAAACCTTCAGAGAAAGAAGCTCTCTACACTAAGATCTACGTCGAGAAGCAACTGCCTGAATTTGAATACGAAATTGAAAAAGTCAGCTATGAAGATGGTGCCAAGGTGTACTTCAAAAATGGCGGCTGGGTCATTGCTCGCTTCTCAGGAACAGAGCCGTTACTACGAATCTTCGCAGAAATGGAAGATAAAGACACTGCAGAACGTGTTCTTCAAAAAGTGAAAGACTTCCTCTCTCTATAGGCTTATAGAGTGCAGCAGTTTTGTATGGGACTTAACAAATCACTGCCTTGTTAAAGCCTATAAGTGAAGAACTCTTGCCCAGTACTTTGATTAAAGTGCTGGGCTTTTTTATCACGATTCTTGTAACGATTAGTATCGCGTTATATCTCTTTAAAAAGCCAATACGCCTTTGGTATCGACTTTTACGTTGACCGGCATACCCACTTCAAGTGCTTCTGACGAGGTTGCTAATAACTTCTGACCATGCGCTTCGATTACATAACGACAATGATCACCCATAAATTGCTGTTCTAGCACCGAAATAGCACTATCTTGCTCGTAACTTGCTTGTATATGCTGGGGTCTTAGCAGAAGCTCACACGTATTGCCGAACTCAATCTCCGTTTGCGGTTTGGCTTCAACCATACCCAAACTGGTTTCAAATTCATGCTCTGAAATACGCTGTGCATTAAGGTAGCTACCGCCGCCCAAAAAGTCTGCAACGAACTTACTCGAAGGATGGAAATACAACTCAGAGGCCGAACCATACTGCTCAATCACACCATGGTTCATTACTGCCATTTTATCTGCAAACGCGAACGCTTCTTCACGGCTGTGAGTTACGAAGATAGCTGTAACACCCTGCTTCTTAAAGATCTTACGAATCTGAGAAATCAGCTCATGACGAACCTGAGTATCGATGTTTGAGAATGGTTCATCTAACAGTAGTAAGTCTGGCTTGTACGCCAAAGAACGAGCAATAGCGACACGCTGTTGTTGACCACCTGAAAGTTGGTGTGGGTAGCGGTCACCGTACTCATCTAAGTGAACCAGCTCCAGCATCTCTTGAACCTTGTCTTTCTTTTGCTGCTCAGAAAGGTCTTTCAAGCCAAAGCCGACATTCTGGTTTACCGTCAGGTGCGGAAACAGGGCGTAATCTTGGAAAATCATACCAATGTTACGCTGCTCTGGTGGCAACCAATTCTCGCCATCATCAATGGTTTGACAGTTCAAACTCATCACACCGCTACTTAATGGAAGTAAGCCCGCAATCGCCTTCAGTAAGGTCGTTTTACCGCAGCCACTCGCACCAAGAAGACAAACAATTTCACCATGCTCAACTTCTAACGAGAGCGCTTCCAAAATGGTTTGCGACTCATACTTACAAGTCAGATCTTTAATTGATAATGCACAACTCATTAGTTTTTCTGCTCCAAGGAACGGTTTACGATGATCAGAGGAATTAAACCCACCAACACCAATAATACAGCAGGCATCGCCGCCAACTCTAGGTGCTCATCTGAGGCATAGTTATAAACATAAGTCGCCAATGTTTCGAAGTTGAAAGGACGCAGCAGCAATGCCGCATTCAACTCTTTCATTGATTCGATAAACACCAGTAAACCAGCGATCAATGCGCCGCGTTTAATCAAAGGTAAATGAACACGGCGTAACATCTGATTGGTATTGCAACCCATGGTTTTAGAGGCCATATCCAATGAAGGAGATACTTTACTCAAGCTACTTTCAATACTGCCAATTGCCACTGCCGAAAAGCGCACCACCATGGCAAAGATTAGCGCGAACATCGAACCAGAGAAGATCAAACCAGGTCGCCCCCACTCCATCACTTTCGCAATGTCATTGACCAAGTGATCCATGAACAAAACAGGTACCATCACACCAATCGCTAACACGGTGCCTGGGACGGCATAGCCCATCGAAGCGAGGCGCATATAAGCCTGATTTTTCTTACTCGGACTAACGCGTTGGTTAAAGTTAACAATCATCGCGATAATCACGCCAATAATCGCAGCAGCTACCGAAACGTAAAGGCTGTTGATGGCATATTCTCTGAATTCAGGGGTCCAGCTTTGAGCAAAATATTTGTAGGCGTAAATAATGAGCTGGCCAAGAGGGAACAGGAATGCAACGCAAACTAATCCCCAGCACCAGAATAGTACCAGCCATTTTTTCCAACCAGAAAGGTCGTAACGAAAATCTTCGCGGCTGCTGAACTGATTCTGGAATAGCTTCTGCTTACGGCGACTGTATCGCTCTGAGCTCAACAGTAGGATCACGATAACCAGCATGATTGCCGATATTTTCGCAGCTGCCGTTAAGCTTGAGTAGCCTAGCCAAGTATCATAAACCGCAGTCGTTAAAGTATTTACCGCAAAGTAACTCACGGTACCAAAGTCACCGATGGTTTCCATTGCAACAAGCGATAAACCGACCGCCATTGATGGACGAACAAGTGGTAAGGAGATACGACGGAAGCTTTCCCAAGGTGAGCATTTTAGTAACCGAGCGGATTGCAATAAGGAGACGTTTTGTTCCATAAATGCCGCGCGGCACAGCAAATAAACATAAGGATAGAGAACGAGAGATAGAACAATAATAGCGCCAGATAAGGTTCTAATATCCGGGAACCAATACTCACCGGGTCCCCACCCAGTAAGATCTCGCAGTAGAACCTGAACAGGACCAGCAAAGTCGAACCAATCAGTAAAGATATAGCCAACAATATAGCCTGGCATTGCTAATGGCAGGACGAGTGCCCACTGCAAAACACGCTCTCCCGGAACACGGCACATTGCCATAACCCAAGCCGACGGAATACCAAAAACTAAAGACAGGAACATGGTTCCTATGACTAAAACCACCGTATTGTAGGCATAGGTAGGCATCACTGTGGACATCAGATGAGAAAATAGCTCATCTGTTTCTCCAACAGCCGTCGTAAAAATCGCTAAGATCGGTAAAACCAGTAATACAGCAATAATGCCGCTACTGGTGTTCCATAAATAATTCTTTTCTTTCATCGCCTAACTACAACGAGGCTTAATGAAACACAAATGCATTTGCAAATACATCTCATATCCTTTTAATGGTGGGGTTATTTATACCCATATACTCTAATGACTTCAAGGTGAGATGCTAATAACTCAAGGGATCAACGGGGTGCTTTGTATCAAAAAGTGATTTTCCAATAACAAACAACCCCAAGTAGCCAAAATGGCGACTTGAGGTTGTTATTTTACTTAGGCCGAAGCCTACCGTAATAAATTATAGATCGAACTTAACTTCGTCTAATAGCTTGATTGCAGCCGCGTGGTGGTTTGCAATTTCATCTAGAGAAATAGTATCCGCTTTGAACTCGCCCCATGAAGCAACAAGCTCCGAAGGTTTAACGTCTGCTTTCACTGGGTATTCGTAGTTCACTTCTGCGTACATGCTTTGTGCTGTGTTACCAGATAGGAATTCCATCAGCTTAACGGCATTCTCTTCATTTGGAGAGTATTTAGCCATTGCCATACCAGAGATGTTTACGTGAGTACCTGTAGTCTCTTGGTTAGGGAAGTTAATGTAAACAGAGTCAGCCCAAGCTTTTTGCTCTTTATCATTAACCATCTTACCTAGGTAGTAGCTGTTACCAAGAGCAACATCACATAGACCTTCTTTAATCGCTTTAACTTGCGCGCGGTCGTTACCTTGAGGCTTACGTGCTAGGTTTGCTTTTACGCCTTCTAGCCATTCTTTCGTTTCAGCTTCACCTTTGTGAGCAATCATCGAAGATACTAGAGAAACATTGTATGGGTGCTTACCGCTACGAGTACAGATTTTGCCTTTAAATTCAGGCTTAGTTAGATCTTCGTAAGTGAACTCTTCACCTAGACGACCAACACGGTCACGTGAAGAATAAACGCTACGTGTACGAGTTGTTAGAGCGAACCACTCGTTATCTGTATCTTGGTATTGAGCAGGGATGTTCTTTTCAAGTACATCGCTCTCTACAGATTGAACTAGACCTTGTTTAGTTAGTTCAGATAGACGGCTGATATCTACAGTTAAGACAACGTCAGCTGGGCTGTATTCACCCTCTTGAGCTAACTTCTCTGCTAAACCTTTTTTAGCAAACTTAACGTTTACTTTAATGCCAGTCTCTTTTGTGAACTCTTTGAACATTGGCTCAACAAGGAAAGGTTGACGGTAAGAGTATACGTTTACTTCTTCCGCAGCCATTGCTGTCGGGGCAATTACACCACACGCTAGAGCTGAAAGTGTTAGCAGTTTCTTCATTGTAAAATCCTTTATATCGAAATGATAATGTCTATCAGTTGCGTTATTATATTCATCATTAACATAATTACAATGACGACCAACAAAAAATCCGTCTACTCAGACCATTTAAACTCTCACTTTTGTAACAAACCATTTCAACTTTGTGTCTTGTCATCCCCCTTAAACAATGAGCCTAACTTCAACGCTCGTGTTTATATATTGTTCAACCGTAAATACAACAAAGCCCCGCAACAAGAGTTACGGGGCTTTCTTTGTCCAACCTAACCCATTCAGATTAGGCGACGACTGTTGATTATTTTACTGATACAAACTCAGGGTAAGCGCCGACACCACAATCGTGCATGTCCATACCTTCAAGTTCTTCATCTTCCGTTACTCGGATACCGATTGTTGCTTTAAGCACTGCCCATACCGCTAAGCTAGCACCGAATACCCATGCAAAGATTACTGCTGCACCTAATAGTTGAGCACCAAACGTTGCATCAGCGTTGCTTAGTGGCACAGCCATTAGACCGAAGAAACCACATACACCGTGTACAGAGATAGCACCTACTGGATCATCAATCTTAGCTTTGTCTAGAGCGATGATGCTGAATACAACCAATGCACCAGATACCGAACCAATCGCTACAGCAAATAGAGGTGATGGTGATAGAGGGTCTGCAGTGATTGCTACTAGGCCCGCTAACGCGCCGTTAAGAATCATTGTTAGGTCTGCTTTACCCCAAGTTGTTTTACATACTAGTAGTGCTGCGATTGCACCCGCTGCTGCTGCTGCGTTGGTGTTAAGGAAGATTTGACCAACTGCTGTCGCATTCTCGAAGTCTGAAACCATTAGTTGAGAACCGCCGTTGAAACCGAACCAACCGAACCAAAGGATAAATGTACCTAGCGTTGCAAGTGGCATGTTTGAACCAGGAATCGGGTAGATTTCACCGTTCTTACCGTATTTACCTTTACGAGCACCGAGTAGTAGAACACCAGCTAACGCTGCTGCTGCACCTGCCATGTGTACGATACCTGAACCTGCGAAGTCACTGAAACCCGCTTCTGATAAGAAACCGCCGCCCCAAGTCCAGTAACCTTCAATTGGGTAAATGAACGCTGTTAGTACTACAGAGAAGATTAGGAATGACCAAAGCTTCATACGCTCAGCAACCGCACCAGATACTACAGACATTGCTGTTGCAACGAATACTACCTGGAAGAAGAAGTCTGATTCTAGAGAGTGGTCTGCGCCTTCACCTTGTGTACCAATTAGAGTACCAAATGATGGCAACCAACCGCCTTCACCGTTGTCGACAT
This sequence comes from Vibrio sp. 10N.247.311.51, assembly GCF_041467855.1. Taxonomy (NCBI): domain Bacteria; kingdom Pseudomonadati; phylum Pseudomonadota; class Gammaproteobacteria; order Vibrionales; family Vibrionaceae; genus Vibrio; species Vibrio sp. 10N.247.311.51. The sequence continues at coordinate 24,146 of NZ_JBFSVK010000021.1, read as the reverse complement.
ACATGATGTTGTAACCAACCACTAAGAAAGCTGTACAAGCAATTGCGTACAAACAGATGTTCTTAGTTAAAATTTCTGTGGTGTTCTTTGAACGAACTAGGCCAGCTTCTAACATCGCGAAGCCTGCTGCCATCCACATTACCAACGCACCTGAAATGAGGAAGAAAAAAGTGTCTAGTGCGTAACGTAGTTCCGTTACTGTTGTTGTAAGTTCCATATTAAAGTCTCCAGTCCTTGTAATTCTTTAAAGTGCTTCAGCATCCATTTCACCAGTACGAATTCGTACGGCTTGGCTTAGGTCATACACAAAAATTTTGCCGTCGCCGATTTTTCCGGTGTGTGCCGCTTGGCTAATCGCTTCAACAACTCGGTCAACATTCTCAGCTTGGGTAGCAATCTCTAGCTTCACCTTTGGTAGGAAATCCACTTGGTACTCTGCACCACGATACAATTCAGTGTGTCCCTTCTGACGACCAAAGCCTTTCACTTCAGAAACAGTCATACCTTCAATACCCACATCAGAGAGCGCTTCGCGTACATCGTCTAATTTGAATGGCTTAACAATGGCATTTATCAATTTCATATTCGTTCCTTAAATTCTTACTTAATCCGTTAATTCTCTTATTACAATCCAAGTAGCGTGCCAAAAAGTTAAGTGGTTGATTTTAAATAAGATGAAGATAATAAGGTCGTAATAACGAAAAAGGCCGCACCAATATGGTGCGGCCTTTTCACTATCTTAATGCGTGATGCTCTTATTGCTCCAGTTTTGGGCAACGGAGCCTTCAAAGCTCTGAGTGACTAACAAATAGGTCTTAGGACTAGTAACCTAAAAAATCCATCCAGCGTTCGATGAGCAGTTCGAAATCGTCGATTCCGCAGCTTGCTTGGCTTTCACAATTATAGAAGTCGAATTCACTGCCCTCTTCCATCTCTTGCTCATGCGCTAACACGTTTTCTTGAATCGTTACTTCATCTTCATTGATCGCAAGGCTAATCTCTTTGCCAAGCAGCGTCACTTCATTGCTCAAGTCCTGTCGAGATTGCTCAATCAACGCCATCACATGATCTAATTTCTGCTTATCTTTACCGATCTCTTCTTGAAGCCAACGGCCAACAATCTCATGGCCCATACTGCATTTCACATAGTATTCACCCATTAGAGTGTTTCTAGTAAATTCGAATTCCATAAGGCTCCAAAGCTCTAATAAAAAGAGGCTCAATAAAAGGGTTGTGGCAAAAATGAGGCAAGAGTATATAGCGAAGTCATCAAGAGATCGAGTCGCTCGTCGTCCAGTATTCAGACATAAAAAAACGCCTACCGAAGTAGACGTTCTATCATTTGGGTTCCTCTAAATAGTTGCAGTTAGGCGACAAGTACGTTCATCCCTATGAGCATAGAAGCTCTATGTAATTAGGGCGGCCGGCGTTCCGGTGAACGTACGCAGTCAACAACGCTGCAGCTACAAATATAACGAGGAACTAAGCTGGTTCTTGGAAGATAACCGTGTCTGCTTTTTCCGTGTACTGACCCATTTTATGGAAGTTCAGGTAACGGTATGTATCAGCAGCCGTTGCATTAATCTTCTCAGCGTACTCTAAGTACTCTTCTTTCGTTGGGATGCGACCTAGAATCGCACCAACAGCAGAAAGCTCAGCAGAAGCCAGATAAACGTTCGCGCCATTACCTAAGCGGTTCGGGAAGTTACGCGTTGACGTCGACATAACCGTCGAAGCATCAGCAACACGAGCTTGGTTACCCATACATAGTGAACAGCCAGGAGTTTCGATACGTACCCCAGCACGACCGAAGATGCCGTAGTAGCCCTCTTCTGTCAGTTGGTCTTTATCCATCTTCGTTGGCGGAGCCACCCATAGGCGAGTATTTAGTGAGCCGTTAAACTCTTCTAGCATCTTACCTGCAGCACGGAAGTGACCGATGTTGGTCATACAAGAACCGATGAACACTTCTTGAATCTCAGTACCTTGAACGTCAGAAAGAAGACGAGCATCATCTGGATCGTTTGGTGCACATAGGATTGGTTGATCGATGTCAGCAAGATCAATCTCAATAACATGCGCGTATTCCGCATCTGAATCAGCAGATAGCAACTCAGGGTTCGCTAACCACTCTTCCATTGCTGTGATGCGACGCTCAATCGTACGAACATCACCGTAACCTTCAGCAATCATCCACTTAAGCATAACGATATTCGAGTTCAGGTACTCATCGATAGACTCTTGAGATAGCTTAACCGTACAACCTGCAGCAGAACGCTCAGCAGATGCATCAGAAAGCTCAAATGCTTGCTCAACAGATAAGTGCTCAACACCTTCAATTTCTAGTACACGACCAGAGAATTCGTTGATCTTACCGGCTTTCTCTACCGTTAGTAGACCTTGCTTGATACCGTATAGAGGAATCGCGTGTACGAGGTCACGTAGCGTGATACCCGGTTGCATTTCACCTTTAAAGCGAACCAAGATAGATTCAGGCATATCAAGAGGCATAACGCCTGTTGCTGCAGCAAATGCTACTAAGCCAGAACCCGCAGGGAATGAAATACCTAGAGGGAAACGAGTATGCGAGTCACCACCTGTACCTACAGTATCAGGAAGAAGCATACGGTTTAGCCATGAGTGGATAACGCCATCACCCGGACGAAGTGAAACACCCGCACGGTTCATGATGAAATCAGGTAGCGTATGGTGAGTGTTTACATCTACCGGTTTAGGGTATGCCGATGTGTGACAGAAAGACTGCATTACAAGGTCTGCAGAGAAACCAAGACACGCCAGATCTTTAAGCTCATCACGAGTCATAGGACCGGTCGTATCTTGAGAACCGACTGTCGTCATTTTAGGTTCACAGTACTGACCAGCACGAACACCTTCAACGCCACATGCTTTACCAACCATCTTCTGAGCTAGCGTGTAGCCTTTATCAGATGCAGATGGATCGATTGGTTTAGCAAACAGATCCGTTTCAGCTAGACCTAGAGCGTCACGAGCACGACCCGTTAGACCACGACCGATGATCAGTGGAATACGGCCACCAGCACGCACTTCATCAAGAAGTACTTTGCTTAGCTCAAAGTTTGAAATCACAGAACCGTTCTTGTGAACAACACCTTCGTACGGGTAGATATCAATGATATCGCCCATGTTCATGTCTTGTACGTTCAGTTCAATGGGTAGTGCGCCTGAATCTTCCATTGTGTTGTAGAAGATTGGTGCAATTTTACCACCAAGACAAACACCGCCAGTACGCTTGTTTGGTACGAATGGGATATCTTCACCCATGAACCAAAGTACTGAGTTTGTTGCCGATTTACGTGAAGAACCTGTACCAACAACATCACCAACGTAAGCCAGTGGAATGCCATCTTTTTGCATTTCTTCAATTTGATTGATTGGACCAACGCTACCCTGTTCATCAGGAGTAATGCCATCACGTTCCATCTTCAGCATCGCTTTCGCGTGCACTGGGATATCAGGACGTGACCATGCATCAGGTGCTGGAGATAAGTCATCAGTGTTCGTTTCACCGGTAACTTTAAATACTTTAACGGTGATCTTTTCCGCTACTTTGTTTTTCGCTGTAAACCATTCAGCATCAGCCCAAGATTGAAGTACTTGTTGTGCAGATGCATTGCCAGCTTTTGCTTTCTCTTCTACGTCATAGAACGCATCGAACATCAGTAGAGTATGAGATAGCGCTTTAACAGCGATTGGAGCAAGCTCAGCATCGTCTAGTAGAGATACTAGAGATTCGATGTTGTAACCGCCTTGCATAGTACCAAGCAGTTCTGCAGCTTTTGCTTTGCTTACTAGTGGAGAAGCTACTTCACCTTTAGTGATAGCCGTAAGAAAGCCAGCTTTTACGTAAGCAGCTTCATCTACACCCGGTGGAATGCGATTTTCTAGTAGGTCAAGAATGATTTCTTCTTCACCTTGAGGTGGATTCTTCAGAAGTTCAACTAGGCCAGCTACCTGCTCAGCATCTAGTGGTTTTGGAACAACTCCTTCGGCAGCACGTTCTTCGACGTGTTTACGGTAGGCTTCAAGCACGACTTTTTTCCTCTCATTGCGGTTCACTTCTTCCCTTCATAATTGTTAGTAAAATAAAGAAGTGAACATCCTTGGAAACTTGGCTCTCCATTGCCATTTTTGTCATTCAATTTGTATTGATGAGCGGCGTCATAGAGGCCAAACTGTGGGCGGTAGAATAGCAAATTTAACGTTAAATTAAAATCTTATCATTTTGACCAACATAGCAAGTTAAGACGAAAGTCCCACTATTTTTGCCTAATTACGCACTTAAATGGCGACTCTGCGCATGATTATTTGTAGGACGTACCTACAATCAGATACACCGAATCGAAATTATCTTCGGTTCGGCCATAAGCTAAAATGATCGGCCCGATTGGTGAATCGACACCCGCGAAAACAGAACCCGCGGTGTACATTGGCGCTTCATCAATACTCAAATCATTGTTCGACCAAACACCACCATGCTCAATGGATGCACCCACGTAGAATGGTGATTCAAAAAGGCCGAAGTCATTTTCAAACCACTTATAACGATAGATAAGGCTGGTGTAGGCCAAGTTCTGGCCAATCATACTGTTCCTTGGAATACCTGACAGGTTTAAGAAGCCACCAAGCTCTTTAGGATCAATAGGGAAAATCGAATTTTTACTCTCTACAATACCGTAATCGAGCTTTGCGACTAAAGTATGCTTCTCGATACTCTTTGCAGCCATTAAATTAGCCGAAAATTCATAAACCGTATCGCTCTCAGACGTCAGCTCTGTTTCGTTAATCGAGGTATCATTCTGAAAGTCATCATGAGAAACAAGGTATTCTAAATCAACAAAATAACCTTCAGTAGGCAAGCTGAAGTTATCCAAAGTATCCAATCGATAATTGATAAACCCACCAATACGAGTGTAACCACCATTACCTAACGAAGGTAAAGAAGCCACCTCAACATCCCCATCAGTATAACGAGCACCAAATTTCAGTTCTTGCCACAAAGTAGGTTGATAGCCTAATGCCAATTCACCGACATACTCGCTATAAGTCATTGGAAAGTAGTCTTTCGTTACGTCCAGTGTCGGCTCTTCAATATCGTCAATATCTACCGGTAGATTTCTGTTTTCCTTGCTATAAGCAATCGATGCAGAAGTGAACAATTTTTGACTCGAAAAGAATGGCGAATAGAGTTCCGCCTCAATTCGTTTATCCGTTCCCATCTCGATATTGGTTCTTAGCTCTGCACCGTGCGAGTTGATATCGGTAAAGTTGGCTGAAACACCGATCGAGTACTGACTGGTAGTCGAGAAGTCATCTTCAAGAAAGAATCGAAAGTTGAGGTAGTTTGGCCCCCAAGATTTTTCGTTCACATCGACCTGCAGTTGCTCCTCGCCATCCACAGTGTCAAATTCATACGTCACCAACTCGAATCTATCTAGCGCATAGAGGTCTTGTACTTTAGATTCAATTTCACTGGTCTTCAGAACCTCACCTGAATCAAGGTTTAAACGGTTTTCGATCAGCTTATCGGAATAGTGGGTGTTGTTATTGATCACAACTCGGTCAACGACGGTCTGATCGCCGTGTTTTAGCTGTCTGCGTGCTTTTTGTTTGTCCTCGATATAATGCTGATAATCGGCATTTGAGAGCGATAGCTTAGAAAGTTCATCAGTATGCTGCTTAGCGGCTTCATAGCCCGCGAGGAAAGCCGATGGCATTTTATCAAATTCTGTCGTCTCCATTTCCCCAACATCTGGGCGCAGGAAGACATCATCGTCTGTGAGTGTTTCAGCTTGCTCTTGGGTGCTGCGTTGAACAAGATAATTAGAGAGTTGGTCAGCTGCGGCTAGAAAATTCGTGAAATCATCTTTGCCTTTGTAGTTGGTACTGATATCCACCGCAATGACGATGTCTGCACCCATCGCTCTGGCAACGTCGACGGGCATGTTATTGGTGACACCACCATCAACCAGCATTCGACCATCGAGTTCATAAGGAGGAAGCGCGCCGGGAACTGACATACTGGCCATCATGGCATCAACAAGGTGACCATGGTCGATGACCACCTCTTCAAGTTCGATGATGTCGGTTGCGACGGAACGGTATGGAATCGCAAGATGGTCGAAAGAATCGAATGAGGATAGATTACCTGTGGTCTCACGCAGAATACGTAACATATTCTGGCCTTGCACCACCCCTTTCCTTGCTTTGATTTCGCCCCAACCTAAACCGAGATCGGTGTTCAGTTGGTAGCGGTCTTCATATTCTTTGTCACGTACACGGCGATCACTACGGTTAACGCGATCACGATAACCGCGATTCCAATCGACCGTATAAATAAAGCTCTCGATCTCGTCTGCGCTCATCCCTGTCGCATAAAGACCACCAACGTATGAGCCCATACTGGTACCGGTAATGTAATCAACCGGGATTTGCATCTCTTCTAGAGCTTTAAGCACACCAATGTGAGCTGCACCTTTTGCCCCACCACCCGCAAGAACGACAGCAACGGTTGGTCTTTTATGAGCTTGTTCAGCCTGCTGAGATTGATCAACCTGTGTCGCGGTGGATGCAAACAGCTGAAAACTGATCACAGTACCGACAATGCCTAAGCCACTCACTAACCAACGAGAAATCATTATTTTAACTGTCCTTGTCATTCTTTCCTGTTACGACTTTACCACTGAAAAAGCTTCTTTAGCCACTGTTTTGGTTGACTTTCACAGCCCTTTTTAATGTTTCCATCCTCATCCCAAACTGGCAGTTTGACTGCACCATCACAATCAAACTCTAAAGCCCCTTCAGAAGTTCGAGTAAAGTTGGCCGTGACAATGCCTGTCGGCCAAGGCAGCAATAACTGCTCGGGCGTTCTCTGTTTGAGATAATCGGCATAAACACGTAACGCACCACTCGAACCAGTAAGCTTAGTCGGCTTATTGTCATCTCGCCCTAGCCAGATGGTCGTCACTTCACGGCCATCAACGCCCACGAACCAGCTGTCTCGGCTGTCATTACTAGTGCCCGTTTTACCAGCTAACCCTGCCCATGCAAACTGACCTTGTAGGAAACGGCCTGTACCTTCCGAGACACCACGCTTCATCGCATAGGTTGTTAGCCAAGCGGCTTGCTGGTCAACGCTTTGTGATACACGAGGAATCGATTGATATAAGACCTCACCATCATTATCAACCACAGAGCGAAGCGCAGACAAAGGTGCGATACGGCCAGAGTTGGTGATAGTTTGATACATCTGCGCAACTTGGAACGGAGTCAGTGAGAACGAACCCAAAAACATCGATGGTACTGGGCGAATCTCATTTTTATCGACCCCCAGCTTTCCAATCGTATCTGAGACGCTATCAATGCCTAACTGCATGCCTAAACGAACGGTAGGTACGTTGTAAGACTTAGAAAGCGCCACATACAAGGGCACATCGCCACGGAACTTACGATCGAAGTTTCTCGGGCTCCACACGCTGCCTTTACTGCCTTTCAAGCTCAGTGGCGTGTCCTTCAATGTTGTCGCCAACGTGTACTTCTGAGGCTGCTCTAGTGCGGTTAAGTAAATTGCAGGCTTGACCAAAGAACCAATTGGGCGACTCGCGTTCAAGGCACGGTTAAAGCCATCGTAGCCAGTACGCTTACCACCGACCATCGCTCGGATTTCACCGGTATTTCTATCCACGGCAATAGCTGCTGCTTCCAGTTTGTTACCTGCGGTTTTCGATAAATCAGGCACCTTACGAGCAATCGACTTCTCTAACTTGTCTTGAGAGACCGGATCCAGAGAGGTGAAGACTCGAATCCCTTTTTTCGCCTCAAATCGATCGCCGACATACTTCTTAAGCTCAATGTTTACTTGTTGGAAGTAAGCGGGCTGACGGCTAGCAATGCGCGGGTTGTCTTGAATATCCAAATCACGACTCGCCGCTTCTTCGTATTGTCGCGGAGTTAATATGTCTTGTTGCATCAATAAGCGAAGAACAAGATCTCGTCGAGTCTTGGCACGCTCAGGATAACGAACCGGATTGTAATACGAAGGTCCTTTCACCATACCCACCAGCAGTGCTAGTTGATCAATACGGAGCTCTTGAATTGGCTGACCGAAGTACAAGCGAGACGCTAAACCGAAGCCATGAATCGCTTGCCCACCATTTTGCCCAAGATAAACCTCGTTTAAGTAAGCCTCTAGGATACGGTCTTTGCTGTAACGATGGTCCAAGATAAGTGCAATGTAGGCTTCACGGACCTTACGCCACAATGTACGTTCACTGGACAGGAACAGGTTTTTTGCCAGCTGTTGTGTCAGCGTACTACCACCTTGTACCGTTCGCCCAGCTTTGACGTTAACGACCATTGCACGAGCGATAGCCAGTGGCGACACTCCATCGTGTTGATAGAAATTTCGGTCTTCGGTTGCTAATAAGGCATCAACCATCACTTCTGGGAATTGATTACGTTTTAAGAACAGGCGCTGCTCATCGTTACTTTTCTCAAGCATGCCAAGCATTTTCGGTTCAACACGCAGATAACCCATGTCGCCTTTCTTCTCTAGCGACTGAATACGAGTTAACTCGTTACCGTTGAAATGCAGCATCACATGACGATCCGCTTCCGGTCCATCGACAAACTCGAACGGACGACGAATCATTTCAATCTTGGTTGAAGAAGAGGAGTATTCGCCCGGGTGACGAGGCGCGTTCACCTTACGATAATTAAGTACATCGAGCTCATTCTTAACCTGAACTAAACTCACCGGAGTTCCCGGAGACAGGTCTAGCACACGCGCATAAACCACGGTTGGCAAATCAAACAGCTGACCTTCAAAGCGCTGTTTGACCACAGAATCGAGATAAATACCGACGAACAACAGCAATGCCGCAAGAGCCAAGCCCGCTTTCCAAGAAATGCCCCATAGGATCTTCAACCAACCTCTTTTGCCAGACTTCTTAGCCTTAGATTTGGTCTTTTTCGCAGCCGCTCTTGGTTTTCTAGGCTTGGCTTTGGTCGCTGGTGACTTCTTTGCTGGCGCTTTTTTAGGTGGTGCCTTTTTTGGCGTTAACATTTTGGTCATCATCGATTCAACTGTCGTTTGGTTTTAGTGGTTGCTACATGGTTAGCAGGGTCATCCGGCCAAGGATGTTTTGGGTAACGGCCTTTCATCTCTTTTTGTACTTCTTTGTACGCGCCAGCCCAAAAGCCGGCTAAATCTTGAGTAATTTGCAGTGGTCGCTGTGCTGGAGAAAGTAGCTCAAGCACGACTTTTTTACGCCCTTGCGCGATCAATGGCGAGTCTTGTTCGCCAAAGACTTCCTGCATTCGCACTGAGATCACTGGTTCAGATTGATATTGATAACGAATGGCCTTCTTACTGCCGGTCGGCATCAGATAATGCGTTGGCAGCCATTGGTCGATTTCCTGATTCAAAGGCCAGCCAAGATAAGCCGACAATGCTTGCTCAATCGAAACACTAGCCAGCCCTTTTGCCGACTTAATGCCATTCAGATAGGGGGATAACCACTCATCAAGGTGTTCAACCAAACTTGCCTCGTCCATCGCTGGCCAATCATGCTCAGGCATCCAAAGCTCTGCACAGCGTACACGCTCAACCAACTGCTTAGCCGAAGCTGTCCAATTTAAGCGATCCAACCCGCACCGAGCGACATAATTGAGCAGCGCTTGGCTCGCCTGATTCGCATCGGGATCAGCTAAAGCTTTGGTGCTGATAATCAACTTGCCCAGAGATACACGCTGCTCGGCAACTAAACGGCCACGTTTCTCATCCCAATCGGCGTAATCGGAACGCACAAACAGCTTTGGAAATTCAGCTTCTAGCTGCGCAATATCAACCGCGGTGGCTAAGAAAATTTGACTGGCTCGCCCTGTGCTGCGCATCAAATCAATCACTACGATATAGTCATTGTTCGCCAGTGGATCATCATCACGAACCTCAGCGCCGTGACCATTCGCCAAAAGGAAAGCACTGGTGGTCGCGCTTCTCACTTGTGCAATCCGGTCTGGGAAGGCAAAACAAAGCACTAATGGTAGCAATGATTCGTCAGCTTGTGACAAATCTAAGTGATGATTGAGTTTGCTCGCGAGACTTTTCGCTCGCTGCATCACCACGCTATTTTTGGAATGTTTTCTTTGCTTAAGTCGATGTAAAGAGTGTTGAATATCCGTCACATTGCGTTCCGGCTCTTCCAGCAAAGCGGCAGCAACAATCGCGACATTCAACAGAGCAGGACTACCTTGCTGCGCTTTAACCAACATGCTGGCAATACGAGGCTCTAAACCTAAACGTTGGGCCTGTTTTCCTAGTGCCGTAAATTGACCATTCTCGTCTAACAATTCAAGAGTCTGTAAGAGTTGCTTGGCTTGCCCAATAGAAGCTTTTGGTGGAACGTCTAACCATTGCAGTTCATCGGCACTCGCAGCGCCCCATTGAGTCAATTCAGACACTAACGAAGACAAATCAGAATGAAGAATTTCAGGTTCTGGTACAGCCGGTTGCTGAATAAGTTGCGTTTCGCTGTACAAACGGACGCACAAGCCCTCTTCAATTCGTCCCGCACGCCCCGCCCGTTGTTCAGCTGAAGATTGCGAAATTTTCACTTGCTCAAGCTTAGTAATACCGGTTTTCAGATCGAACTTCGCCACACGTTCAAGCCCGGAATCAACCACCAATCGAATGCCTTCAATCGTCAAAGAAGTCTCAGCAATATTGGTCGCTAACACCACCTTTCGACGCCCTTTCTCTGATGGCGCGATCGCTTTCTGCTGTTGAGGAAAGCTGAGTTGCCCATACAGAGGGCAAACATCGATATCACTGGCAAGTTGCTCTAGTTGAGATTCCACCTGCTTAATCGCAGAAACGCCCGGCAAAAAGGCCAGAAGTGAGCCTGACTCTTTATCCATCAGAGAGCGAATCACGTTGGCCATTTTAGGGGCTAGATATTCATTTGCACTAAGAGGCTGATAACGGAAATCGACCGGAAAGGTGCGACCTTGTGATTCAACGTATTTGGCATTCGGCAGCAAAGTTTGTAGAGCTTGTTGATCTAAGGTTGCCGACATCACAACCACTTTTAGATCATCACGCAACGCATCTTGGATCTCCAAGCTAAACGCCAATGCGGTATCTGCATGGATACTGCGCTCATGAAACTCATCAAAGATCACCATATCAACCCCAGTCAATTCAGGGTCGGTTTGGATCATTCTCGTCATAATCCCTTCGGTTACGATTTCCAAGCGAGTCGCACTGCTGGTTTTAGATTCACCACGAACTCTAAAACCTATGCTCTCTCCCACTTTTTCTCCCAATTGGTTGGCTAAGTAAGTTGCGATATTCCTTGCCGCCAAACGCCTCGGTTCAAGCATAATGATTTTGCCTTGAACGGCGTTGGTCTTAACTAACTGTAAAGGGAAGAATGTTGACTTACCCGCACCGGGAGCGGCCTTTAGAATAAGTTGAGTGTGTGTTTCTACGCCAGCGAGCAGATCTGGCATCACAGCTTCTATGGGCAGTTGTGGCAATGGGAGAACCTTGTGGTGTAATGTTGGCAACATTGTACATAAAAACCTACCTGTCTAAATAAGTAATATGCACTTCAATCCGCCATTAGAGCCAGCGACTCTTATTAAACGCTATAAACGTTTCCTCACTGACATCCAACTTCCAGACGGTAGCGAGCGTACTATTCACTGCGCTAACACTGGAGCGATGACAGGATGTGCGACTCCTGGCAATACGGTGTGGTACTCAACCTCCGATAATGCAAAAAGAAAGTACCCAAACAGCTGGGAGATCTCAGAAACAGACAAAGGTCATCGTATTTGTGTAAATACTGCGCGGGCAAACCAGCTAGCAGTGGAAGCAATTGAAAATGGGACTATAGTTGAACTCTTAGGTTATAACGCGTTACGAACCGAAGTGAAATATGGCAGTGAGAATAGTCGCATTGATATTCTGCTTGAAGATAACGAAAAGCCGCCTTGTTATATCGAAGTGAAAAGCGTCACTTTGCTCGACGAACAAGAAACGTCAACTAAAGGGCAAGGTTTTTTCCCTGATGCGGTCACAACCAGAGGCCAAAAACATCTGCGTGAACTCACAGAAATGGTCGAATCTGGAAATAGAGCCGTACTTTTATTCACTGTTTTACATTCAGGTATTGAAAAAGTGTCTGCGGCACACCATATAGACGCCAAATATTCGTTATTACTAAAACAAGCACAAGACGCTGGAGTTGAAGTGCTTTGCTATAAAGCAGAGCTCAGCAGTACTCAAATACAACTAAAACAAGCTGTTGAATTTATCAATAGCTAAGCAAAGATGCTGAACTAATCACATTGATTGCAAGTTTGAATAAGAGTATTTGCCACCATTCGTTCTTTCTGCTATAGATACCCGCCTTAAAATTAGCTGCTTTGCAGTTGACTAGGTGTAAATAGGAGATGCTGTATGCCAGAATCTAAGAAAAAAGCGCTAGGCATCCTAGCCATCGCAGGTGTTGAACCGTACCAAGAGAAGCCAGGTGAAGAGTACATGTCACCTGAGCAAACGGAACATTTTACAAAAATTTTAGCAGCTTGGCGCAACCAGCTCAGGGAAGAAGTTGATCGTACTGTGCACCACATGCAGGACGAAGCAGCGAATTTCCCAGACCCAGTTGACCGTGCTTCTCAAGAAGAAGAATTCAGCCTAGAGTTACGTAACCGTGACCGTGAGCGTCGTCTTATCAAAAAAATTGAGAAGACATTAGACAAGATCGAAGAAGACGATTTCGGCTTCTGTGATTCTTGCGGTATCGAGATTGGCATTCGTCGCCTTGAAGCTCGTCCAACTGCTGATCTTTGTATTGACTGTAAAACACTTGCAGAGATCAAAGAGAAACAGATGCAAGGTTAATTCTTGCAGATGTAAAGAAAGGGAGCCTTGGCTCCCTTTTTTGTTTGTTATCCGAGCGAAGTATTTCACACGCTTGATAGTAAATAGCAGCTTTAAGCCTTAGTTCTATACATCAAACCTTTTTCTATAGATTGAAGCTTAGTTCTACGCATTAAAGCTCTTGTTAAACGTCTTAAGAATCGGCTACTGCGGTACCATTTAGATTAGGTTGTTCACTCATGAATTATATCGGGCGCTTTGCACCATCACCGTCAGGTCCTCTTCATTTTGGCTCACTTGTTGCTGCTCTTGGTAGCTACTTTCAAGCGAAATCTAACCAAGGAAAATGGTTAGTTCGTATGGAAGATCTCGACCCTCCAAGAGAAATGGCCGGCGCTGCAGACCTCATTCTTAAGACGCTTGAGGCTTACCACCTATTTTGGGATGGTGAAGTCGTCTATCAAAGCCAGCGTCATGGCTTGTATCAAGCTCAAATCGATCAATGGGTCGCTGACAATCAAGCCTACTACTGCCAATGCACCCGCAAGCAGATAAAGGCTTTGGGTGGCTTTTACAATGGTCACTGTCGAGATGCAGGTTTAATCGATTCAGGCGAACAGGCGGTGCGCTTGTGCATGGACTTTCCAGTAGAGTCCTTTGATGATGTTCGCCACGGCACCATTCAAATCCCTAAAGCACTAGCTGAAGAAGATTTTATTATTAAACGCAGAGATGGATTGTTTGCCTATAACTTGGCTGTTGTCCTTGATGACATCGAACAAGGAGTGACAGAAGTCGTAAGAGGCGCAGATCTGATAGAACCAACTGGTCGACAAATCAGTTTGTATAAGACGCTCAAACAAAAAACAGTGAGCTACTTGCACTTACCATTGGCAACCGATAGCTTGGGGAATAAACTGTCAAAACAGAACCATGCCACCGCGATAGATCTCGATAACCCAAAACCAACGTTACTCAACGCGATGCGATTCTTAGGTTTTGATATCCCGACGGCTCTTTGTGAGGCTTCAATGGATGAGATTTTATTGTGGGGCTGCCAACAATGGAACGTCAGCTGGTTACCTGATAGTTTACAAAAAGAGCACTGTAATTAGCTCGAAACTCACGGCAAATAGCAAAAACGACACATAAAAATGCCATAACCAACCACTGTGGTTAAGCAGACGATGTTCTCAAATGGCTCGCGCTAAGCTATTATTAGCCGCAATTAAACTCTGCACTACCACTTTGGACTAAGAGAAAAACAAAGTTGGCGATACCTACTTTGTTCTAAACTAATGAATACAAACGACAATACCCCAAGCGAACAACGCGGATTCCACGAATTAGCTCTGAATATTTATACTCGTCAAGAGCACAATATTTCACGCAAGCAGATCAGCGACAACGCACTAAAAGTGCTATATCGCCTGAATGGTGCGGGTTTTGACGCATTTCTAGTCGGTGGTGGTGTGCGCGATATCTTATTAGGCTCTCAGCCAAAAGATTTTGATATTGCGACCAACGCAACGCCAGAGCAAATCAAACACCTCTTCAGAAACTGTCGCCTTATCGGTCGCCGTTTCCGCTTGGCACATATCATGTTTGGTCGCGACATTATTGAAGTGGCAACTTTCCGTGGTCACCACCAAGAACCATCGAAGAACGTTTCTGCACAATCGAAAGAAGGCATGCTACTGCGCGATAACGTGTACGGCAGTGTTGATGAAGATGCAGAACGTCGTGATTTCACAATCAACGCGATGTACTACAACATTGCAGACTACAGCATCCACGATTACGCGGGTGGTGTAGAAGATTTAGAAGATAAACTGATCCGCCTGATTGGCGATCCAGAAACGCGTTACCGCGAAGACCCAGTACGTATGCTACGTGCAATGCGCTTCGCCGCTAAACTGGATTTCGACATCGAAGAAGACACGGCTGACCCGATTGAAGAGTTAGCTCACCTTCTAAGAGACATCCCAGCAGCGCGCCTTTACGAAGAGTCTCTAAAATTACTGCAATCAGGTCACGGTTTAGAAACCTACCACCTGATGCGCGAGTACAACCTGTTCCAACAGATGTTCCCAGCAGTAGCTGAGCACTTCACAGAAGATTACGACTCTCACACAGAGCAGATGCTTGATTTGGTTCTCGATTCAACCGACCTTCGCATCGAAGATGGTAAGCGAGTAAACCCAGCATTCATGTTCGCAGCGATGCTTTGGTACCCAATGAACAAACTGGCAGACAAACTTGTCGCTGAACAGGGAATGGCACACTACGATGCGATCATGGAAGCGAGTAACATCATTCTTGATCAGCAAGTAAAGTCTATTGCGATTCCTCGTCGTCACACCGCAACCATTCGCGAAGTTTGGCAACTGCAACTTCGACTGCCTCGCCGTAACGGTAAACGCGCTGTTCGTCTAATGGAGCTCAACAAGTTCCGTGCAGGCTACGATTTCCTAGAAATGCGTGGTGAGATTGAAGGTGGCGAAACCAAAGAGTTAGCAAAATGGTGGGAGCGTTATCAGACTGCAGGTCGCAACATGCGCCAAGCAATGGCTAACGACGTAGCGGCACCATCAAAGTCAGGCCATCGTCGCCGTAAGACTTACCGAAACAAAAAGAGTAAGCAATCCGAATGATAACTGCTTACATTGCGGTCGGCAGCAACCTTGCCGACCCAGTTAGCCAAGCAAATTTGGCTATCGAAACGCTAAAAAGCCTACCGCGATCAACGTTTATTGCGACCTCTCAGCTATATAGTAGCACTCCAATGGGACCGCAAAATCAACCTGACTACATCAACGCGGTAGTCGCTATCCAAACCGAATTAACGCCAATTGAACTACTTGATTGCACTCAAAAGATCGAACTAGAGCAAGGGCGCGTCCGTAAAGACGAACGTTGGGGACCAAGAACCTTGGATCTCGACATTGTGCTATACGGCAATGAGGTGATCGATTCAGAGCGCTTAATCGTTCCTCATTATGGAATGAAAGAACGAGAGTTTGTACTCTACCCGCTTGCTGAAATCGCACCAAGTTTACAACTCCCTGATGGGACTGAGCTGACAGAACTGCTGAAAATAGTAGATAAGAACGGGCTCAATGTTTGGCAACAATAGCCAAGCGCATTAAGGAAAACCAATGAAAAAAGTAACCATTAACGACCTGATCAAATGCAAACGTGAAGGCCGTAAATTCGCGACTTCGACAGCTTATGATGCGAGCTTTGCTCAATTATTCGAAAGCCAAGAAATGCCAGTTCTGCTTGTCGGTGATTCACTGGGTATGGTTTTACAAGGCCATAACGATACATTACCAGTAACCGTTGAAGACATTGCTTACCATACTCGCTCAGTGCGTGCTGGTAGCCCAAATTGTCTTCTTATGGCTGACTTGCCTTTCATGAGCTACGCAACGCCAGAGCAAGCTTGTGAGAGCTCAGCGACTTTGATGCGTGCTGGTGCGAACATGGTAAAAATCGAAGGCGGAAGCTGGTTGGTTGATACTGTGAAGATGCTAACAGAACGTGCAGTACCAGTATGTGCACACTTAGGCTTAACGCCTCAATCTGTGAACATTTTTGGTGGTTACAAGATTCAAGGTCGTGACGACGAGCAAGCCGACAAAATGGTTGCTGACGCGTTGGCACTGCAAAACGCAGGCGCTCAAATCGTTCTACTTGAATGTGTGCCAGCTTCATTGGCAAAACGAATTACAGAAGCTTGTGACGTACCGGTTATCGGTATCGGCGCGGGTAATGTTACCGATGGTCAGATCTTGGTTATGCATGACATGTTCGGTATTTCTGCGAACTACATGCCGAAGTTCTCTAAGAATTTCCTAGCAGAAACAGGTGATATGCGTAAGGCAGTAGCTCTATACAAAGAAGAAGTAGAGAGCGCGCGCTTCCCTGATGAAGCTCATACAATCGCTTAGGAGTAAGTATGCAAACTTTTGCTGAAATAGCGGCTCTTCGTGAGCAGATTAAACAGTTTAAGCGTGATGGACGTACGGTTGCTTTTGTACCGACTATGGGAAACCTGCATGAAGGCCACCTAACTCTGGTAAAGAAAGCTCGTGAGCTGGCCGACATCGTTGTGGTAAGCATCTTTGTAAACCCAATGCAGTTTGACCGTGCCGACGACCTAAACAACTACCCTCGCACGTTAGAAGCAGATTTAAGCAAGCTAACAGGTGAAGGTGTTGAGCTAGTATTTACACCAACGCCAGAGGTGATGTACCCAGATGGATTAGACAAGCAGACGTTTGTTGAGGTCCCTGGCATATCTCACATGCTTGAAGGTGCCTCTCGTCCAGGTCACTTCCGTGGTGTATCAACCATTGTCACTAAACTGTTTAATATCGTTCAGCCAGACTTTGCATGCTTCGGCGAGAAAGACTTTCAGCAACTTGCTGTTATTCGCCAGATGACCACTGATTTAGCGTTAGACATTGAAGTTGTCGGCGTTGCGACCGTTCGTGAAATGGATGGTTTGGCAATGAGCTCTCGCAATAGCAACCTCACCATTGATGAGCGTCAACGTGCACCGGTTCTAGCGCGCACTATGCGTTGGATCAGCAGCGCAATTCGTGGTGGCCGCGATGATTACGCCTCAGTGATTGAAGATGCAACTGACCAGCTACGCGCTGCAGATCTTCAACCTGACGAGATCTTCATCTGCGATGCGAAAACACTGCAAGCGATCACTTCAGAATCAACTCAAGCAGTGATTCTAATGTCGGCTTTCCTAGGTAAGACCCGTCTTATCGATAACCAAGTTCTCGATTTGGTAACGGAAACCAAAGAAGAAGTGAAAGAAGAAACGGCTGAGTAATCCGCTTTCTTCTCTTTACGTAAACCAGCTTCTAACGCAAAGCACAAACGAAAGATACAAAAAAGGTCGATGTAATATCGACCTTTTTCTTTGCCTGTCATTCAGGATAATGAATAGAACCTGGATAACCAAAAGTTAGCTACGTAAGCCGATACCCTTTGTCACTAAGTAGTGTGCAATGCCATACAACAGCACGATAAACACACCTAGTACGCCAAACGACGTCACGATACCCACATCAGACACACCCAAGAAGCCATATCTGAACGCGTTAACCATGTACACGATAGGGTTCAACTTCGATACACCTTGCCAGAATTCAGGCAATAGACTGATCGAGTAGAACACACCACCAAGGTACGTCAGCGGCGTTAAGATAAAGGTTGGGATAATAGAGATATCATCAAACGTTCGTGCGAATACCGCGTTAATCAAGCCACCCAGAGCGAATACTACCGACGTTAAAAATACCGTCGCAATGATCACGCCCCAATGGTCAACTTGTAAGTCGACAAAGAACAACGACACGAAGGTTACTATAGTGCCCACTAACAAGCCACGAACCACACCACCCATTACGAAGCCGGCGATAATCACGTAGTTAGGAACAGGTGCTACGAGCAGTTCTTCAATGTTCTTCTGGAACTTGGCGCTAAAGAACGATGAAGCAACGTTGGAGTATGAGTTGGTGATCACCGACATCATGATCAGACCGGGAACAATGTATTCCATGTAGCTAAAGCCGTTCATTTCACCAATACGCGCACCAATCAGGTTACCGAAGATGATGAAGTAAAGCGTCATGGTAATCGCTGGCGGCACCAGAGTTTGCACCCAGATACGAGTAAAGCGATTGATCTCTTTGGTCAACAAACTGCAGAAAGCTGTCCAATATAGGCTGTACATATTATTTACTCCCCTCACGGACGATACTCACAAATAGCTCTTCTAGACGGTTTGCTTTGTTACGCATAGAGAGGACTTTAACCTGTTGCTCGCTCAATTGAGCAAAGATGGTATTCAAACCTAGGTTCTTGTCGATTTCAATTTCTAGCGAGCCATTGACCATCACTTGGCTATTCACGCCTTCAAGCTTAGGTTCAGTCGTGCCCTCTTCCAGATCCAGAATAAAGGTCTCAGCACTCAATTTACCCAACAGCGCTTTCATTGTTGTGTTCTCAATCAGTTCACCGCGATTGATGATACCAATGTTGCGACACAGCATTTCTGCTTCTTCTAGGTAGTGCGTGGTCAAGATAATGGTAATGCCCTGCTTCTCATTGATCTCTTTTAGGAATTCCCACATTGAACGACGCAGTTCAATATCAACGCCTGCCGTTGGTTCATCAAGGATCAACAAATGAGGTTCATGCATCAATGCACGCGCGATCATCAAACGACGCTTCATACCACCAGACAAGTTACGCGCACGTTCGCCACGTTTTTCCCACAAATCGAGTTGAGATAGGTACTTTTTCGCTCGCTCTTTTGCTAAGGATTTTGGCACGCCGTAATAACCCGCTTGTTGCAGCACGATCTGTTCAACGGTTTCGAACGGGTTAAAGTTAAACTCTTGAGGCACAAGGCCTAAGTTCTGCTTCGCTAACTCCAGATCGGTATCAATGTCGTAGCCGAACACTTTAACCTTGCCTGACGTTTTATTTACCAGTGAAGAGATAACACCAATGGTGGTTGATTTACCCGCACCATTGGGACCAAGTAGTGCGTAAAAGTCACCTTTTTCTACTTGTAAACTAACGCCCTTAAGAGCCTCGAAGCCCCCAGCATAAGTTTTTCTTAATTGCTCAATTTCTAATGCATACATAGAGATAGACTGCCATTTGCTATAGATAAGATGTAGACGACCGAGCTTGAGGAAGAGAGTAATGCTTAAAACGAGCTAGCAGAAAACTAACCCAAACTTGTTTACTCGGCCATTTTGCAAACAAGTTTATCGTTGATTGACGATTAATACAAATATCGTGTGAGAGTTTCTTTCGAAAACCAATAAGCCTCTTGGCTACGTGAAGACTAAATCAACGTTCAATAAATATAAAAATGCCGCTAAGTTATTCACTTAACGGCATTAATGATCAGTCTTGAAGTGAGCGTCTATAGCTTATTCATATTAGATTATTCATATCAGCTCATTCATGTTCGCTTATTACTGAATAATTAAACTGACTCAAATTGATGCTCATCTCTGTCGACATAGCTTGTTGCTGCCGTCAGGGCTTCATATCTGAATCGATAAGTGTTGGATTCAGGTACTAGGTCAATCACGTGGAACTTCTCTAGTTGCTGACGAGTATTCTCATTGGGACAAAGCAGGTACACCTCACACTGCGCATCCAATGCATCTTTAATCGCATTCTCTAGCGCAAGGCCAACAGTGACATCAATCATAGGGACATCTGTCAGATCTAGAATCATCGCTTCATAGTCAGAAATACTTGAGTGCTGACGTGAAATCGCTTTTGAAACGCTGAATATCATCGGTCCTGAAAGGTAGAAGAATAGCACCTTACCATTGGCACTATCGAGTAACTGACGTTCGCTATCGGTCAATGGGATATCGTCTTCATCATCACCATCACTGATCGCCTTAACTTGTCTGGCTTGCTCTCGGCTCAATCTTTCAATAATCAGAATGTTCGAGATAAACACGCCCAGTCCAACGGCAATAATCAAGTCAACAAACACAGTCAGTAACATCACGCCGTACATCACGCCCATGCCAGCATAGCTGACCTTGTGCGCGCGCTGGATAAAACTCCAATCTAGGATATTGAAACCCACATACATCGCGATACCAGCCAGCACTGCCATAGGAATCGGTTCTGTTAAGCCACCCGCAACCAATACCACGAGCGCAAGTACTAAAGCTCGAATAACACCTGAAAGCGGAGAACGCGCTCCCACCTGAATATTGGTTACAGTCCCCATAGTGGCACCCGCGCCAGGTAGCGCACCAAACAGGCCAGAGATCATATTGGCAATGCCTTGGCCACGAAGCTCTTTGTCTGAGTCATGCTCTTTACGAGTCAGTGAGTCTCCGATAACCGCGGTCAGAAGCGTATCAATGCAGCCAAGCGTACCCAGTACCAAGGCATCAATAACCATGGTCGTGAACTGTTCAGCGCTGATCGTAGGGATAACGAGAGAAGGTAAACCAGCTGGGATTTCACCAATACGGCGAATAGAGTCGGTATCAAAAACAATGACGGACAAGAGTGTCACAGCAACCAAAGCGACCAGTTGAGCGGGCACATACTTACGATATTTAGCCGGAAAACCGAAAAGAATACCGAGCGTCAATGCACCTAAAAACAGTTCACTCACTTTTAAGTTTGCTAGCGTATCAGGAAGAGCAGAGAGCGTGCCCATCACCCCACCAGAAGGTGCGGCATGTCCTAATAAAGGGGACAACTGAAGAATAATTAAAATAACGCCAATACCCGACATAAATCCGGAAATCACGCTATATGGCATCAAAGTCACGTATTTTCCGAGCTTTAACGTGCCGAGCAATATCTGAAAAGCACCTGCCATCATCACGACTGTGAAGGTCATTGCCATGCCAGTTTCAGGATATTTCGCGACCATGCTGGTCATTACGGCTGTCATGATCACCGTCATTGGGCCGGTCGGTTCTGAGATCAGGCTACTCGAGCCACCAAACAATGCCGCAAATAGGCCAACCATGATGGCACCCCAGAGGCCAGCTTCCGCGCCCGCACCAGAAGCAACACCAAATGCCAATGCTAAAGGTAATGAGATGATGGCAGTAGTAACACCACCAAACATATCCCCTTTGAGATTGATATCCGTAAAACGACTTCCAAACAAAACACACCTTCCTGATGATGAAATGACAAACCTTATCACTTTAACAAATGTATCAAGTGTTCAGAAAGTGTTAATTCAATCACATTATTAATGTCTTATAACCGGATCATAGCTTCTACGCTAAGTTAATGATTTTAACGACGAGTACACGTCAGATGAGTACTATTTGACACAGTTTTTACGAGATTGAATTTGTAACATTGTGTATAGTTGAGATTCTTAATTAAGGGATGTAAGACGCAAAATGCCAGAGATTAAACAGCTTTTTGAAAACAACTCTAAATGGTCAGAAGAAATTCGATCTCAACGACCTGAGTATTTTACAACGCTTGAAGAGGGTCAAAGCCCTGGTTTTCTATGGATTGGCTGCTCAGATAGCCGTGTTCCGGCCGAGCGTCTCACTGGTTTGTATTCTGGCGAACTGTTTGTTCACCGAAATGTGGCGAACCAAGTGGTTCATACCGACCTAAACTGCCTCTCAGTGGTACAGTACGCCGTCGATGTACTCAAAGTTAAACACATCATTGTCTGCGGTCACTATGGCTGTGGCGGTGTTAACGCGGCGATTGATAACCCTAAACTTGGTCTTATCAACAACTGGTTACTTCACATCCGTGACAATTACCTAAAATACCGTAAACAAATCGAGGGGCTTCCTCGTGAGCAATGGGGTGACAAGTTGTGCGAAATTAACGTCGCAGAACAGGTTTATAACCTAGGCAACTCAACCATTATGCAGAATGCGTGGGAGCGTGGCCAAGACGTTGAAATCCACGGTGTGGTTTATGGTATTGGCGATGGCAAGCTGCAGGACCTTGGCGTACGTTGCTCAAGTAACGATACTCTAGAGAACAGTCATTTAGATGCATTAAACAAGATCTTAACGACACCTCTTCTTAGTCAACAAAGCTAACCCATTCCGTCATATATACAAAAAGCCCGCATCAAGCGGGCTTTTTAATGACTTCTAAACCACAAGCGTAATGATTACTCTTGAGGTACTACCTTACCGATGTACGGTAGGTGACGATATTTTTGTGCGTAGTCGATACCAACACCAACAACAAACTCGTCTGGGATTTCAAAACCAATCCATTTTGTATCTACTGTCACTTCACGGCGAGAAGGCTTGTCTAGTAGCGTACAAATTTCGATAGACTTAGGACCACGTAGGCTCAGAATCTCTTTTACTTTAGTCAGCGTGTTACCTGTATCGATAATATCTTCTACAAGTAGAACGTCTTTACCTTGGATATCATCATCAAGGTCTTTCAAAATACGAACATCACGTGAGCTTTCCATGCCGTTGCCGTAGCTAGACGCGGTCATGAAATCAACTTGGTGAGTTAAATCGATAGCACGAGCAAGATCTGCCATAAAGACAAAAGATCCACGCAATAAGCCAACTAAAACTAGATCTTCACTACCGTTGTAGTGTTCCGTGATCTGTTTGCCTAGTTCGTTCACTCGATCCTGAACTTCTTGCTCAGAGATCATGACTTCAACTGTATGCTTCATACTGCTCTCATTCTATTTGGTGATTGCGACGAATGTTGACAGTTTCGTCAGTTGTGTCGCTCAATTTTGTGCGTAAGTCTAGCACTGCTCAAATACCCACACCACCTTATGGTTCGAATTTACTGTCAGATTCTCAACGAAATGTGCGCTGGTGCCTTATCCAATACTCGTCTCCTTTCACATCAATGCTGATCACGCTTTATGTATCAAGTTTGATGTAACTGTCTATAAAACAAGCTGAAAGGATTGACCATTCGCATATGCACCATTACACTCATCTTGGCTTAAATAATAATAAAATCATTAATATAAAAATTTCGTTGGCAAGGAAAATAAAATGGACTCAATATCTAAGAGACCTAGAACTAGGCTTTCACCTTTAAAAAGAAAACTTCAATTGATGGAAATCGCTCTTGAGGTATTCTCTCGCCGCGGTATCGGTCGTGGTGGACACGCTGATATTGCAGACATCGCTCAGGTGTCTGTCGCAACTGTATTTAACTACTTCCCAACCCGTGAAGATCTGGTTGATGAAGTACTAAATCACGTTGTACGCCAATTCTCTAACTTCCTTTCAGACAATATCGATCTGGATATTCACGCAAAACAAAACCTACATAATATTGCGACTGAAATGGTGACGTTAGTGGCTCAAGATAGCCATTGGTTAAATGTATGGTTCGAATGGAGCGCTTCGACTCGTGATGAAGTATGGCCACTATTCGTAACAACCAACCGCACTAACCAAATGTTAGTACAAAACATGTTTAGCAAAGCGATTGAACGCGGCGAAGTTTGCGACGATCACGATCCTAAACATCTAGCGAACCTATTCCACGGCATTTGCTACTCGCTATTCATCCAAGCGAAACGTGTAGAAACGCCAGAAGAGCTTTCAAGCTTAACGGATAGCTACTTGAACATGCTGTGTATTTATAAGTAGATTCGAGATTCGAGATTCGAGATTCGAGATTCGAGATTCGAGATTCGAGATTC